>DATCQX010001102.1:0-6442 GCA_036569285.1 Streptomyces sp.
ACACCCACCCACGCCCCCAACCCATCCCCGCTCCCTCGACCCACCTCGGGCCCCCGGCCCGAAATGCACATGTCTTTTGCCCCGGATCAAAACGATTCGGGGCGTTGTCAGTCCCCCCTGGCACACTCGGCACATGAGTGAGCGATGGGTGATGGTGCCAGGTCAGGAAGGGGGTGTGGAGGTCGCGCCCTTGGGGGATGGCGGACGGCAGGCAGGGGACGCCGTGTGGGAGCCCAGCGCAGTGGAGGCGGTGCGGAAGAGGGCGGCGGTGGGGAGGTGGGTGTGGCGGAACAGCGCGGAAATGTACCCGGCACTAGTCGCCGCAGGCGCCCGTGTGGAGCGGTGTTACGACATCGAGGTCGCCGAGAACCTGCTGCTGGGGCACGAGGGGAGGTTCGGCGCACCCCGGTCCGCGTGGGCGGCACTGGCACGCCTGCGAGGAACGGCCGTCCCGGACGACCCGCCGGCGAGGACAGCGGACCCCAGCGGACAACCCTCCCTGTTCGAACCGAGGGACGCACTCGCGAGGCTCACACTCGGGGAACTGGTGGAGGTGTACGGCGAGCAGTTGCGACGGCACGACAAGGCCGAACACCCAGGACGAATGCGCCTGTTGACGGCGGCGGAGTCGGCGGGAACCCTCGTCGCCGGGGAGATGAACGCGGCGGGATTGCCGTGGCGCGCGGACGTGCACCGCGAGGTCCTCCAGGAACTGCTGGGAGACCGGTACGCGGGAGGCGGCGAGCCCCGCCGCCTGGCGGAACTCGCGGACGAGGTCTCCGCGGCGTTCGGCAGAAGGGTCCGCCCCGACCTCCCCGCAGACGTCGTCAGGGCCTTCGCCCAGTCCGGCATCAAGATCAAGTCCACCCGCCGCTGGGAGCTCGAATCCATCGACCACCCGGCCGTCGAACCCCTCATCGCCTACAAGAAGCTGTACCGCATCTGGGTGGCCCACGGCTGGAGCTGGCTCCAGGACTGGGTGAGGGACGGCCGCTTCCGCCCGGAGTTCCTCGCGGGCGGCACCGTCACGGGCCGCTGGGTGACCAACGGCGGCGGCGCCCTCCAGATCCCGAAGGTGATCCGGCGCGCGGTGATCGCGGATCCCGGCTGGCGCCTGGTCGTGGCGGACGCGGACCAGATGGAGCCGAGGGTCCTCGCCGCGATCTCCCGAGACCCGGGCCTGATGGAGGTCGCGGGGAGGCCGACCGACCTCTACCAGGCCGTATCGGACCGCGCGTTCTCCGGCGACCGCGACCAGGCCAAGATCGCCGTCCTCGGCGCGGTCTACGGCCAGACCTCGGGCGACGGCCTGAAGAACCTCGCGGCCCTGCGCCGCCGCTTCCCGCGCGCGGTGGCGTACGTCGACGACGCGGCCCGTGCGGGCGAGGAGGGCCGCCTCGTCCGCACGTGGCTGGGCCGCACCTGCCCGCCCGCGGTGACGTCGGGGGACGCGGACGACGAGGCGGGCATCCCCGTCGACGCCCCGGTGGATGCCGCGGACGGCGAGTCGTCGGCCTGGGTCCCGGGGTACGCGTCGAGCAACGCGCGCGCCAGGGGCCGCTTCACCCGGAACTTCGTCGTGCAGGGCAGCGCGGCGGACTGGGCGCTGCTGATGCTGGCGGCGCTGCGGCAGGCGTGCGCGGGGATGGCGGCGGAGCTGGTGTTCTTCCAGCACGACGAGGTGATCGTGCACTGTCCGGAGGGGGAGGCCGAGGCGGTCGTCCGGGCGATCCGGGAGGCGTCGGAGACGGCCGCGCGGCTGACGTTCGGGGAGACGCCGGTGCGGTTTCCGTTCACGACGGCGGTGGTGGAGTGCTATGCCGACGCCAAGTGAAATCTTTAACCGGGTAACAGAAATGGCCGAGCCTCAGAAATGCCCGGCGCTCAAAGAAACCCCGGTCTCAAAGGAACCCCCGGTCTCAGATGATCGGCGGGCGCCCCAGCCGGGTCAGCTTCCACACCGTCCGCCACCGCATCGGCCGCCGCGGCCCCCCGGGCTGCCGGACGCCCTCCGCGAACCCCGCGAACCAGGCGCGCAGGCCCGCCACCGAGCGGGTGCGCAGGAGGGTGACCGCGATCCAGATGCCCAGGTGGAGGGGGATCAGCGGGAGGGGAAGGTTGCGGCGGACCAGCCAGACGCGGTTGCGGGCGGTGACCCTGTAGTAGATCGCGTGCCGCGCGGGGGACGTCTTGGGGTGCTGGAGGAGCAGCTCGGGCGCGTACAGGATCTTCCAGCCCGCGTCGGTCGCCCGCCACGCGAGGTCCGTCTCCTCGTGGGCGAAGAAGAACTCCGCGGGCCAGTCGCCGGTCTGCGCGAGCATCCGCATGCTGAGAGCGTGCCCGCCGCCGAGGAATCCGGTGACGTAACCGCCGTCCATCGGGTCCGTCCGCCCCGGGCGCGGGACGTGCCGGCGCGCGGTCTCGCCGTTCTCGTCCGCGATCCGGAAGCCGACGATGCCGAGACGGTCGTCCGCCGCGTACAGATCGCGGACGCCGCGCAGGGTGTCGGGGTCGGGGAGGAGGCCGTCGTCGTCCAGATCGACGACGACGTCGACGTCCCCGAACTCCCGGAGCTTCGCCAAGGCCTCGTTGCGGCCACCCGGACAGCCCAGGTTCTCGTCCAGTTCGATCAGCGTGACCTCACCCGGAAGAGCGAGCCTGTCCGTGAACTCGGGAAGGCGGCAGCCGTTGCCGACGATGACGATCCGCGCGGGCGCCAGGCTCTGCTTCGCCACGGACTCCAACAGGGCGTCGACCTCGTGCGGCCGGTTTCCCATCGTCACCACGGCGACCGCGATCCTCGGCTCCACTACGGCTCCACTCCCTGTCGGCGTCCCGGTGCGGCGGGCGCCCCTTCCCGTCACCGGCGCCCACCGTTCACCAAGATGTTGCCTCACGGGTCCGCGTTGCCGGACCAGCGGCTTGCTTTGCCGCCTTTTTGCGCGAGCCGTCCGGGCTTCGGCTCACCCGCTCACCGGCCCTCCGTCTGCCCCGCTCCCCTCGGTCCGCCACGGCCCGAGCTTCTCGGGGTTGCGCACCGCCCAGATGTGCCGCACCCGGCCGTCCACGACCTCGAACGCGTACACGGTCGCCACCCTGCCGTCCTGCCACGCGACCAGTCCGGGCAGCCCGTTGACCACCCGCTCCACGAACGCCGTACGGTGGCCCGCCACCCGCGCGATCTCGGCGTAGGCGTGGGCGATCAGCTCGCCGCCGACGATCGGGGACGGATGCGTGACGGCCAGCCCGCCCCCGTCGGCCGTCGCGACGGCGTCGGGGTCGAGCAGCCCGATCAGCGCCTCGATGTCCTTGGCCTCCCACGCCGTCCGGAACCGCCGGACGACGTCGGCCTGCCCCGCCCCCGCCGCCGGGCTGCGCGCGTCCCGGACCCTGCGGCGGGCGGACGTCGCGAGCTGGCGGCACGCCGCCGGGGTGCGGCCGACGATCTCGGCGACCTCGCCGAAGGGGTAGCGGAAGACGTCGTGCAGGACGAACGCGACGCGCTCCGCCGGGGTCATCGCGTCGAGGACGACCAGGAAGGCCATCGTCACCGACTCGTCGAGGGTGACGTGGTCGGCCGGGTCGGTGCCGTCCGCCGGCTCGGGCAGCGGCTCCGGCAGCCAGTCGCCGACGTACGTCTCGCGTCTGACGCGCGCCGAGCCGAGGAGGTTGAGGCAGATGCGGCCGGCGACGGTCGTCAGCCAGGCGCCGGGCGACTCGACCGCCCGCCGGTCGCTCTCGGGCAGCGCGTACCAGCGGGCGTAGGTCTCCTGGACGACGTCCTCGGCGTCGGCGAGGGAGCCGAGGAGGCGGTAGCCGAGGTTGATGAGGCGGCGCCGCTCGCGCATGACGTCGTCGAGGTCGGGGTCTTCGCGCTCTGTGCCGGTGGTCATGGTCGCCGTCTCTCCGCTCGTCCGGGTGCGTCTGTCCAGTACGACAAGACGCCGCACGGGATTGTGAGGTGGCTCCTCGGATCGGGGGGGGGCGGCTTTGTCGTACCGGCGTGCCTGTTTTTACGCGGCGGCCTCACATTCCGCTCGGCTGTCTTGTCGTACCGGTGACCACGTCAACGAGAGGGGCACCGATGAACGACTTCCAGGCCATCGCCGACCGCGTCGAGATCGAGGCGCTGCGGGGCGAGTTCACCGACTCCGCGATGATGCGCGACCGGCCGCGCATGGCCGCGCTGTTCACCCCGGACGGCGTCCTGCGCATGCCCAACGTCCCGGTCGAGTTCGTCGGCCGCGAGGAAATCGTCGCCGGGGGCGAGCGGCTGCAGGCCCTGTGGGACTTCTTCGTCCAGAACACCCACCCCGGCACGATCGTCCTCGACGGCGACACGGCGACGGGACGCGCGTACATGCACGAGATCGCCCGCACGCTGGACGGGCGCCAGGGGGTCAACTTCGCCGTCTACCACGACCGTTACCGGCGCACCGAGGAGGGCTGGCGGTTCGTCGAGCGGGAGTACGAGGTGCGGTACCTGGACATGTCGCCGCTGGGGGGTGGGGCGCCGGGGGCCGAGGGGGAAGGGGGGATCGAGGCGGCGTCCGACAGCGACACGGACGACGGCCCCCGCACCGACTTCGCCCAGCCGGCGTCGTCCGAACAGCTGGAGCGCGTGGCCGCCGCCCTGCGCGCGAACGGCTTCGCCGCCGAGATCCTGGACGGCGTCTCCGCCGCCCGCGCCCGCGTGAGGGAACTGCTCCCCGAGGGCGCCGAGGTGTTCACCGGGGCCAGCGAGACCCTCCGGCTGTCCGGCATCGACGACGACATCAACACCGGCGACCGGTACGACGCCGTCAAGCCACGTCTCCTCGCCCTCGACCGGGCCGCCGACGCGGACGAGATCCGCACGCGGCTCGCGAGCCCCGAGTACGTCGTCAACAGCGTGGCCGCCGTCACCGAGACCGGCGCCCTCGTCCTCGCGTCCGCCTCCGGCAGCCAGCTCCCCGCGAGCGCCGGCGGCGCGGCCCACGCGATCTGGGTCGTCGGCGCGCAGAAGATCGTCCCCGACCTCCCGACCGCCCTCCGCCGGGTCGAAGAACACGTCCTCCCCCTGGAGAACACCCGCGCCCAGGCGGTCTACGGCAAGTCCAGCGCCGTCAACCGCCTCCTGATCCTCAACGCGGAGCCGGTGCCGGGGAGGGGGACGGTGCTGCTGCTGCGGGAGGGGGTGGGGTACTGAGAGCCTGGGCGCTGCGGAGAGCGGCACCGTAAGATCGCCCGCACGCTCCTCAACTGACAGTGGGCGAAGGGGCGTTGGACGGGTCGTGCCGTCCGGCTCCCCGAACTGATGAGGAAACCACGGTGTCCGATGAGGGACGGCTGATCGCCGGCCGGTACCGCGTCCTCGACCGCGTCGGCCGTGGCGGCATGGCCACCGTGTGGCGCGCGCGGGACGAACTGCTCGCGCGCGTCGTCGCGGTGAAACGGCTGCACCCTCAGCCGCAGTTGGACGAGACGGACCTCGCCACCCTCTACGAACGCGCCCGCCGGGAGGCCCGCAACGCGGCCCGCGTCAGCCATCCGAACGTCGTCGCCGTGCACGATGTGGTGGACGACGACGAGGGGCGCCCCGTCATCGTCATGGAGTACGTCCCCTCGCTGACCCTCGCCGAACTGATCGCGACGGACGGCCCGTTGGAGGTCGCCGAGGCCGCCAGGGTCGGCCGGGGCGTTCTCGCCGCGCTGCGTGCCGCGCACGGGGCGGGCGTCCTGCACCGGGACGTGAAACCGGCGAACGTCCTGCTCACGGAGGACGGGCGCGTCGTCCTCACCGACTTCGGCATCGCCCAGGCCGTCGAGACGCCCGGCCTCACCCGCACCGGCCAACTCGTGGGCTCCGTCGACTTCATGGCGCCCGAACGGCTCGTCGGCGCGCCGCCCGGTCCGGCGGCCGACCTGTGGGCGCTCGGCGCGACGCTCTTCCAGGCGGTCGACGGGCGCTCGCCGTTCCTGCGGGCGTCCGTCACCGAGACGATGTACGCCATCGCGATGGAACCGCCGCCGGAGGTGCGGGACGCCGGGCCGCTGACTCCGGTGATCCGGGGGTTGCTGGCGCCGAAGCCGGAGGAGAGGTTGTCGGCGGAGGGGGCGGAGAGGTTGCTGCGGGGGGAGGGGGGTGCGCCTTCCGGGGCAGCGGCACCGGCTCCGGCTCCGGCTCCGCATGTCGCCGCCTCGACGCCGGTTTCGGCGGTCACGACGGACCTTCAGGTTCCGCCGCCCGCCCCTCGCCGCGGACGCCGGAGCCTCGTCCTTGCCGCGACCGCCGCCGTCGTCGCTGCCGCTCTCACCTCGGGCGCGTTCCTGTTCACCACGGGGGACGACCGGGAGCAGACCACCGCCGACAGCCTCCCCGTCACGGCATCCCACTCCCTGAACACCCCGCACCCCAGCGCCTCCCCGTCCCCCACGCCTTCGGAGAGCGCCACTCAGGAGG
>DATCQX010001103.1:0-89949 GCA_036569285.1 Streptomyces sp.
CGAGTGCGGCAGGATGGATGACCAACGAGGCCCCCGAGCAACGTGATGGAGACGTCAGACATCTCGATCAACAGCCCGGGGGCCTCGCTCGTTGCGCTTCACGGCCCGTCACCCGATCGGTGGCCAACTCGAAGAAGCTCACTGACCCTGGCGCATCTGGTCGACGGAGAGCAAAATCCAGCGCGGCCATCGCCGCGGCGACCGGAGCCTCGCCCCGCCGCTTCTGCTTGCTCAGTCGCCCATCGGCGCCGTTCGCCTCTGTCCGGCGAAGCCGAGAACCCTCCTCGCGCCATGTACGGCATGTCTTGGGCTGCCCCGTCGCCGTTGACGCGCATCAATGGTGATGCTCCGTCTGGCAAGCGGCACCATACATCGAGGCGGGGGACGTCCTCGTGCCCCGATGGAAATCTTCCGGCACACAGCGCCGTGCCGGGTATCTGGTGAAACTTCCACCCATGACCGGGGTCTGGTCATAGGATCACCGCCGGGTACCCGAATAGCTGTAAAGACACCGTTCTGGGGATGGGTAACTCCTGACGGCTCTTACCGGGAACAAAACGGTGCTGTCCCAGGACCCATGGTGTACAGCGGCATCCGGATCGGGATACGGGGGAGCGGCATGGCTGTGGGGGAGCGGTCATTGGCAGGCCCAGGCAACGGGCCAGTGGGCATAGCAAGCGCTCAAGTATCGGCATGCAGCGTGTTGGCGGGCCCGGCTCATGCCTGGGGGGCGTGCTGATGGCGCGGCTGGGGATCGACTTGGGCACCTGGTCGGTGGCGGCGTTGCTGGTGGATGATGTGGGACGCCGTTTGGTGCCGGATCCGGTGACAGGGCAGTTCTGGTCGCGGGCAGCTGTCGCTCTGGCGCCGGACGGCAGCTGGCTTTATGGCCGCAGCGCGGAAGAGCTCCGGGCCACCCATCCCGACCGTTACCGGGACGACCTGAAGCGGCTGCTGGACTCCGACCGGCCCATATATCTCGGCGGCATGCCGTACCGGCCCGAACGATTGCTTGCCCTCCTGGTCGAACGGGCCCTCCGCCAGGCCCGGACGCTCACCTCAGAGCCGATCGACGAGCTCCTTGTGGGCATCCCGGTGACGTTCGAGACCGTGCGGCAGCAGACGATACGCAAGGCCGTGGGCCTGGCGGGCTTTGACGGCCCGGTGGCTCTGGTTCCGGAGCCGGTGGCCGCGGCCCGCATTGCCTTGGGCGAGGGCAATGAGCCGGGGACTTGGCTGGTGTTCGACCTCGGCGGCGGCACCCTGGATCTGGCGCTGGTACGCATTGAGCAAGGCGGGGAGCTCTCGGTGTTGGACACCGCGGGCGATCCCACCCTCGGTGGCTTCGCCATCGATGATGCCGTGGTAGAACACCTGCGTAGGACATACGAACTCGCCGAAGCGGACGAGCTCGACCCGGCGGACCTCTCCGACCTCGTGGCAGCGGCACGGTCCCTGAAGCACCAGCTCAGCGATGCTGCGACCGCCTACGCCCGCAACCCGCTCGGCGGCCGGCCACGGCAATTCACCCTCGCCCTGGAGCAGTTGCGCGCCCTGGCGATGCCTGTGGTGGACGCTGCTTGCGCACGGTGTGAGGCGCTGCTGGCAGCGAACGGGTTGTGGTGGCCCGACCTGGCCGGGATCGTCCCCACCGGAGGAGCCTCACGCAGCCCGGCCGTCTGGGACCGGCTCAAGGCCCGAGGAACCCTCGTCACGTGCAGCCAGCCACCGGAGCTGGCCACCGCCCACGGCCTGCTGCCCCCAGACCCGGAACCAGAACCCGAGCCCGAGGTCCCACCCTCCGCGCGGACCCCAACGCCCACTGAGCCGCTGTCGGCCTGGGCGGGCACCCGCGGGGTGCCCATCACAGCGTCAACTGCATGGAGCCTGGAATCGGTGGCCACGCTGAAGGGCCACACCGCCGAAGTCGTCGGTGTCTCCTTCTCCCCGGATGGCTGCCTGATCGCCACCGCCAGTTGGGACGAGACCGTTCGTGTTTGGGACGGCCGCACCGGAGCACTGCGGCACACCCTGCACGGGCACAACGACTACGTCAACGCCGTCAGCTTCGCCCCCGACGGACGGACCCTCGCCTCGGGCAGCGACAAGAAGAAGGTCCGGATCTGGGACGCGGTCAACGGCACCCAGCGTTTCGTGCTGGCCGGCCACGACGACGTCGTCAACACCGTGGCCTTCTCCACGGACGGCATCCTGGCCACCGGTAGCGACGACAAGACCATCAACCTGTGGGGCGGACACACCGGTGAGCACCTGGGTCTCATAGGGCCGCTGGACAATGCGGTCAAGAGCGTCACCTTCTCACCCGACGGTCGGCTGTTGCTGGCTGGCGCCGGTCCCAGCGTCTTCGTGTGGGACCTGGGCGGAGGCGGCCTGCTGGAGGAACACGACGGCCACTGGGACACCGTACGGGCCGTGGCCTTCTCACCCGATGGACGGACCTACGCCTCCGCAGACGACGACGGGGAGGTACGAGTCTGGGACGCCCAAGGCCACTGGGAACTGGAGGTCCTCAGCCACAGTAAATGTATCAACGCTCTCGCCTACTCCCCCTCCGGTGACCTCCTGGCCACCGGCTCCGAGGACAGTTCGAAGATCCGGCTGTGGCGAACCTCGGACTTCAGCCTGGTGAAGAAGCTCGAGGAATACGACGATGTCAACGCTCTGGCGTTCTCGCCGGACGGGGCCATGCTCGCCACCGGCATCGACACCAAGACTGTAGAGATCTGGAGGGTCGGCTGATGGCGCGGCTGGGTATTGACATCGGCACGTGGTCGGTAGCGGTGATTTTGGAGGACGCGGGCGGGCGGCGGTTGGTGCCGGATCCGGAGACCGGGCAGTTGTGGGCCCGTTCCAGCATCGCCCGCGGCCCGCAGGGCGGCTGGCTGCTGGGCACAGGCGCCGAGCAGGTCCGAGGCGCGCACCCGGAGCTCTACCGCGATGACATCAAGCGGCTGCTCGACTCCGACCGGCCCGCCTACCTGGGCGGCGCCCCCTACCAGACGGCCGAACTCCTCGCCCAGATCCTGAACCGGTGTTTGGCCAACGCACGGGAGCTGTCCGACGAACCCATCGAGGAGCTCATCCTCGGCGTCCCCGTGTCGTTCGAGGGTGCACGTGCGGAAGTGCTGCGGGCCGCCGCCGGGCAGGTGGGGTTCCACACCAGCCGGGTGACCCTGGTGCCCGAGCCGGTCGCCGCGGCACGCGCCACGCTGGGGGACAGTCAGGAGCCTGGTACCTGGCTGGTGTTCGATCTCGGTGGCGGCACCCTGGACCTGGCGCTGGTCCGCACCGGCGCCGAAGGCGAGCTGACCGTGCTCGACACCGCCGGCGACGCCGCCATCGGCGGATACCTCATAGACGATGCCATCACGGAGCACCTGCGCACCAGCCACGGCCTTCCCGAACCCGACGAGAACGATGCCTGGGAGCTGAGCGAACTCGCCGAGGCCGCCCGCTCGTTGAAACATCAGCTGACCGGTAGCACCGTCGCTTATGCGCGCAATCCCTACCGCACGGGTCCCACGCAGCTCACCCTCAGCCGCACCGACCTGGCAGAGCTCACCAAACCCGTCACCGACACGGCCCTGGCCTGCGGCGAAACCCTGCTCACCGCTAACGGCTTCACCTGGAGCGGTCTGACTGCCACCATCGCCACCGGCGGCGCCACCCGCAGTCCCGCCATTAGCGATGCGCTGAGCCTTCGCACCTCCGTGCGCCGCGGCCCGCACCCTGCGGAGCTCGCTACCGCGCACGGCCTCTTCCCTGTCGGATCCGGTGTTCCGCTTCAGAGGCCACCCGCGCCGCCCCGTTCCCGTAACCGGGGCCGGAAATTGCCTGCAGCATTCCCTTCTGGAGCGAGCTCAGTCCGGAAGAAGATCATCCAAAAGAAGAACCTTTCCTCGCTCCGTTGCCTCCGGACCATCACCGGACACAATGGCGGGGTGTGGGATGTGGTCTTTTCCCCCGACGGTGCTTTCCTCGCAACCGCAAGCTATGACAAGACCTCGCGCATCTGGGACGTGGCCACAGGCGCCACAAGGGCCACTTTCATCGGCCACACTGGCGGGTTGAGTGGTGTGGCGTTCTCGCCCGATGGCACTCTCCTCGCCACCACCAGCGACATCGATAGAACCGCGCGCGTCTGGGACGTGGCCACCGCCACCACGCAAGCCACCCTCACCGGCCACACCGAGGGGGTGAGTGGTGTGGCATTTTCTCCCGACGGCACCCTTCTCGCCACCGCCAGCAACGACAAGACCGTACGAATTTGGGGAATCGCGTGAGGACGGAACAGAACCGGCGAACCCGTGCACCTATGCATGTGACAGCACCGCACCGGTCCGGTTGGGAGACGCAGCGGCATGACACACGATGAATGGCCAGGTGCGCAGGAGGATTTTCCCACCTTTGACGAGGCGTCGGATGTGAACCTCGCGGAGTTTCACATTCACCAGCACGACGAGGAGCAAACAGCGTCCGGCGCACTGCCGCCGTGGGAAGCGGGTTCCGAGCCGTTCGCGCCTGTGGCCGACGACGTTGGCCTCGGCGGTCACGATTCGCCGGATGTCCCGGGCCCGTATGCCTCGTCACTGGATGCCCCGTCGCCGCACGAGTCGCTGCTGATCGGGCATCCAGATGCCGACATGCGGTTCTGGCACGAGCAGGAAGCCCCCAACTCCTGTGCAGTCGCCGCGCAGGAGGACGTGTTGGAGTCGGTCACCGGGCTCTCCTTCGATGAGAGCCGGCTGGCGGTGGAGGCGGAGGCGGACGGCTGGTACGACCCGGCGCGGGGCACGCCGTTGGCTCATGTCGGCGATCTGCTGGAGGAGCACGGGGTGCCCACCGTGCGGGAGGACGGCGGCACGGTGGAGGAGCTGATGACGCTGGCCGCGCAAGATGTTCCGGTGATTGTGAGCGTGGACTCGGCGGAGCTGTGGGGTGCGCGGGCCGGGGATGCGGCGCTGGCGGATGCTCCGGTGATCGTGGGTGGTGGGGCGATGCATGTGGTGGTCGTGACCGGTTTCGACCTGACCGATCCGCTGCATCCGTGTGTGGTGGTCAACGATTCCGGGGTGCCGGACGGGGCGGGGATGCGGGTGGGACTCGACAGGTTCGAGGAGGCTTGGGCGGCTTCCGGGCATGTCATGGTCCACCCGGGAGAGTCCGGCGCCTCCGCCGGTCAGGAGCTCGCGGACATGCCGGGCAGCGGGCTGGTGGCGCTTGTGGGGGCCGAGCCGGTCGAGCCGGTGATGGTGGGCACGGCCTTGAGCGTTGACGGGGAGACCGAGTCGGGGAACCCGGTTGCGTATTCCACCACCACGAACGAGTACTACGACACGAAGACCTGGGAGACGGTGGAGCCGAAATGACTGCCTCTGCCTCTGCTTCTGCGGCCGATGCCAGGGCGGCCGTCCCCGCTCCCAGGTCGCAGAGGCTGTTGGCCGAGCTGCGGCGCAGCGCGCTGTTCCGTTCCGTCGTCCCGCTGGAGGCGGAGCTCGGATGGCCCGTACCGATGCTGCGAGGGACCGCCGACGTGCCCCGGGTGTATCTGACGGTGGTGGCGTTCCGTACCCGGCCGCGGCAAGGTGGCAAAGGCGGCGGGCTGGAGGTGCTGCCGCCGTTCGCGCATCTGACCGTCGGTTGGCCGGCCGGTGAGGTGGCGGCATTCGCCGACCACCGGTTCGAGTCGCCGTGGCCGGGTCCGGTGGACGTCCAGCGGGCGGTGGGCGCGTTTCCGCACCCCGGGCTGCCGCGGGATGCCGCCTCCTACCGGCAGGCACGCACCACCGCGTTCGGTTTCTACGACGAGCTGTGCGAGGCCCTGGCCGCCGGGCGGGTACTGCCGGGCGCGTGGTGGGGCCGCTTCGCCGACTGTCTGGCCCCGCTGCTCGAACCCGGGCTGGTGCCGTTCTACCGGGTGCTCGGGCCGAAGTTCCTGGCCCGGATCCTGCCCGCCGACCCCGAACCCGAATCCGTGCCCGCATCAACAGCCGCGTCCGCGCCTGCGCTCGCCCAGGAGGAGTCACGATGACCATTGCCTCTCCGACCCCGGCCCCGGACTTCGCGGATCTGGTGGGGGCTGTGCTGGCCCTGCTGGACCGCGCCGCCGGCATACCGGAGCTGACGACGGACGCCGAGGGCTGGGAGCAGGTCGCCCGCACCGGTGAGCGGCTGCGGAGCCGTACCTTCCTGATCGCGGTGTGCGGTGAGTTCAGCAGCGGTAAGTCGACGCTGCTGGGAGCACTGCTGGGGCGCCCGGAGCTGTTCCCTGCCGACGTCGGGGCGACCACGTCGGTGCCGACCGTGGTGCGGTGGGCCGACAGCGAGCAGGTGCTGGTGGTCACCCGCAAGCAGCCCGCGGGCTTCGAGGTCCAGGCCGCCGACCTGACCCGCTATGTCACCGAGGCCGGCAACCCGTGCAACGCGCAGCAGGTGGTGGAAGTGCGCATCGGGCTGCCGCTGCCGCTACTGCAAGACGGCATCGGTTTCGTCGATCTGCCGGGGATCGGGTCGACGAACGCGGCGCACGCGCTGGTGACCAACGCCTATCTGGAGCAGATCGACGCGGCGCTGTTCGTGAGCGCGGCGCAGACGGTCAGCGAGTCGGAGCTGGCGTTCCTGCGGCGGGTGACCGAGCGGGTCGGGGACGCGCTGGTGATCGCCCGCAGCAAGGCCGACCTAGTGGCCCAGTACGGCGAGGAGGGCGTCACCCGGGCCGTCGCCGACGTACGGGCCAAGGCCGCCGAGGCCCTTCAGACGGCCCCCGGAGATCTGGTGGTCGTGCCGGTGTCGGCCCTCACCTCGCTGATGGCGCTGGGTGATGCAGAGGAGGAGGCCGCCTCCAACATCACGGCGCTGGCCGAGGCCATCGACACCGCGATCGCCGCCCGGGCCGGCTCGTTGTTGGCCGCCGCCGCGCTGGACCGGCTGGAGGCCGTCGTGGATCCGGCCCAGGAGCGGCTGCGGCTGCGGCTGAAGACCCTGGCGGATGGCAACTCCCCTGAGATCGTCGCGGTCCGGGAGGAGTTGGACGAGCGTCGGCGCCATCTGGAGGAGGTCACCGGCTCGGAGGCCGACTGGACGGTGCGGCTGCGCGAGGAACTGCAGCGGATCTGCACCGACGAGACACTGAAGCTGGACAGCGGCCTGCACAGCGTCAAGGCCCGCGCCCAGACCGAACTGGATGGTGCCGGGCCCGGTCTGGGCGCGAACGCCTTCACCTCCGCGGTCCTCAACCAGGTGCACGACCAGTACACGGCTGCCGCGCGCCGCCTGGAGGTGCGGGCCAACGAGGCGCTGGAGGCCGCCGCCGCCGCGCTCGGCCTGACCCTGGACCGGGTCCGCGTCGACGCGTCCTTCCACGGCACGAAGGCGGCCTCGTTCACCGAACCGGTCACCCGCCGCCGGGCGAAGAGTGACGCCGGCCGGGTGGTGGAGGCCGGCGGCCGGGCAGCCCGCAAGGGCGGGCTGTGGAAGGCGGTGGGCGCCGGACTCGCCGTGGGCGCCGTGCTGCTGTTCCCGCCGGCCGCGTTCGCGGCGGCCCCGATGATCGGGGCGGTCGCGGCAGCGGCCGCAGGCACGGCGGTCGGCGGGCTGGCGGATGCGGCCTTCGGGTTCCGCGAGGAACTGGAGGAGATGGAGCAGGCCGATCTGGAGACCCGGCGTGCTCGGCTGCGCAAGCATGTCGTCGAGGCGCTGGCTCCCAACCAGGAGGAGGCGCGGGCCCGGCTGCGGTCGGTCGTCCCGGCTCTGCAGAACGGCGCACTCTCGGCGCTGCGGGGTGCGCTGGCCCGGGAGAGGAACGATGTCGGCGCCCGGATCGCCCAGCTGGGCAAGGACCTTCAGTGCACCCGCGCCGAGGCCGACGCCGAAGCGGCGCGCCTGCGGCCGGTGCTCACCGGGCTGGAGTCGGTCGCCGAGGACGCAGCGGCACTGCGGACCCGGGTGACGGCACAGCGGGGCCGTCTGCCCGGCTGGGACGGCCCCGGCCCGACCGGGTCCGCGGGGCACGCGGGATCCCCGGACGGGGCGGAGCAGTCCGGCGGTGCGGGTTCCACAGAGCCCACAGCAACCGCAGGAAGCACGGTCCGCGTCACGGGCGGCAGTTCGCCGCACTCCGGTGGCACTGCGGGAGACGGCGCTGCTTCCGGCGGGCCGTCAGGCGGTGGTCCGGCGGAACCGGCCGGGTCCGCGTTCCGCACCGAGGACTTCGACTAAAGGCGGCTGGGTGAAAGACCTTCAGCAGCAGGCCCGCGCGGTACTTGAGGGCGTGGCCGGGCTCACCTCGTCCCGGCCGGGCTGCCACCCGGTGGCCCGGGAGGCTGCCGCCTGGGTGGCCACCTTCGGTGAACCGATGCGGGTGGCGGTCGCCGGGGAGATCAAGTGCGGCAAGTCCACGCTGGTCAATGCCCTGGTCGGGGCCAGGGCCGCGCTCAGCGTGTCCGACGACGCCCAGGACCGGGCCATGGAACAGGCCAGGGCCCAGGCCATGGCCACCGGTCAGCTGGAGACCACCTACGTGCTGACCGAGCTGGTCCACGGGGACCGGCCCGGGCTTGTCGCTCACTACCGCGACGGCACCACTCGGCCCGCCCCGCTCGATGCCCTGCACGAGCTGACCGTGCGGCGCGACGCCGCCGATTCCGCCCTGAAGGAGGTGGACCGCATCGTGGCCACCCTCCACGCCCCGCTGCTCGAAGACTTCCGGCTGATCGACACACCCGGCTTCAACTCGGTGTACGGACACGACGCCGCCGCCTCGCTCGACCTGCTCACCAGCACCGAGTGCGACCGCGCTGACGCAATCGTCTACACCATCGGCAACCAGGGGCTGACCGGCATCGGCCAGGAGATCGCCCAGCGGTTCGTCAGCAGCGGCACCACCCTGACCCCGATGAAAGCCATCGGCGTCATGCCGCGGATCAACGAGATCTGGCCCTCCCTGGTCCAAGAACACCTGCGCAACCCCGCCACCGGCTCCGGCACCGACCCGTTCACCCGCGCCCAAAAGGAGATCGACACGCTGCTCACCACCGGCGGCCGCGGCCTGTTCCACACCATCGTCCCCGTCGCCGCTCTCCTCGCCGAAGGCGCCGCCATCGCACCCGACGACGACCTTGCCGCCCTGGGCGAACTGGCCGCCGTGGACGACACGGTGCTCACCCGCTCCCTGGTGATGGCCATGAGCCCCAAAGGCTTCGCCGTCCACCCGGACCTGCCCCTCGACCCGGCCGTACGGCAGCGGCTGCTCACCACGTTCAGCCCGTACGGAGTGTGGGCCGGGGCGCAGGCCGCCCGGGACCGCCCCTCGGTGCCCGAACTGCGCCGGATCCTCGACGAGCGCTCCGGCGTCGCCGGCCTGCGCGACCTGGTGCGCAACCACTTCGGGGCCCGGTCCGGAGCCGTCCGCGTCAACGACGCCCTGCAGCGCCTGCTGCGCTTGAACCGCAACCACCGCATGCGCATGCCCGAAAGGCATCCCGACCACCAGGTCCTCGTCGAGGTCGGCAACCGGCTCGATACCTTCCACCGCAGGCACTCAGCCGACCTCCAGCTCATCGACGTGCTCGGTCTGTACTACCGCGGCACCTGGAAACCCCGGCCCGCACAAGTCCAGGACCTGCTGCGCCTGACCGGGGAACACGGCCCGGCGCTCACCGATCGCCTCGGGCTGCCGCCCACCGCCTCCCACACGGAACTGCGCGCGGCGGCCGTGGCCCTGTCGGCACGGTGGGCCGCCGCCTCCGCCGGCGCCGGACTGGTCATCAAGAACGCCATTGCCACCCTCCAACGCGCCTGCGACGAAATCCTCCACGACCTCGACACCCGCGGCAGGGCTTCATGAACCGCACCCCCGCGAAAGGTCTGCGAACCCGCCGATGACACACCTCGACGAGGCACGCAGCGAAGGACATGGCGACGAGCCGGACGGCGAACAGCTCGACGACCTCGCCCTGGCCGAGCTCGCCCGTCGGCGCGACGCCACGGCGTTCGTCCGGCTGATGACCCGTCACCGAAAGCTGATCTACGCGGCCGTCTACTCCGCGGCCGGCCCCACGCCGCACGCCGACGACATCGCCCAGGACGTCGCTGTCGCCGCCTGGCGCGGCATCCACCGCGTCCGCGAAGCCGCCGCCGTCCCCTCCTGGCTCTGGGTGATCGCCACCCGCTGCGCACAGCGCTCCCGTGACCGGCACGGCCCCACCGACCCGCTCGGGCTGGACGACACCGCCGAAGCCCACCACGCCACCCAGGACGACACCGGCCGCGTCCTGGACCGGATCCTCATCGACGCCGCACTGGCACAACTGCCCGAACACGAGCGCATGATCGTGGTAATGCACCTCGTCAGCGACCTCAGCTACCGCCAGATCGCCGAGTACACCGGCCTGCCGATCGGAACCGTGCAGAGCCGCTACGGCCGCGGCATCCGGCGCCTGCGTACCCTGCTCGCACAGAACCCACCCGCGCCCGATCACGACCACGCACACGCCCCGGGCAGCACCACGCCCCCGCCGCCGCGTTCCCCCCACGGAGGCCCGGCATGAAGCACGAACAACCCGACCCGCACGGCCTGTACGGCGAACTGCCGCCCGGCGACGAGGAATACGTCAGGGCCGCCTTCGGCCGCGCCTTCGGCCCCCTGCCCACCGTCCAGAGCTGGCAGCAGAACCTCGCCGAAGCCGTCACTGCCACCGACATCGCCGACATTGCATACGAACCCCCCACCGACGACATCCTCCACGCCAGCCACGCCACCGCCCCGCCTTGGACTGCGGCCACCGGCCCGGAAACCGAGAGCGGCGACACTGCGGCCACCACAGCCGATGACGCCCACCCCGACGACAACGGCGCGCACGAAGTCGGCCTCTGGTGGGAACACCACCCGGCGCCGCCCGACACCGACGACCGCACCCCCAACCACGACCAGCGGATCGAGCCCGGCGGCCACCACACCGAGGACGGTTACTCCGCCCATCCCTTCGACCACGACCCCAGTAGCTGATGCTTCACAGCGAAGCACCCGTTGGTGAGGAGAAACACCCCGGGTGCCCCCTCAGCCCCCATAGCCAGCCGCGCAACAGTCGCTGAGAACCGACGGTCCTACGATCCCCGCGCCCGCGCTAAAGGAAGAGCTGCCCAGCCCGGCGGCGTCGGCATCCAGCAGTGCGCTGTAACGCCTCAGGACTTCCTTGACCGTTTGTCGTCACGAGACGCTTGACCTCCCTCAGCTGTTGATCTGATTCGGTCTCAGCACTTCCTTGACCTTCTCCTCCTTGTTGACTGGGGCGATGGAGGGTGAGGCATGGATCCGGAGGCGATGGCGCAGCACCGGTACCGCGCGGTGTGCGAGGTCTTGGGCGGTTCACCGGTAGGCGAAGTGGCGGAGCGGTACGGAACGACCCGTCAATCGCTGCACACGTGGCGGAGGAGGTTCGAGCAGGAAGGACTTCCTGGGCTGACGGACCGTTCCCGGCGCCCGCAGACCAGTCCGAGCCGACTGCCGGCGTCCGTCGAGGCCGCGATCTGCGAGCTGCGGCGGCAGCACCCCCGTTGGGGCGCCCGCCGTATCCGCCATGAGCTCGCTCAACGCGAGGTGACCCCGACGCCCTCCCGGGCGACCGTTCACCGGGTGCTCACCCGCAACGGACTGGTGCGGGCCCAAGTCCAGGAGCACAAGCGCAAATACCGCAGGTGGCAGCGCGAAGCACCGATGCACTTGTGGCAGATTGACCTGGTCGGCGGCGTGATGCTCGCGGACGGCCGCGAGTGCAAGATGGTCACCGGGATCGACGATCACTCCCGCTTCGTGGTGATCGCCGCCGTGGTCGCGGTGCCGAGCGGCCGTGCGGTGTGTGAGGCGTTCGCCGCGGCGATGCGCCGCTACGGCGTCCCGTCGGAGGTCCTGACGGACAACGGCAAACAGTTCATGGGACGGCACAACAAGCCGGAACCGGTGGAGGTGCTGTTCGAGCGGGTATGCCGGGAGAACGGGATCACGGCGCGGCGGACCAAGCCACGCTCGCCTACGACGACCGGCAAGATCGAACGGTTCCACAGGACCCTGCGGGAGGAGTTCCTCGACCAGGTCTCGCCGTTCGCGTCCCAGGAAGAGGCCCAGCAGGCGATCGACGAATGGGTCGCCGCCTACAACCACCAGCGACCTCACCAGTCCCTGGACATGGCTGTCCCAGCCAGTCTGTTTCGGCCCAACGGCCCGGCCCGCACCGATCCCGCACCGCCCATGGAGGCCTGCTCGGGCGAGGAGACCGAGCCGTTCGTCGTTCGCGTCATCGAGGCGCCGCCACCACCTCCAGCGGGTTCCGGCGCCGTCGAGTTCGAGGCCCGGGTGCCTCCCAGCGGGCACCTCACCCTGGTGCCCGGCGCCCAGAAGACCGCAGTCCCGCCCGCGATGGCCGGCCGCACCCTCACCATCTGGAGCGACCAGCGCAGTATCCATCTCACCCTGGACGGCCACCTCGTCAAGACGGTCCCCTCACGGCTGACCGAGGAAAACCTGCGCTGGCTGACCATGCGCGGAGCCCGCCCTGCCGGACCGCCGCCAGCCGCCCCGGCGCTGCCACGGAGCAACGGAAAGACCGGAAGGCTGACCATCCCGGCCGGCCAGGCGGTCGAGGTCGACCGTCTCGTCCACCGCGACGGCCTGATCAGCCTCAAAGGCGAGGACTACCAGGTCAGCAACAGCTTCGCAGGACGCAGAATCACCCTGCGGCTCGATGGACACCTCATGCACGCCATCGCCGACAACACGCTCATCGGCACATGGCCTTGCCCTGTGAGCCGCGACAAACTGCCCTCGCTGCGCGGTGCCAGAACCGCAGGTGGACGCCTTCCCGCACCAGCATTGCCGACCGGAGCCGTGCGGGTGCAGCGACGCGTGAGCGACAGCGGCCGGATCATGGTCACCAGCCAGCGCCTGAAGCTCGGAAAGAAGAACGCCGGCAAGCTGGTCACGGTCATCATCGAGGACACCCACTTCCGCATCCTCCACGAAGGCGAAGAGATCGCCGTCAAGGAGCGGAGAAATCCTGGCCCCATCAGCAAGATCCGGGTCGTGTCCAAACGCGAGGACAGCCAGAAGGCGTCAACCATCTCCTGAGACGCACACCAATACGTCAAGCACCTACTGATGACGAACCGTCAAACATGTCCCGAGACCTCACAGCCCACCCCTTCGCACCCTCCCCTGCCTCCGTCCGCGCCGCCGGGTGCTTCATAGACGCGGACGCGGAGTGGCCAGCGGGATCTCAGGATGGGCGAGCTGCGTACGCATGCGGGCAGCACTGTCGTTGTCCAGCAGCTGCTCGTAAAGAGTGAGCGCGTTCCGCCAGTTCTCCAGTGCCGAATCCTTCTGGTCGACTTCGTACGTCGCGGTCCCCAGCGTCTCGAGAATCCATGCCTCGCCAGGATGATCCCCGGTGTCACGGGCGTTGCCGAGCGCCTGCCGCAAATAGGCGATCGCATCCAGCGGTTTCCGCTGCCGCAAGTAGGCGTAAGCCAGCCGGGCAAGAGCGATGCCGAAGCCGAAACGGTCGCCCGTCTCGCGGAACACGTCGGCAGCCTCCCGGCAGTAGGCCGCCGACTCCTGGAATCTGTCAAGCCGCTGGCAGGTGGCCCCAATGCTCTGGAGGGCGAACCCCTCCGCATTGCGGTGGCCGGTCTGCCGGGAGACCGCCAGTGCCTCGTAGAGATAGTCGAACGATTTGTCGTACCACTGCAGAGCAGCGCAGACGCTCCCTAGGTTGACCAGAACGATCTCCCCCTCCCAGCCCAGCGCGCGGTAGCCGTCGAGGGCGCGGCGCTGGTGCTCGAAGGATTCCTCGTACCGGCCCTGGTAGTAGTAGGCGCCGCCGATCCCCCGGTTCAGTTCGGCCTCGGCTTGTACGTCGTTCACCGACCGGGCGGCATCGAGACCAGCGGTGTGAGTGGCGATCCAGGAGCGGAAGGGGTTGCGGCGCTGGAAGTACGGTTGCAGTGCCACAGGCAGCCAGCAGGCCACGTCGTCGCGGCCTTGGTCGGCGGCTTGTCTGACTGCCGCCTCAAGGTTGCCGAGTTCGGTGTCGCACCATGTCAACGCCTCTTTGTGACTAGTGAATATGGGCACGGAAACGGGCGGCGGACGGAATGCGGAGGGCAGCGCGAAGGGGGTCTGGGGCCGGCCGACCGTGAGCACGGTCCTGGCCGCTGCAGTGGCGTGCAGATACCACAGGAGCACGCGCTCCACGGCCTCCTTCCGGGCCGTCGGCGGCTCGTCTGCGGTGGCGCGCTCACCGGCGTAGACCCGCAGCAGGTCGTGGAAGCGGTAACGGCCATTGATGGGTTCCTCGATGAGGTGGACGGCCGCCACTCCGTCGACGAGCTTGCGGGTGGCCGTCGCCCGCATACCGGTCAGCGCCGCGATGGCACCGATGGACATGTCAGGACCGGCGTGCAGACCCAAGAGCCGGAAAATGCGGGTCAGTTCGGGTCGCAGGGCACGGTACGACCAGGAGAACACTTGACGCACCGCCGTCGCCTCGTCGTCACCGGTGGCTATGGCATCCAGTCGGCTGCCTTCGTCAGCGAGTGTTTGCGCGAGTTCGGCGAGCGGTCTGCGGGGGTGTGCTGCCGCGTACTCAGCCGTGATCCGCAATGCCAGCGGCAAGTGCGCACAGAATTGGGCGATACGCATGGCCGTTTCGGGCTCGGCGGCAATGCGGTCCGCGCCGACGATCCTGCCCAGCAGCGCGTTGGCCTCATCCGGGGGCAGCGTGTCCAGGCTGACCCGGGCGGCACCGTCACGGGCGACGAGTCCGGCCAGCTGACTACGGCTCGTGACCAAGACCAGCGGCCCCCGCGAACCGGGCAGCAGAGGCCGAACCTGTTCGGCGCTGTTGGCGTTGTCGAGGAAGATCAGCATCCGCCGCTTGCCTAACAGCGTACGGAACATGGCAGCCCGCGACTCCACTGCGTGCGGGATCTGCTCGGGCGCGGCGCCCATGGCCTTCAGGAAGCCGTCAAGCACGTCTCCGGGCAAGAGCGGCGGGCTCGGACCGTATCCCTGAAGGTTCACATACAGATCCCCATCCGGAAACCGGTCCCTCACTCGATGCGCCCAGTGCACGGCGAGCGCCGTCTTCCCGACGCCCGCCGTCCCCGCGATCGCGGAGACGATCACGGTCGTGGCTTGCGACATCGGCTCGTCGAGCAGCGCGTCAAGGACTGCTATGTCGCGGCGCCGACCCGTGAAGCAGGAGACATCAAGCGGCAGCTGCCGAGGAGTCGGGACATGAGTTTCACCGGGATGCAGATAGATGGTATTGCCCTGGAAGTCCCGTCCTTGCACCGCACTGGCGACCACGCCCGAAATCTGATTGTGCGTGCCCTCCCCCGATAGCGGATCTGCCATCAATCCCCCTTATCTGGCATCATCCGCTTCGAAGCCTATTCCTCCCCCTTCTCGGCGACAACGCCTTGAGCAGCCACCGCCCCCCCCGGAATCCTCGAGGACGCCGTCATGCTCCTCCAATACGGATTCGGGGCGTTGGTGCGCCGCCTCACCGCGCTGACCGTAGAGGACCTGTGCGGCTGGCAGCGCCTGCTGGCAGACAAGATCGACCGCCTGCTGGTTGCGGACCCGCCGCCCAACGCCATGGCCCATCTGCTGGCCCTGAGAGCCCGCCTGGCCCTGCACGCCGACATGACGACCGCCGACCTCGAATCCGTGCCCGAGGACCTGCCGACCGTCGCAGAGGTCACCGCATCCGTTCGCGAAGCGGTAGAAGCCGGCGAGCCGATCCCTGCCCTGCAGTCGGAGCAGCCGGCAGTACGCGCTCGCAGCCGCCACTGCCGCGAAGTCCTCACCCGCCCCGGAGCTGAACCGCTTCGTCCCCCGCGGGATCATCCTCGCCGCTCAGTACGACCGCCAGGCCGGAAACTGGATCTCCGTCACCCGCCTGTTCTGCATCGGCCTCATGGCGCAGAACTTCTACTGCGACGAGCCGTACGACCACGAACGCTACCCGTATGTCTGGGACATGATGGGCAATCAGGCGCTCACCCTGCGCGTAGCCGACGCGGTGAGGCCCGGCTTCGTTCCCCTGCTCCGCACGATCACCGCCTCGGCGGGCATCGACACCATCATCGACCAGATGCTTGCCCCCCTCATCGGCGAGTCCGCAGCGACCGAAGAGGAGCACACCGAAGAAGCCGACACCCACGGTGTGGGACGGCCCTTCAGCGACGCGGGCCCCACACGCCGCTATGCCTGGAACGCGCTCGGCGTCGACTGGGAGATCACCTGCCCGAACGACCGGCTGTCGGTGCTGGCCGCGGAACGCTACACCGCAGCACTCCAGGTGTTCCTCGGCGAACTCGCCCTAGAGGACCCGCTGTTCCTGCCCGGCAGCCTGAGTGTCGAGATCCGCGCAGACACCACCCTGCCCCACGACCAGCCCGCCGTCTGCGAGCAGAGCGCCGACCGGGACACCAACCGGTGGAGGCTGCGCCTGCCCACAATCGCCCCCGCGGACGTGGAAACAGAACCGTCCCGTCTGCTCACCGCCCTGATCGAAGTGGTGCTCTCCCAGTCGCTGCTCTCCGACGAGGCCTTCATGCACCTCGTCGAGCAGGTGCTCGCCGGCGGCCTCTGGCACAAGCTCTTCGTCGGCCGCCCCTACGACGAACTGGCCGACTTCCTGAAAGCCGACGACTACCAGACGATGGCTGCGCTCGCCGACCCGGCCTTCGGAGCAGGCATACCGCGCGGCCAGGCGAAACCGGCTGCCCTGCCGGCCCGGACCGGGCCCGGACCCGGCTACGAGCACGAGACAGCCCTCGACACCGTCCGCAATCGCTATGCCAACTTGCTCCCCATCGTGCGCTACACCCTTCCCCGCCTGGCCGCGGACCCCGGCTTCCGGCGTACAGCCACGCAGTTGAGGCAGGAAGGGTGGCGCGACTGGCACCTGCTGACCGCCATCGCCAACACGGTCGGAAACCATCGCGCCCAGCACCAGGGCCTGCATCCATCCCCGGTCGATTCCCCCGAACACCGAGCACGCATCCTCGCCGCCATGCAGGCCCCCGAGCATCCCGACGACCCGCCTGATCCCGCAGAGGCATTTACTGAACATGCCCTGCGCTCCCACCTGTCCGTAGCTGCGGTCAGCACCGCGCGCGGCCTCGGCCTCGCCATCCGCCCCCGCCCGCTCAACACTCAGGCACTGCTCTCGGTACTTGGTGAGCGGTACGGCTACTGGACGGACGACATCGAGCACACGGACCCGTTCGGCGGGCCGGCCACCCAGGACGACACGATCTGACCCGCCAGTGCGTGTGCGCAGGCACAGCGCAGCGACCACCCCGAGAAGCGGTGCCGTTCTCCAACGCCGTGGGCGCGTGTGCCGCCGGCCGCCTCGACGGCGGTCCACGGGGTCCTTCAGGGGCCATGTGGCACCGCCGTGACACCGCGAGCGAGGGCGTCCCCGATGCGGCCGCTTTCGCCCAGTCTCTGGCTGGAGCTGGGCGAGAGGGTGGAGCGGGATGGGAGAGCGCGGACGTAGCCGGGGACAGGGCGTGCTCGTCTTGGTTGCGCGTCGGCGGGCTGCCGCGCCAGCCAGCCGGTGGGATCGGTCGGCTCGGTTCCGGAAAATGCGGCGGAGAGCGGGGCAGCGGGTGACGTGACGCTCTCCGCCGCCCTCCACCGCTTCGACGGCGGTGACGAGCCCGTGCGCCCGGTCGTGTCGGAAAGCGCCTTCCAGCACGGACCCGCAATGCCGCTCCCGACAGCGCCTGCGCAGACCACAGAGGGACCTCGCCGCCCTCGTCACCGACAAGCGAGAGGCTGTCGTCGTGACCTGCGCCCTCGTCTCCGACTTGCTGGCCGACATAGGAGTCCACCAGCCTCACGTCCTGACCTCCGAAGCATCCTGGCCGACCGACCCAACGCCGACTTCCGCCACGCGCTCACGGGCTGGAAGGCGTAGAGGTCGTAGCCACCAGGAGCGGACACCGGCAGGGCGCCTCAACGAATGCTCCCGTTGCTGTTGTTGGGGGAGGTTCGAGGGTTAACGTGTGTGTTCGCTGCACATTCGGGGAACAGCCGGGTGCGTGGCGTTTTGGCAAGAGGCTGACTGCGACAAAGGGGTCGCAGGCTGGGGGACGACGTGAGCGACATGTCTTCACGGCTGTGGTCGGACGAGCCCACACGCCTGGATCTGCTCTCCTTCGACGCGGTGGCCAAGACCGTGATCCAGGCTGTGCTCGACGACGATCTTGATCCGGTGACCGTGGGGGTGTCGGGTGCCTGGGGGAGCGGCAAGACCACGGTGCTCCGCCTGATCGAGGATGCGCTTGCCCCGCAGCCCCCCGAGACGGACGCGAGCGTTCTCGTGATCAGTACGGATCCGTGGCGCTATGACCCCGGGGTCGGCGCCAAGGAGACCTTGATCGGCGAGGTGCTCACCGCCGTCGGCGCCGAACTCGCCAGGAGAGAAGAACCGGGCCAGCCCCCGAGCCGCACCAGGGTGATACTGACCAAGCTGAGGCAGCGGGTCGACTGGGCCAAAGCGCTCCAACTTGCGGCGAAGACGTCGCTGACCCTGCAGTTGCCGTCCGTCGATGATCTCACCAGCCTGATCAACACGGAGCCGGGCAGCCAGGACGCCGGGGCAACAGACCCTCCGTCACGCGGGCTTGAGGAATTCCGCAGCGAGTTCCGCACACTGATGGAGTCTGCGGAGCTCAGCCATCTCCGGCGGGTGGTCGCGCTCGTCGACGATCTTGATCGCTGCCTGCCCGAAACGGTCGTGGACACACTGGAGACCATCCGCCTGTTCCTGGCGGTGCCGAAGATGGCGTTCGTCGTCGCCGCAGACGAGCACCGGGTGGCCGATGCTCTGCGGGTCCGCTTCCCCGATCCCGGCAACGGACAACAAGGTGCAGGCGAGCGGTACTTCGAGGAACCCGCCAGCCTCTACCTGCACAAGATTGTGCAGACCACGGTGCCGCTGCCCACCCTGAGCCGCTTCGACACCGAGGCATTCCTCGTCCTGCTGCAACTCTCCCAGCGCCTGCTCGTCGAGGAACTCACCCCCTACATCGACGCCTGCGTACAGCTGCGCAGGCAGAAGGGCCTGCTGGACGACCTGGCGGCGGCCGTGGACGGCAGTGACATCTCCGCCGAAATGGCCTTTGCCTCACGGATGACGCCGATCCTCTACGAGAAGCTTCAGGGCAGCCCCCGCCGCATCAAACGCTTCCTCAACGACCTGCGGGTACGCCAGTCCGTCGCCGGCCATCGCGGCATCGTCCTCGAACCGGACATCGTGGCCAAGCTCATGGTGCTGGAGAAGCTGCTGCCCGACGCCTTCACCACCGTCCTGGGCTGGCTGGCCCGCGGCGAGCTGCGTTCCCGTATGACCCGGCTGGAGGCGGCCGCCGGCCGGTCCACGCCGCAGCCCGCCACACCCGATAACGCTGGATCCCCGGAGGAGGAGCAGAGCCCGGCGCCGGATGGGGACGAGAGCGAGCCGGTGGCCTTCGAGGACGAACTGATCCGATGGGCCAAACTCCCTCCAGGCCTCGACACCGTGGACCTGGCCCCCTACCTCTACCTGGCGGCAGCGTTCTCCGGCGAACAGCTCCTCGACGCCGGGCTGCCGGGCAGGCTGCGCGACATCGCGGCCAACCTGCTGTCCACGGTGCGCTTCGACCAACGCCGGGTGACCGACGCCGACATCACCGCGCTCGGCGAGGACGACGCCCTGAGCCTGGTGGAGTACCTCGGCCGGGCAGGCCGGGACCGCCCCACCGAACAGACCGCAGCCGTGCGCAGCCTCGTCCGCATCGCCACCGCCTACCCGGCCACCACCGACCGGGCCGCCCGCCTCCTGCAGTCCATCCCCGCCAGCGAACTGGAACCGGCCACCATCCTGGCCCTCCCGCCCACCGCCCCCGCCTTCCGCAGCGTGCTGGAGCACTGGAAGAACCACGCCCCGGCCAGCCCGAACCAGATCAGACGCACCCTGGGAATGGCACTGAGCCCGGGAAGCCGTCCCTGATGGGCACCAAGGGCTCCTACACCGGAAACGGCACACCGGCCAGCAAGCAACTGCAGACCAACGTCACGCAGTGGCTCGACGCCCTGGCCGGATCCGGCCCCGGCGCGCCTGCACAGAACCTCAGCCCGGATCAACTGCTGCCTGCCCTCGACCTGTTCAGCCCCTCCGGCGGGCACGCAGACGGCCCCGGCGGCGGGGCAGGCGGCGCAGGGGCCGGCGGCACGGGCCGCGCCGGGGGAGGAGCACAGCGCACCATCGCCCAGTCCTCCCGCACCGCGGGCCGAGCGGCGGCCGCAGCCTACGCCTACCGCACCGGCAACGCGCAGGCTCTGCAGGAACTGGGCCTCAACTACGCGGACCTGCAGGCCGCAGCCGGCGACCCGATCGACTGGACCCGCCGGATCGTGGACGCAGCTTGCGGACCGCTCGCCGACGGCACCATCGAGGACCAGGAACGCCGCTTCGTCGCCAGCGAGGTGGCCCAATGGGTCCTGGAAGCCGGCACCGACAGCACACCCCCCAGCCCCGAGGAAGTCGTCCGGGAAACCCTGGCTCTGATCATCTTCGAGGCGGTCATCGGTGAGACCGCAGCGGGCATGAACGACGGCTCCCGCCCCGCATGGGCCACCGCCGACGGCGAACGGCAACTGCGCGAGACCGCACGCGCCCTGGCCGACCGGGCCTCCCTCACGATCACCGGCCCCAGCACCGCCGAGATCACCCGAGCCGTCGAAGAGGGCATCGACGCGATGCGGTCCATCTGGGTGGAGCCCTGATGCCCGCCTACACCCTGCACCTGGACGCCGCGGACCCCTCACAGCCTGAGCCCGCCGGCCTCACCCCGTTCTGGTGGCCCCCCGGCCCGGGCGGCTCCTTCGTCTCCACCCTCGGACCACGCCTGGGAGCACTGGGCCCCGTCCCCGAACCCAACATCGAACTGGTCCGCCTCGCCGCCCTGGTCTATGCCGCCGACCGCACCACACCCCGCCGCGCCGCCCGCTCCAACTGGACCCGGCGCACCTTCGAACTCGACGTACCCGTCTACACCCCGGCCCGCTGGGACGCCCTTGGCGAACGACTCGAAGCCCTCCTGGGATTCCTGTCCGGCGACCGGTGGTCGATCCGCTTCCGCCGCGCCGACACCCCGCAGGAAACGGTCCGCGACACCCCACATCCCGGGGTGCGGCGCGTGGTCCTGCTCAGTGGCGGCGCCGACTCCGCGATCGGCGCCCTGCTCTCCCGTCACGACCTCGGCCCAGGCCGACACCTGCTGCTCTCCCACGTCGGTGCCACCACCCTCGCGCCGATCCAGCGGAACATCGCCGCCGACATCGCCCACCTCATCGACGGACCCCCGCAGCCCCATCAAGCCCTGCGCTTCTCCCGCAAAAACCGTCAGCCCACCGGGACGAAACTGCCCAACGAGTACTCCACCCGCACCCGCTCGCTGCTCTTCCTCGCCCTGGGCCTTGCTGCCGCAGCAGTGGAAAAGGTGCCGCTGTGGATCCCCGAGAACGGCTTTGCCTCCCTCAACGTGCCGCTCACCGCCGACCAGCGCGGCGCCCTGTCCACCCGCACCACCCACCCCTTCTTCCTGCAGACCCTGGCCGCCATCGCCCACGACGCCGGCGCACACGCCGTCATCCATAACCCCTTCGCCACCCACACCAAAGGCGAGATGTTCACCCAGGCCGCCGAACTGGTCGGCACCGCCCCGGCCGCCCGGCTGCTCAGCCGCACCCACTCCTGCGCCCACACCGGACACCGCAGCCACCGCATCCCCGTACGGACCCACTGCGGAGTGTGCTTCGGCTGCCTGCTGCGCTGTCGGTTATTCGTACAGTTGAGACATGTCCATCGCTGTGACCTGCGACATCTCAACTGCACTCACAGAAACCGAGGTTGAGCCATCTGTCTGGCTGACCTGCATTGATGGGATGCCAGGGCTCCTGGGGGCCTCACTGGCAAGCCTGTGACCTGGGGTGCCGCATCTCTATCGAGAATGTCTCAACTCCACGGATAATTTCTTGGGATTGGGGGTCCTGGAGGGTGTGGAGAAGTTGATCTTGATTTGGGGGTGGAGGCCGCTCCAAGAGGGGCGGGCGGAGGCAAGGAGCAAGCCGGCGTTCATCGAAGTGCACCTGCAGCAGGGGTGCCCGTGTCCCTCCGCAGCTGGCAATGGTGGCGTCCCAGAAGTGGTGGCTGCTGGCCATGCACGACCGTCCTGCTGGCGCTGTCGGTTTTTAGGGTGGCTGCGGCAGCTGCGACCGACCAGGCCTGTGTGGCTTCCGGCGCAGGCGGTTCGTCTCCGAACCGCCCTGGCAGACACGTCAGCCGCTCCAGATGCAAGCTCGCCCAGCGGCACTCTGTCGAGGGTCGGCAGTCGGCCGCTTCAAGGCCCTTGAAGCGGCGCCCGGTTCGGTGCATCGGGACGTGCGCGCAATTACCCCCTTCCTGGCTGGTTGGCCACCGGGCAGTGGGCAGGATCAGATGCGCATCCGGGGTTGCATGGGCAACTTCAGATCGGTGGGACAACCATGAGACATGGGGGAGTGCCCTGGTTGGCGCGGAGGAACGCGGCTGACAGCATCACGTGTATGCACCCAGAGGTAGCCAACGGCTATGGGTGCAGAGCCCGTTGGATGTTCCGAAGGGAGCGCTCATGCCGCCTGCGAGCCGACGCAGTGCCGCTCTGCTGTCACTCGTGCCGTCGTGGCCCTGGTGGCCTGCAGTCACGGTCATCGTCATCTTGATCATCGTGTTTCCTGGTCTGGCGCCCCAGGCCGCAGCCACGTCCGCCGTGCTGGCCGAGGTGGCCCGGCGGCTGCGTCCGCAACTGTGTCTGCCTGCCGGCCCCGGCCGGTCGCGCCGGCCGGTCCGAAGGGGACACTGCTGTGGCGCGGCCTGAGGCTCCGGTCACACCTTGCCGGGCCTCCCTGCACGCCCTGGCCTCCTGGCTCCGCCTGCAGCGTGCACAGACGGGGCTCAGCCTGGACCAGCTATCGCAGCACACCACCGTCAGCAAAGCCACCCTCAGCCGAGCCGCATCCGGACACGGCATCCCCACCCTGTCCACCGTGCGGGCCTTTGCTCAGGCCTGCGGCGCCAGCCAGGACGAAGCTGAACGACTGTGGAAACAGGCCCGCTACGAAGAACGCAGCCCGCAAGGTGAAGCCACCCAGCTCATCCACCTGGACTACGTCAACACCTACGCCGACCTCCACACACACCTCCTGGAGGTGTACCGCCGCGACGGAAGCCGCCCCTACCGCGATCTCGAGCAGCAGGCGGGCGGAAACGCCCAGCTGGCGCGCACCACCATCTGCCGAGTCCTGACCCGCATGACCAGACCACGCCGGGACTTCGTCCTCGCCTTCGCCCGTGCCTGCGGAGTCACCGGCAACGTCACACTGCAGGCCTGGGCACATGCCTGGGACCGTGCTGAAGCCACACGTCGGCACACCACCACGCGATCCGCACGGCAGGACGGACGCACCCCAGAGCCCACCCAGCAGGAGGCGCGCGAATCCGGCAGGAGTCTGAAGGCCCCCCAACTGCTGCTGACACCCGCTCTTGCCAAGCTGATGCCGTCCTCCGTCGCGCCTGCTGACCGCGGGGCCCAGCGTGGCGTGCCATGCGAAGGCTGCGGCGCCAGCATCACCACCTTCTCAGACGTCGCCGTCCAGATGGGTTCGCTGCTGTGGTGCGTGGCTTGCGGACACATCGCCAGGCCGCACGGCCGACAACCCCAACTGGTCCTGGAACTGGGGGAGAAGCACACACCTCGACCCCACCACACCGCTCAGGTTGTGCTGCCCTGAACTGCCCGAGCCGCTCCAACCGCCCCCAACCGGTCGCAGCCCACCAGCGCCAGCCGCCGAGGCTGACAGGCGCCGTGTGCTGTCAGGGGCTCAAAGGGGCCGGGATCCGGGAAAGTCTCACGACTGGGCCCAGCGTCCCTCGACCACCGGAGCACTGCCGCCTCGGCAGACGATCGCCCGGTGTCAGACAGCAGGCCCCCAGCGGCGTGCCAGCGAGACTCAGCCACCCACGGGCCGGCGTTGCGTCCCGACAGCACCGTGTTCCAGTAACCGCGCGACCCGGCCGACTCTAGTCAGGCAACAGCGTGAGCGTCGGCTGCGTCACCGTTGGCGGTGCTGCCGCCGACGGCGCCGCCACCGCCGCAGACTGCGGGCCGGCCCACGCCACGCTTCGATGAACTCCTCGATGTCGCGTGCCAGCTTCGCGCCATGCGTGAGAGCGATGTTGAGAAAACCGAACAGTGCCAGCACACCGATCGTGACCTCGTCCATCCGTCCTGTCCTTTCAACAAGGCCGAACAGAACGGGCGCGCTCAGTCCGGCCACCTACAGGTGACGAACCGAGATCGCGCCGGTGCAGCGACTCAGGGTGGTGTCTCCGGCTGCAGGCCGGGGTCAAGCACGGGGTGTTCCTCTGCTTCGGGTCGCGCAGGCCTGACGGTTGCTCTCCGCAGGAGCGATGAGGCAAATGTGGGGCCGTCACCGGACGGTCCGCCATGGGCCCTCACCGCTGACGCCCCGAGGGGCGTCCACTGCCACCGGGCTGCCGCCCAGCCGTCCAGACACTAGCGCAACTGGGCCTGTCCACAGCAGAATTGGCAATCAGCAGAGAAGCATCTCGGCCAGATGTAGGGGCTCGGCAGTGCTGGGTGTTGTACTGACGGCCGTGCAGGTCGAGGTTGCCGGTGGTGGTCTCGTAGAGGGTGCCTGTGTAGGCCGCCTTGACGCGCTTCCGGCTGCTCCTGCCGGTCTGTGCATGGGGTGGGGATCCGTGAAACCCTTACGGATCCCCGCGCGACGAACGGCTGATGTGCAGTGCTAGTACTGCAACGGTGGTTGTGCTGATTGCTGGGCAGTTTTCAGGGGCTGTGCCCGCGTCGTTTGTAGTGGCTGATGCGGGCTTGGTGTTGGCGTCGTCGGCGCCATGTCGACCAGTGCAGGATGTGGTCGACCGGGGTGGGACGGCGGTCGGTGAGGCGGGTGATCAGGCGTCGGATCTCGGCGAGGCTGAGGTGGATGAGCTGGGAGGATCCGTTTCTGCTTTGTCGGTGTCGAGTTCGCGGGCTCGCAGGACGGTGAGGCAGGCGTGGGCGGCCATGGCCAGGGTCATGTGGCGGTGCCAGCCGGGATAGCGGCGGACCTGGTAGTCGTCCAGGCCGCATTCCTGTTTCGCGCTCTGGAAGCACTCCTCGACCGCCCACCGGGTTCCGGCGATACGGATGAGCTCGTCGAGTGTGGTGTCGGCGGGACAGTAGGCGATGTAGTAGGAGATCTCCTCGGGCTTGCTCACGCTGCGGCGGGCGAGGACCCAGTGCCGGCGGTCCTCGCGGTGCCAGGGCCGTACCTCGACACGGGCCCAGTCATAGACCCGCCGGCCGTGGGCTCCTTCGCCGCAGGAGCGGCGTTTCCACTTCTGCCGCGGCAGGCCGGGGAACAGGTCGTGGACGGGGTGGTCGATGGACCAGCGGGTGACGACGGTGTCGTGCCGGGTGGTGGCCATGACGTGGAAGACGTCGGCCTGCTCCAGCTCGAACCGCCAGCCTTTGCTGAAGCCGTAGGCGGCATCTGCGGTCACCCAGCCGAACGGGATCCGGTCGGCGATGGCCCGGCGGACCATCGCCTTGGCCATGGCCACCTTCGTCTCGAAGCCCACGGTGTCGTCGATGCCTGCCCTCCGGCACCGCTGGCGGTCGTCCGTCCAGGAGGTGGGCAGATACAGCCGTCTGTCGATCAGCGTGCGTCCGCGATCTGTGGCGTAGGCAAGGAACACACCGATCTGGCAGTTCTCGGTGCGTCCGGCGGTGCCGGAGTACTGCCTTTGCACCCCGGCCGAGCGGACGCCCTTCTTCAGGAAGCCGGTGTCATCCACGATCAACACGGCACCCCGGTCTCCGAGATGCTCCACGACATAGGTGCGGACGTCGTCCAGGACCTCGTCGGCGTCCCACTCGATCCGGTTCAGCATCCGCTGGATACGGTCAGGACCGTCATGACCGGCCTGTTCAGCCAGCGTCCAGCCGTTCTTGCGCTCGAGCGGAGCAATCAGCCCCCGCATGTACGCAGGAGCCGACTCTCGCGGCTCCGACCTGTTGAAACGGTGCACGAATCGCTCGTGCAGAGCAGTCAGTTCGCCCGCCCACAACCTGATATCAGCAAAGTCCCCACCCACAACCACACCAACGACCGACCTGGCCAGCAGTCACGACAACCACCGTTGCAGTACTAGCTGTATTGATCACGAGCGTTGTTAACAGGCCTGGGTCTTGATCATGGCGAAGACCTCCGGTGTGGTGGAGCTGTCTAGGACTGCACCGCACGGAGGTCTTCGTGTCCCACCGTAATGCCCGTTTGACCGTTCACGGCAGACGGATCCTGGTCGAACGCGTCCTGTCCGGCCGTCCCGTCGCGCATGTGGCGGCCGAGATGGGCATATCGCGGCCCACCGCGCACAAGTGGATCCGCCGCTGGCGGGCCGAGGGCGAGGCCGGCCTGCACGACCGTTCCAGCAAGCCCCGAACCACACCCCACCGCACCCCGCCCGCGGTCGAGGCCCAAGTCTGCCGACTGCGGACCGACCGCAAGCTCGGCCCGGCCCGGCCCGCATCGGACCGGTCCTGGGCCTGCCCGCCTCGACCGTGCACCGCATCCTGACCCGCCACGGCCTCAACCGTCTCGCCTGGCTGGACCGGCCCACCGGGGCAATCGTCCGCCGCTACGAACGCGCCCGGCCGGGCGAACTCGTCCACGTCGATATCAAAAAGCTCGGCAATATCCCCGACGGCGGCGGCCACAAGATCATGGACCGCCGCCAGGCGATGGACAACAGACTCGCCACCACCGACCGACGCCGCAGCTGCAAGCCGGTGATCGGCTACTCGTTCGTCCACTCCGCCGTCGACGACTACTCCCGCCTGGCCTACAGCGAGGTCCTCACCGACGAGCGCAAGGAGACCGCCGCTGGCTTCTGGCAACGGGCGAACGCCTTCTTCGCCGCCCACGGCATCACCGTCGAACGGGTCCTGACCGACAACGGCTCCTGCTACAAGTCCAAACTGTTCACCCAGACGCTGGCCACGTCCGGCATCACGCACAAGAAGATCCGGCCCTACCGGCCGCAGACCAACGGCAAGGTTGAACGCTTCAACCGCACCCTGCTCGACGAATGGGCCTACCTACGGCCCTACACCAGCAACACCGAACGCACCGCAGCCCTGGCAGACTTCCTACACACCTACAACCACCACCGCTGCCACACCGCACTCGAAGGCTAGCCACCCATCACCCGCGTCAACAACCCTGCGGGCCAATACACCTAGCCCGCGGTGAGATCGCCGGAGAGGCTGATCTCGATGGGGCGCTTGAGCTTGGTGCCGTATTTCCAGTCCAGGACGCCGTCGTGCTGGAGGCGTCCGACGACGATGCCCGGGGCGATGCCGGCCCGGCGGGCGAAGGCTGTGATGTTGGTGAAGGGCATGGGGCGCTGGGCGAGTTGCTTGTAGGCGGCCGCGTGCTCGGGGGGGATGAGGGTTTCCCTGGCGAATGCGTCGGCTTCGTCCTCGCTGCGGTCTCCTTCGGGGGTCGTGTCGTCGTCGCGGTTTGTGTTGTCGATGAAGGTGAGGCGTTTGCCGTGCAGGAGGACATGGCCGAGCTCGTGGAAGACGGTGAACCAGAAGTGGTCGTCCTTCTTGAACCGGCCGCTGAGGGCGACTCCGACCTTTTCCGGGGTGAGCCATCGGGTGACGCCGGAGACGCGGCTGTTGGGGGGTGCGGCAACGAACACCACCGCGACGCCGGCCTGGGCGCACAGGCGCGGGATTTCGGTGCGCCAGACGGCGGGTTCCTCGACGGTCAGGGCGCGTAGCTGGGGGAGTAGCTCAAGCAGGGCTGCACGGTCGTAGGGTGCGCAGGGGATTTGGCGTGCTCTGAGTTCGGCCTGGCGCAGCCAGACGGCGGTGGCGTAGTCGTCGGGCGTGAGGACGGTGGAGCGCCGGAAGGCGGTCCGGTAGCTGCCCCACACGTTCTCCGCGACCTCGGGGTCGGCGACACCGAAGAACGCCAGCAGACGCTCGAGATTGTCCACCGTCCGTTCTTTGGTCGGCAGGATGCCCCGCTTGACCAGCTCCTGCAGGGAGAAGCGGTCGAGCCAGTCGAGGCGGTGGCTGAGAGCTTCACGGCTCTGGGTGCGGCTGACGTGGGTGCGCCAGGCGGCCTCCATCTGGTTCCACAGCGAAGCCGGGATTCCGACGGCCCGCTCCAGCAGAAGGGCAGTCTCGGGGGTGAGGACGGCGCTGCCCTGGACGATCTGGTTGATGTGCTTGGTCGACAGTCCGGTGCGGCGGGCGAGGTCCGCCTGGGGGATGCCGAGGGCGTCGAGCTGTTCTTTCAGGGTGTCGCCCGGAGGCAGGACTTCATCCGGTGCGAACGGGTGCGGGGCGGAGGGCGGAGTCACGTGAGTGCCTCTCGGTCGGCGAGGCTGCGGGGCGGGCCTGGTGGCGGGGTCAGGGGCGGTGGATCGCTGCGACGATCACAGCGCGTACGGCGTGCTCGTTCAGGGTGCCGTCGTCGAGGGTGTCGGGCGGGTCGTCGCGTGGGCGGACCACGAGATCGCCGTGATCACCGAGCGACACCAGCAGAGTGAAGCAGTCCCCGTTGGCTGCGGGCCGCAGCCGCGCGGCCGCAATGTGCCGCAGGTCAGCCAGGTGGTGGGCGGCTGACATCTGGCCAAGACGCCGGAGCAGGGTGGTCGCTCCGTCGGGGCCTAAACGGTCCCTGCGGGCAGGGCCGCTGTTGCAGACACGGGCGAGCTCGGCGTTCTCGAAGACGATCTCCACCAGCGACCTCAGAATCCTTTCCGTGTACCTACTGCTTCCATGCTATCCTCCCGATCAAGGTCTACAAGATTTCATGCACCTGCTGGGTAAATGAAACTGTGGAGTAGGGTGTGGCCTGTGTTACCGCGGGTCACCGCTGGAGATCTGGAGGACAGCCCATGGCAGGCAAGAGCAGCGCATCCAACGGCAAGCGGGGCCGCAGCGCCATCACGGGCCGGTTCGTGAAGCAGGCCACCGTGAAGCGGCACCCGAAGACGACGACCAATGAGAGCGCCGGCAAGGGCGGCAGGAAGAAGTAGGCGGTCATGCCCCTCGCGGCCGACCTCGCATTGTCAGTGGTGTGAGGCAAGCTCGGCAGGCCGATGCAGTCACAACCAGGATCGGAGGGCCCGATGGCTCACCTCAAGCAACAGTTCAAGGATGCGCTGAGCTCCATCGAGCCCGGCGACGACAAGACCAACGCGCCAGAGGCGCATCGCCTCGTCCGTGACGCCCTCAAGGCTGACTCCAAGCTCGCCGAGTACGGCGTCAGCCCGATCCTGATCGGCTCCTACAAGCGCAACGTGTCGATCCGCAGGATCAAGGACGTCGACGTGTTCGTGCGCCTGCCCGATGTTCCGAGCGACGTCACGTCGACGGACATCCTCGACAGGTTTTTCAAGGTCCTGCATGCGGAGTTCGGCACCGACGCCGACGGGCACCGGCGCACCAAGCGGCAGGACCGTAGCCTGCAGGTCTCCTTCCCGGAGTACGACCTCTACGTCGACGCGGTGCCCGCCCGCCCCTACGGCGACGGAACGTGGGAGATCCCGCAAAAGGGCGACGAGAACGAGTGGGTGCGCACCAACCCCGACGGGCTGACGGACCTGTCGAGCACGATGAACGCGGACCACGACGAGTACTACGTACCGACCGTCAAACTGCTTCGTCAGACGCGTCGTGCCCTGCTCGGCACGAAGAAGCCCGGCGGATTCTTCATCGAGATGGCCGCCTACCAGGCGTTCGCCTCAGGCGCAGTCTCGGGCAACGACCAGGCGGAGTACTACGTCAGCGCACTCCGGGAGGTCAGCAAGATCATAGATAACTTCGTGACCTACGGCATCGCAGTGACCGACCCGACACTGCCCGGGCACACCATCCGCATCCGCGCGACCGACGACGAACTGGACACCGCGCGTACGCGGTTCACCGACGCCGCAGCGTCGGCAGAAGCTGCGCTCGACGAGGAGGACGCGGGCAAGGCCGCGCTGGCGTTCCAGAAATTGCTGGGAACGAACGGCGATGGAGACACGGTCTTCCCGATGCCCCCCGGCTTCAACGAGGACGGCAGCAAGAAGGCATCCGCGATCTCGCCCGGCGCCCGCGTCGTTCCTGCCGGCAAGAGGACCTTCGGGTGACCCCTGTCAGCTTCGACGAGTATGTCGCCTACGCGCGGCAGCACTTCGAGGAAGGCCTGATCCGCGCCGGGTTCAGCGAGGTTGAAGCAAGATGGGAAGGGCCGGTCCCGCACTCGGCGGTCACGACCCGCGTCGTGATCGACCTGCCGCCCCGTTTCCCGTTTCTGCCGCCGAGAGTGGCGCCGGTCGAGCACGACGCGGTGCCCTGGTCCTGGCACCGCGACCCGGACGGCGGTCTGTGCCTGGTCGCTGAAGATGATCATGAAGGGTTGTGGTGGACGGAGGCACCGGCGTTCCTGGAACACGTCACAGCGTGGTTCGAGCGCGCGGACATCGGCTGGACGGGCGATCGGCCCGACCTCGACCTCGACCGGTACTTCCAGCCGTCCGCGGACCGGCGCCTTTATCTCTACGACGACCTCGGCCAGTACCTCAACCGCTCCGTCCGCTTCAGCCCGTCCAGCAACAACACGATGCGGATCAGGCACGGCAGCCGCCCCAGAAAGGCCCTTGAGCACAGCAAGGACCGCTTCGGGTATGTAGCCGACCTCGGCGAGGTGGACGTGCCGCCGCGAACCTGGGCAGACATCTCCGCCCGGCTCGGCTCGAACACGGAGCTAGACCGCGGAATTCGCCAGCAGTCGGTCGCAGTTGTCGTGCTGATCTACCGACGCGGCACCCACGAGGGTGCGATCGTGCTGGACGTAGCGTCCACGAAGGAGGGCGGCACGGCCGTCACACGTCTGCGCTCGGGCGCAGACACCGAGGCAGCCCGGTCCGCTCGTGCAGGCGTCCTCGCCCCCGCACTGCGTGAATCCAGGGTCGCAGTCGTCGGCGTCGGCGCTTTGGGATCGTTCATCGCCGACATGCTGGTGCGCTCCGGTGTCCGTTACCTCACTCTCATCGACGACGATGTCGTCATGCCGGGAAACCTCGTCCGCCACCTCGTGGGCCCCGACACGGTCGGGCTGCCGAAAGTCGAAGCGGTCAAGCGACACCTCGTCAGGCAGAACGAGGCGCTGGCCAGCGGCATCGGCATCATCAATGGCGCGCTTACCTCGGGCGCCGACGCGGTTGACCATCTGCGGAACCACGACCTCGTCGTGAACGCCACCGCCGACTTCGCCACCACGGCGCTCCTGCACGTAAGCGCCCGGACACTAGGCACACGGGTCCTGTCCGCGGCGCTTCAAAACGACGGCAGGACCTATCGCATCGACGTACTGCCACCGCTCGGCGATGCCGCACCGCTGCCGCCTTCGACGACCAGAGCCGACACCGAGGCACCGCTACTGTTCGAAGCAGACTGCGGAAGCCCTATCTCCCCAACGCCGCCCCACGCGGTGATCGAGGCAGCAGCGGCAACCGTCCGCCACGCCATCGGCCTCCTCGTGGAGAGTCCTCTCCATCCTGCTGGGGAGACGCGCCACCTCCACTCCGCATCACAAGGGAGCCACCAGTGACCCGGCCGGCACCACGGATCGAGCTGCGCCAGGAGGCATACGAGGTCATCGCGTCCGCGACCGCCCGGCAGCTGCCGCGGGAAACGGGTGGCATCCTCCTCGGCTACCGGGAAGACGCCAACGTCGCTGTCACTCATGCCCTCGTGGTCGACGGACAAGGAGCGTCCACCCACAGGTACGTGCGCGATGGCGTCAGGGCGAACGCGCTCCTCGCAGAGTTCCTTGCAGAGCGAGCGGATGACGATCCAACCGGCTACGTCGGCGAGTGGCACAGCCATCCCGCACCGTCCGGACCGAGCTCGATAGATGTTGCTGCGATGCAGGCAACAGCCCGGGAGCACGACGGCCCGATCGCACTCCTCGTTTACGCTCCCGGCGGGGCGGATCCCTTCTCCGGACTGATCGCGCGGCGCCAACGATGGGGACGTGTCACCAGCAAGGCAGCAACGGTCCTTCCGCCACCACAGAGATTCGAGGCGCTGGGGCCACTGCCCGAGGATGCGGTTCGGCGTGACGGCGCGGTGTTCATCTCCTACCGGCAGTCGGATGGCTCCCCGCAGGCCGATTCGATCGAGAACTTGCTCAGGGCCGCCGGTCTCGTCGTGTGGAGAGACCGTACCGACCTGCGCCCAGGCACGACGACCGATCGCCTCGAACAAGCCCTGACCACAGGGCTTTCGGCAGCCGTGCTCGTCGTGACACCGGAGATCGTCCACAGCGACATCGTCCGAGAACGTGAGCTGCCTCGGCTGCTTCAACTGGACGAGGACCCCGCCTTCAGCCTGTGCATCGCGAATAAGATCGCCAGAGCGGGAAGCAATACACAGTGCGACTACGAGGCACCGGACCGACTCCTGAGACTCGTTCCCTCTCGGACCCTCGCCGACAAGAAGCAAAGCAACATGCTGCAGCCGTCCGGCGAGAGCGAGATCGTGCGGGACCTGCTGATGCACCGAGTCGAACAACGTAAGTCCGCCATCCGCAGCGAGAACCGCGCCTTCACGATCCGAGTACAGACCCGCCCCGCGCCCTTCGCCATGGACGCGGGCGAGGACGACCTGCACATCCGCATCAGATCCGCCGGCGACGGACGTCTGCCCTCGCGCGAGGGACTCACACTCCTGCAGACCACGCTGCCCCTGATCAGCGACGCCGTGTACGCAGCCGATGCGAAAGCGGTACGCGTCTCCGGCGGAGCTCACCTGTCGGTAGCTCTGGCCTTGGGAGCCGCCCTGCCCGAGACCAAGATCGGCAATGTCGAGGTGGTCGATGCCCATGGCGCTCTGTGGGCGTCCACAGAAGCTGGTGACGACCCGCTGACCAGCGAACTTCATACGCAACCAGTTGACCTCGAACAAGCGGATACGTGCGACAGCCACGACCGCGTCGCGATCTTCGTCAGCCTGACTGCCGCTCCAGATCGGACCGCATTCGAGCAGCTCCTGCACGAGTCCAGCAACGGCTTCGCGGCGGCCGCCGTAGTCTCCGTCGTCGGCGAAGACCGACTCGACCCGCGCGAGGCCGCACGCCTCAGCGCGGCTGCCGCGCGACAGATCAAAGCGCTGGCCGCACGCAGCGGCCGTGCGGAGGTGCATCTCGCTTTCCACGGCCCGTACACGATGGCCCTACTCGTAGGGCGATACCTCAACACGCTGCGCACCGTCGTCTACGAGTGGGACGGTGCGACCCCTGGGAGGCCCCGCTACACCCCAGCTCTCGTACTTGAGCCAGGTGTGACCGGCGGACCGATCACCGAGGTCCTGCTCGGCCAATAGGCGTGACGATGCACGCTCAGTGTGCCGGCCGGTCTCGCTCCGGCGCGCACAAAAGAGCCAGCAACCGAGCGCGAGAGCCCGCTAACCTCGGATGTCTCCATAACAACAGGGCCAGCAGAAGTCCTTACACCAGGTCGTCAGGGGGGAGAGGCCGGGGCCGGCCGGTCACGGGCATCAACTGCCGTGCCTCTTCCGGGTCTACCGGTCTTCCCGACACCAACCTGACCAACTCCAGAGGCACTTGCGGCCCCGACGCTGAAAACGCTGCCATGACGGTACGCGTCGGCTGCGAAAACGGCCGGGCCCGGCGCCTGGACGGCTATGGCGACGGCGAGCTGGACGAAGTGATTGCCGCTGCGGAGGCGCCCTCCGGCCTGCCCAGCGGTCCCAGAGGCTGTCGGTGCCCCAGGCTAGGGTCGGCCCTGTGGAACACCGATCTGGATGCAAACGTTTCGGCGACAACACCTGCCCGCGCTGCTGCTGGGACGCAATCCGGCGCGACCCTTCAGCGTTCACCTCCCTGGTGTGGCCCGAACGGGATGCCCTCGCCGCGCTTGCCAGCATCGCACCAGCTTTGATGGAGCGGCAGATGCTTCGGGCAGCAGCCGCGTCGTCACCCGTCAGCCGGAGTGTGCTGGACACACCGGACCTGGTGAGATGGATGTCGCAGACCTCGTCCCCCAAGCGCATCATCCGGGCACTGCCGGTCGCTGGTGCTGTCGCCGTGGGGATTTCCATTGCCTGGCTCGAGATGAACCCACGCTTCGGACTCGCCGAGGAGAGACGGCTCGTGGCCAGGGCGACCGCTCACGTCGACCACAGCGCGGTGGCGCTGTGGCGCGATATTGCCCTGCTCGCCGCGACCCATGACGGTCTCTCAGCGGCGGGGCTGTCCCGGCGGATCGCAGAGCACGCCGCAGCGCATCCCGGTGTGTGGGCGCGATCGCTGGAGTGGCTGCTTGTCGTCGGCCGTGAACTGGACGGCCTCGACGCCGCGCTCACCATGTCGCTGGCCGACCGGCACGGTTCGGTACGTGCGGCACTGGAGCGCAGCACACGCAGTGAGGTCCTCGAGATACGGCAGCGAGCCGAGGGGATCCGGGCCTTGATGCAGGGCGCGGGGCCCTGGGAAGAGCGGCTCCTTGAGGCATTTTCCACCTCGCTCGACGCCCGCCGCCATGTCTTCCCCCGCCCGCTCGAGGCCCCGTCTGCGACATGGCTAGCCAGTCCCGACCTCGAAGACCAGCTCCGAGGCGTCACGTCGCAGGCATTGAACGCCTTCAAAAGCTATGTGCACGAGTGCGGCGGTCTCGAGGAAGAATCCCTGACGGCCACTCTCCTCCAGTACCTCGTACAGTTCTGCGCCGAGACGGCCCAGGTCGGCCGCTGGGCGCCTGTCGGCTTGCCGCAGGTACAGATGGCGAGCCGCCAGGTTCCCAAGAAGGAAGAAGCCACGAACGGGGCCGACGTAGGCGTTGTCATCGATGTGCACGCCGCTGGCCATTTGAGGACCCGCATCGCGGACCTCGTGCAGGTCAAGAAGACACACGCGTTGATCCCGAGCCGCAGAACCGACAAGTCCGCCTGGACGGTCGACCGGGACCAGCTGCGAAAGCTGCTGAGCCACAGCGCCACCGCGGTCTACTGGCTGATCGAGGGAGACGGCAGCATCCTCGTGGTGCCAGCCAAGTACTTGGCTGGCATCGCCGCCGCCACCGAGCGCCAGAGCCCGCACCTGACGGTCGATCGTTCCCAGCTTCGCCACGTTGCTGTTCCGCTGGCCCACCATCTCACCGACCTCATGATGGGGATGTGGCTGGGGAGCGGCGAGGAGAGCGTCCTCAACGCCGCTGAAGGGAATACTCCCGGAGTCCGGCCCCGGCACGTCCTCGGTATCACCGTCACCGTTCCTCGCCTCCTGGATGAGCGCCCTGGCCGTGCCATGCCACGTGGCTGACTGCTCTGCTCCCGCTTCGACCGGCGGTCACCGCAACGACGCCACCGCGCTGATCCTCCTTGCCTACCGGCGTCCACGCGCACGGACCTCCGTGCGAGCGTGGTGCGGCCGAGGACGACGCTCTGGCTCCACAGGTGAGGGCCGCCACCCGGCTGCGCGTCTAGCGGCCGGTGGACGGCAGCAGCGCGGTGGCGCCGTGCTCGGCCAGGGCATGACGGGCCGCTGCGATCATGCGGTCCAGGCGCCGCTTCAGCTCCACTAACTCCGAGGGAGCAGACAGGGACGCCTCTTCTTCAGTAGTAGCAAACTCGCCTATGATGCCGCTCTCCTCGATGGAAACGACATGCGCATGCAAAGTGGTGAGGAGCTCCATGACGCTCTCGGCCGCCGTAACGACCGGATCGGGGCCTTCTAGGGCGACCTGGGCACGCACCCGTTCCAGCCGCTGGGTCAGCTCCTCGTCCTCCAGAACGAGAAGCATCGGACCGTAGCTGTCTCCGCTTCCGCTGTTCCACGCCTCGAACAGCTTGGTGCGCAGCAGGTGCACCATGGTGATGAAATCGCCGTAGACCCGCCGCCGCGGCTCCATCACCTGCGGCAGATGGGCCGACTGCAGCTGGCCCGCCAGGAGAACATGCTGGGACTGGGTCTGCTCGCGCTGGCGCTGACGGCTCCACCGGGCGCTCAACAGCGCCGGCACACCCGCCAGCACCCCACCGGCCACCGCGCCCACCACACCGACCCACTGCTCATTCATACCAGCCATCATCGCTCAGCGCCCCGCCCGGCCCGACCGAGCCCGCGGCCGCCCGGAGTGCCTACAGCGAGGGACAGGCGCGGGCTCCACGGGCTACGGGCAGAGCAGCGATCTGATCGGTACGCACACGCAGCGCCTTTTCCGCGAGACTGGCCGCGCCCTTGTGCCGCTGAGGGTCCCACAGCCAGGTCTCGTCGCCGGTTGCGTCGAAGGCCACGACCGGGTGGCTGGTGGGCAGCGGCCCCGGCTGTACAGCAGTGTTCTTCGGATCAAGCGGGCGCACACAGACTAGCCGGGCGGTGATGCCGAAGAAGGGTGAAGGATCTTGTCCGGCGGTGGCCTGTGCGGCGGTGCGATCGGCCGCGACGGTGGCGGAGGACAGACCGGCTATCAGGGCCACCACCATCATCACCGCGGTGAGTGTGCCGATGATGGCGAGGCAGTATGTCCTTGAGCCGGTGATCCAGTAGAAGTGCCGGGCCCAGCCGAGCGCGGTCAGCCCGCACAACAGGGCGGCGATGCACAGGCTGGCCAGCTTCACTCCGGCGAGATACATCCACAGGGGATCGACGTTGGCGGCCGACAGTGGGATACCGAGGCACACTGTCAGGTAGACGCCCTGGGCCAGCCGCCCCATCCAGGGCAGCACCCACGCCAGGGGAAGGGCGGCAATCGGCAGCAGGGCAGCGGCGTTGCGGGAGACCCAGCTCTGGCGCAGCGCATACATGCAGCCGCGTAGCACCGGCAGCCCGCACAGGACGATCCCCGCTGGCCACAGGCCGACGCTGCTCAGCGCTGTCGAGATCACTCGGATCATGTAGCCGCCGAACCCCGTACTGCCGACCATGGCCAGCCCGCACAGCCAGATGATTATCCGGGAGTGCCGGTCCCGGTCGGCGAACCATGCGCCTACCCACCACACTGCCGCCAACAGCAATGGGGCCAGCGCGATCTGCCACCACAGCCCCAGCCCCGCCAGCACCCAGCCGAAGAGCATCGCGGCGGCACCCACCGCCATGCCCGGAATACCCAGGGCCCGAGTGTGCCAGGGGGCAGGATTCTGCGGACGCGCAGCATGGGCGGACGCGATGCCAGGCCGCACATCATGGAGGTCGTCGTCGAAGAGCACCCCTCCCAGATCCGGCCTGCGGCGCAGGGCCGCCACCGCCTCCTCGTACGTGCCGGGACCGTCCAGGCGTACCCGGCGGTGCAGATCCGCCGCCCCCACCTGCACCCACAGCCGCGCGACCCGACTCCGCCACCAGCCGGGCCCCCAGTCGGTCTTGCGATGTACGTGCCAGGTACTGACAGCCGTTGGCGTGTGCGCAGGTTCCAGAAGCGTGGCGTCACCGATGTGCGCCGTCACCCGGCCAGCCAGCGCCGCCATGACGCGGCGCTCAGCCTCGCTTAAGGCGCCGCAGCGGCTTCCCAGCAGGCGCACCTCCACGCGGTAGAGCACCATCGCATCATCCTGCTGGGCCTCTTCCACACGCGAGAACAGCAGGCCGTGCCGCTCCCACTGCTCTGAAGCGGTGGTTTCCTCCGTACCGGCGGGCACATGGACCAGCACCGCCGCACGATGAGTGAAGTCCCCGGCCTGCGGCGGTACTTCGCCGGACTGGTGACCGTCGTCGCCGGGTGGGACGGGTGCACGACGGGAACGGAACGGGGTGACAAGCGCGCTTGCCATGATGGCGAACCTCCAGCACAGACCTGGCAGACACAGCGAGGCACTACCAGCGGGTCGGTGAGGGCACCCGCGCTATAAGCAGCTGGCCTGCGATTGCGATACGCAACAGCGTCCCTGCGATGGTGCGCCCTTCCAGGACTGCTGCGTCGCCCTCATTCTTTCGTCGCCCACTGACAGTGCCGCGATACGTCCCCGCCCCGGGGCAGTCACTGCGCAAACGACGCTGGCTCCAGCATCTGGCACCACACGCCTCCGGGCCCCCGCACTTCTACCTGCACGAACTCATCACCGCCGCCGAGGCAGGAGCGTCCCACTCCGACGACCAGCCCGCCGCCCTGAAGACGTTGAAACGCCGCGCCATTCTGGACGCAGTGCGCTTGCTGAAGCTGTCCCGCAGAACCAGCCGCCATGAACCCGCTTTCCTCCAAAGCCACTTGTCGAATACCTCATCTCGTGCCGCAGGCAGGGGAGTTGATTGTCAGGATCCCGCTGCGCGCACTGTCTGCTGTCTTCTATGGTGATCCAAAAAGCAGCCGCGACATGCTCCCTGCTCTTTATGTGTCACGAAGGCAACGGCAGAAAGGCGGAAGAGCCGACCATGGTGCCTGTGAAGCTCCCGACCGGCGGGACCCTCCCTGAGCCTCCCGCGCAGCAGGAGGGGTTCGGGCGCTACGGCGCCGCCGGCATATCTGGTGGGGCCGCGCTGGCGCATCGCCTCGACGAGCGGGCGGCCAACAGAGGTCTGTTACCGGTCAGCCATCCGAGGGGCCTCGCGATCCGTCTGCGCTACCTGGCGCGGGATGAGCAGGGGCTTGCCTGGTTGCGGCTGGCTCAGGTCACCGTGACCGAGCGGACCATCGCCCGGTGGAGGACGGGACGGCAGCGCCCCCTGCCGGCCAATCTGAAAAAGATCGACCAGGCGTTTTGGGCCTGTCGCCGCCACAACCTCGTCGGCTACTACAAGCAGCGCCTCTGGAACGACGGCCGCGGCACCCGGATCGAGATCCATCCAGTCGACCAGCAGCATGTCGCCCCCAACCGGCGCCGTAACCTGAACATTCGCACGGTCAATGTCCGCACCGACTGGCGACGGGTCGTGGACGCCTGGAACTCGAGTGACCAGAAAGCCCTGGACGACGCCTGGGGCTCCATTGCGGACAGCCTCGGCTCTGATCACGGCGCCTACCGTCACGTCTCCCACCTCGGCTTCGGCATCTGAGCGGGCCGCAGCAGCCGGAACCCGCCGCACGCGGCAGCGCCTCCTCACACGCGGCTGCTCACGCTCCACAGATGCGCCGGCGCCTCCTCGGTCTCACCCAACCGCCAGGGCAGGCAAGTGACGGCCTCAAGCGCGGCGGCGCCAAGCACCTGCGGGTGGGGACCCGAAGCGCCCAGACGGCGATAACGGCCCCGGGCCGGCCCAGGCCCGGACAAGCCCGCCCGCCCGGAATGCAGGGCCGCCCACTGCAGCACCGGCTCCATGGGAAAACTGCCCCGCAGACCCCACGAGGAGAACAGGCCCTGCACGCCCCGCAGCCAGTCAGCGTCCTGGGCACGGGACAAACTGCCCCGCAGCCGTCGACGCTCCCGCGCCGCCAGAACACCAGCCAGCTGGACGACCTCCGGGTAGGCCACCAAAGCAGCCACCCGCCGGTCGCTGCCCTTCTTGAGGCCGAGCTGCTGGTGGCGCACCGCCCACGCCAGCGGAACCTGGGCGGTGTGATTCCACCAGAAGACGGCGATGTGGAACGCGTCCGCGAAGGCGATGCGACCGCCGGCTCCCAGCCGCCGCTCGAGCCGCACACGCTCTAGGTGAGCTGCCAGGACCTCCGGAACAGGAGTGAGCGGGATGCAGGTCACCCCGTCTTCCCGCAGGTTGTCGGTCCAGCGCCGGTGCCGGGCGCACACCCTCCAGCCGGCCGCCGACACCGCATACGCATCCCGGCGTGCCCGCTTGGCCAGCGCGCACAGATCACACACGCGCACCAAGCAGTCACCGACGGGTTCCCAGGGATTGGGGACGTCCCAGCGGGGCGGCGCACCGTCCGGATCGGGCAGCGGATGCGCGCGCAGCGTGGGCAGCACGTGTTCCAGGACGTCGGTGCGGCATCCCGCCAAGGCGGCCAGCCTGCCGTGCGCGGCCACGTTCAGGTGTACTTCGCTGAACTCCGGCTCGGGAACGAGCGCATCACCCGCACCGAGCATGGACAGCAGTTCTCGAGGATCGAGCCCGTTGGTTTCCGCCAGCCGGTGCACGAACGAGTTCGTGGATTCCTCTGCGATGAACCGCAGCCGCCGCGGTAGCGGCTGCATCTCGCTCTCGCCGTCTCCGCCCTGCAAAGACTCCAACGAACGCCCGGCCAATGTGTTGCCCCTCCTGCTCCACCCGCCCCTGATCTACGGCGGGAGCTTCGCCAACTCTGCTCATTCTGGCTGGAATTGGAGAGCGTCGCCCAATGATCCACTACGGTTCCCGTGTTCCGGATTCGCCCCCGCAAGGAGAAGCCCCCGGCCATGTCCCTCGCGCTGCGCCCGCATCAGCAGGAAGCCCTCGCGGCCATCACCGGCGCCTTCGCGAAAGGGGAACGCCGCGTGACCGCCGTCTCCGCATGCGGCACCGGCAAGACACTCACCGCGGTGGCGACTGCCCGTCATATCGCCGCAGACGGAAGGGTCCTGGTGGCCGTGCCCACCCTGGAACTGCTGACCCAGACCATTAGGCGCTGGCGCGAAGGCGGACGCGCCGGCCTCATGGTGGGCCTGTCCTCGATGAGCCAGACCCGCAGCGGCCTGCCCCGGCGCACCGCCCGCATGGTCAAACGGCCCGCAGACCTGACCCGCATCGTCGCCGAACAGGACGGCCCCGCAACGGCCTTCGTGACCTACGCGTCCCTGCAGGGACTGCAGGACGCCCACGACATCGGCCAGTTGCCGGCCTGGGACCTCATCGTCGTGGACGAAGCCCACCGCACATGCATGAGCACCCAAGAGGGCTGGGGAGCCATCCACGACGACCGTGCCATTCCCGCCCGGCGACGTCTCTACATGACCGCCACGCCCCGCATCTTCACCGCCGGGCTGTGGGACGGCGCCCCCACCGCCGCCATGGACCGCCGCGACATCTTCGGCCCCATCGTCTACCGCCTCGGCATGGCTGAGGCGATCGAACGCGGACTCCTCGCCGACTACCAGGTCGTGATGCCCGTGGTCGGCGATAAACAACTGCACGCCATCCTCACCCGCAAGCCCCACCTCGATCCGCAGCACGGAGGCCTGCGGGCGGCCGCACTGCAGGTGGCCGTCCTGCGCGCCATCACCGACCACGACCTGCGACGCGTTCTTGTCTTCCACAACCGCGTTGACGCAGCCGATGCGTTCTCCCAAGACCTGCCCGGCACCGCCGTCCAGCTCAAGCGGCCCGACCTGCAGGCCTTTTGGGTCGACGGGACACAACGCGCCGACGAGCGCCGCAGCCGGCTGTCCGACTTCCAGAACGCCGACGGATGCACAGTGCTCAGCAACGTCCGGGTCCTGGCCGAAGGCATCGACATCCCCGCCATAGACTCCGTGGTCTTCGCCGCACCCCGCAACAGCGTCGTCGACGCCATCCAGGCCATCGGCCGCGCCCTGCGTCTGGTCCCCGGCCACGGCAAGAAGGCCACCCTCGTGCTGCCCGTCTACCTGCCCGACGGACGGGCCACCGAACAGGCCATGCACGACTCGCAGTTCGAAGGCATCTACACCATCCTCCAGGCCCTCAGGGCCCACGACGACAGCTTCCTCGACCACATCACCGTGCCCCGCCGCAACCGCCGCCTGAACGGCGGCGGTCCGCGACGAACCGTCCATTACAACCGCGCCGAACGCGCCCTCCAGGTTGCCCTCGCCCTCGGGCTCGAGATCACGCTGCCCGCCACCGGCTCCTGGCGCGACGGCCTGGCCTCAGCCACCCGCTACCACCACGACCACCATCACCTCGATGTCCCCCACACATTCCACGACGACACCGGCTTCGCCCTGGGGGAGTGGATCAGCAACCAGCGCCTGCGGCACCTGGCCGACCGCCTGCCCAGCGAACACGCCGAAGCCCTCGATGCCCTCGGCATGCTGTGGAGCACCCCCGCCCACACCTTCACCCGCATCCTCGGCCACGCCCGCGCCTACGTCGCCGCCCACGGACACCTGGCGGCACCCACCGACGCCACCCAGGGCGGCCACCCCATCGGCGCTTGGCTCGCCGAGTGCCGCAAGAAGGACAACGCCCAAACACTCCCCAAGAACCACGCCGCACAGCTCACCGCCCTCGACCCCTGGTGGAACCCGGGCTGGCCACTGACCTGGCGGCGCGCCTACGCTCACGCCAAGGCGCACATCGACGCGGGCGGCCGCGCCGATGTCCCCGGCTCCTTCACCACTCCGGACGGGTTCAAGCTGGGGCAATGGCTCAGCCGCCAGCGCAACCACTTCGACACCCTCCGCGTCGAACAAGCCAAGCTCTTGATCGGCATCGGCATCACCCCGCACGTCGACAGCATCCACCCCGAAGCGTTCCGCACCGAACGAGGCCGCGACTTCCGCCGAGGCCTGGTCGCCGCCTCCTGCTACCTCGCCCGCGAAGGCCACCTCGATGTCCCCCGCCAGCACACCGAAACCGACTGGATAGGCCCCTTCCGGCTCGGCTCCTGGATCGACCACATCCGCCGCACCCCCAACGAACTCACCGATGAAGAACGCGCCGCGCTCAACCTCCTCCGCATGGCCTGGGACACGCCCAAGGCCACAGCAGAGCCGTAAGGGTGCCGTAGCAGGAGACCGCTCGCCCACGCGAAACGGATGCTGGGCCACCGGCGACCCTCGCCCGGCCACTTCGGTGCGTCGCAACTTCGCCCTCGACGAGGAGCCACGCGACTGATCAACGACTTCGACGCTTTCAAGGAGGCTGCAGTCGCTGGCGTACCAGCCCGTCAATGTGGCGCAAGAGCCGTGATCGGCGGCGTTGGGACATGCAGCGCCGCATGCAGCCCTCGACGGACACCCGCCCGGTAGACCTCTCCGGTCGTGGTAACACCGGCAGCCAGGCGCTCGTACTCGGCCTCTGGCGGCCCGTCGCGCGACTGCAGGACAGCGGCGGAGTAGTCGGCACGCCACTGCCGGAGTCGGCGGATGGACTCCCTCGAGGAGGCCCAGCATCCGGCACGCACCTGTTCTACGAGAGTCGCAGGCAGGGACAAGGAGAGGCTTTCGGGGTAGCCGCTGACGAGGGCGGCGGGGAGGAGCCCCATGGGTATCTCCTCCCAGTCCACGCCGGTCCAGGAGCGGTCCCAGCCCCGGGCCTGCAGTTCCTGGCGTATCCCGAAGGCAATCAGAAGGTCCCTCTTGTCCAGGAGGCCGCCGCAGCTGCGCAAGACGTCCAGTGCTTGGCGCTGTTCGCCCCGCAGGGTGTCCCGCTGTGCAGGCGTCAGCCCCTTAAGTTGCGCCCGATGATGTGCCTTCAACTGCTGGGACCAAGCCTGGTGTCGTTCCAGGCCGCTCGTCAAGGCAAGGCGGGTGCCCAGCGGGACTCGGACGGTCACCTTCGTCTCGCCGGTGTCCTCGTCCTCCCCGACGTCGCCGTACTCCACTGATGTTCTTTCCCTTGCTAGGCCAACGGTGACCAGAGCCCGCTTCTGGGCTGTTTGTCTGCCCGGCCGGTGGTGAGCGGTGTCAGATGGTGCGGCTGCGGCCGATGGCCAGGGTCTCCAGCAGTTCCTCGGTGATGCGCTCTTCCTTGGTCCAGATCGCTTTCTGGGCGCCCTGGGTGACGAGCTGGGACAGGGCCCGCAGGTAGCCCTTGCTGCGGCGGTGCAGGTACTCATGCAGCCTGGTCAGGTCGTCCGGCTCGTGGCGGTACAGACACAGGTTCTTGTCGAACTTGCGGACGATCTTCGCGAACAGCTTGCGGCCCTCCTCGTCGTAGCCGATCCGGCTGGTGCGCAGGCTGGCGTAATCGCCCCAGATCTCCTCGTTGTCGCTCAGCGCGGTTTCCCGGTCACGGGTGAGGGGATCGACGATGGAACGGGCGGCACGTCCGGCGAAGACGAAGGTGGCGCCGCTGGTTTCGCTGATCTCTTCCAGGTAGGCGAACGATTCCTCGGCGTCCGCGCCGGCCCGGAGCTGCTCAATGCCGTCGACGAGGACCAGCAGGGTGGAACTGGCGCGCATGACATGGCAGATGGAACGGGTGGGATCGGTGCCGCCGTCGTGCTTGAGGCCGAGGAAGGAGGCGAAGGCGGCCGGCCAGTTCCGCCGCCCGCCGCGGGTCAGCGGCGGCACCCGCAGTGCGATCACCGGGATGCGGTTCTCGTCCGGCTCGTACAGGCGGGCGATCTTGTTCTCGTAGTGGCGGCCGATGTACTGCAAGATTTCGGTCTTGCCGGTGCCGCGGGGGCCTTCGATGATGACACCGGGCTTGCCGTGGGTGCGTTCGCGGTTGGACAGCAGGTGCTCGTGGACGATGACCAGGGCATCCCCGACGGCGGGTGTGACCACGGTCGGCATCAGGGCGTGATAGCGCAGCCGCAGGTCGTTGTCGGCGACCTTCGTGCCGGGCGGTGGGCTGTCCGCGAGGTCCGGCCGGGTCCGGTCCAGCGCGGCGAAGGTGCGCCAGTTGGTCAGGGTGTTGAGCCACAGCGGACGGGGCGCGTTGAACTGAGGCGTGGGGGCGGGGGAGTCGACCAGCAGACGGATGTCATCGTCCTCGATGACCGGCGGCTGCATCATTACATGTCCTCCTGCGGGGGGTCGGTTTCGGTGGGCAGGTCCAGCAGGAGACGCGCGGCGTCGTCGAGGCCGTCGTCCAGATCGTCCAGACCCGCCAGGAGCGAGGCCTCTTCGGTGTCTGCGTGGCCGGGAGCCTCCCACCTGGGTACGGCGCCGGCGCCAGCTGCGTCTGCGGCTGACGGTGCATCGGGGGCGTACAGGCTCGCCTCGTCGAGCTCCAGCACCGTCATCGGTCCCAGCGCGTCCAGGTCGAGCGCGGCCGCACCGGCGAACGGATCGAAGTCGCCTTCACCCGGTGGCGCCCACCCTGATTCCAGCCCGGGCAGGGGCCCGTAGCCGTCGGGCACGCTCACCACACCGGGTTCGTCCGGGCCGTGCCCGGCCCGCTCTAGCAGGTCGGCCAGGACCTGGGCGATGTTTTCGTCGTCGGTGTGGCGGCCGCCGCGCGCCACATGCTCGGCGGTGGCTGTTTCCCACAGGTGCTGCGTCCATGGGGCGCCGATCAGGTGCTGGTGCTTGAAGACCGCAGTGATCCACTCACCGCTGCGGTGGTCACGCAGCCACACCTGCTCCGGTGTATAGGGGTTGTAGCGCAGCTCCCACCCGTCGCGCTTCTTGCCCTTCAGCCCCGACGGCTTGTTGCGGACCTCCTCGAGCTCCCCCTTGTAGTTGTCGTAGGTGCGGTTCCTGAAGCGGATGCCCTCATCACGTACGCCGACCCAGGCGGTGGGCAGCAGCTGCAGATAGTCCTTGAACCCCAGCGGGATTGGCACGTAACCGGCCGCCTGCACGCCCGCGGCATATACCTGGTTGGGTGTCAGCGGCGGCAGGTTCGGCTCGTAGGGGTTGCGCAGTTCCTCGTGCGGCCGTGCCTGCCAGCCGACCGCGATCCATTCCTGCAGCAGATCGTCGAGTTCCTGCAGAGTCCACAGCCGGTCGGGATCGGTCTCCTTGCCGCGGCGGCTGAAGTCCCGCCCGGTGTAGGAGTTGACGTGCTGGCTGAACAGCGACTTGATCGACTCGAAGGTCCGCTCGACGATCGCCTTGTCCGTCGGGGTGCGCTTGCGCGCCGGACGCACGGAGATGCCGAGGTAGGAACAGGCGTCGAAGAAGGTCTGCCCGGCGAAGACCGTGCCGTGGTCGATCACGATCGTCTCCGGCATGATCACCGGCCGGGCCGCAGCGTGCTCCATCCGCGCATCGACCTCCAGCAACTCCTCGTACGGCAGATCCGAGCGGGCCGCGGATGCCGCCGCATCGAAGCCGGGCCGCATCGGAGCTGGCACCATGCACAGCGCCAGCAGCAGCGAGGCGTCCACCGCCTTGGTGGCCCGCCCCTTACTGGTGCCGGTACTGAGCAGCGCCCTCGTCTGCAGCCGGGTCTTGCGCCGGCCCGGGGTCTTGGGCCGCAGCACGGCGGCGATGATGCTGCGCGTGAACACGTCGATGGCCGCCGTCAGCTCCACCTGCGTGGGCCGCCCGTCGTCGCCCAACACCTTCACATCCAGCGCCGTGGAGTCGATCTGCACCAGCTCGCCCGGGGCGGTGGCCGTGGTCCCCCCGAACGGCGGCGCGGGACGGTTGAGCCGGTCCTGGCGGCGCCGGGTGGGATCCCGCAGCTGCAGCGCGTCGATGCCCAGCCGCTTCAGCAACGCATACAGGGTCGGGTCCTTCGGCACCTTCACCGCAGGGCCCAGACGGGCCCGCACGACGCGCCGCAGGTTCTTGAACAGAGTGCGCGCGTCGGTGGCCGCCTGCTCCTTCGCCTGGCGTTCGTGCAGGGCCAGCAGCAGGTCCACGACCCGTGAATCGGTGCGCCCGTGCAGCGTGCTTTTGCGGGTGCACCGCTTGTCGACCAGCCCCCAGATGTCCTCCTTCAAGAAGGCCAGCCGCTTGCGCTGGACCGTCTGCCACGACACCTTCCACTCCAGCACGGCGCTCAGCTCGGCCGCCTTGCGCTGGTAGCGCTCGACCAGCGTGAACCGGTCGGGGTCGTAGCCCTCGCGCGGTCTGCTGCCCTCGGGAACCCCGGGCAGCAGACCGGTCTCGACTTCGATGACGTGCCGACGCCAAGTCCGTGCGTCCCGGGCGCAGTCGGCACTGACACCCTCCAGCATGGACCAGTTCGGCAACGGGTCGGTCGCCAGCGGCCGACCCGTCTCGTCGAGCACGGCGAAGTCCTCGGCCACGGCCAGGAACTGAATCGCCGCCGCGATCGGGGGCGCCGCGCTGGCCGGGGCAGGAACCAGATGCACCGTCGTGCCCGACAGCGCCGACACGGTGTACTGGTCGCCCATCCACCGCACCCGGTCCCCGGGCGCCACAATGCCGCGCGGCGCCAGCCCCGACACCTGCGGCCGGCCGGTGAGTACCTCGCTCACGCGGCATCCCTCTGCACCGGGCGGCGCATCGCCGACGGCAACCGGCCCGACACACTGATCACGCTGTCCGGCCCCATGGCCCGGTTCCACTCCATGGCCAACTCCTGCCGCCACAGCAGGTGATACAGCCGCGGCAGCCCCGTGGCCCGCACCCCCTCTTCCAGCACACGCGGCGTGCGGAACGCGGCCTTCAACGCCTGCTCGACATCCTGGTCGCCGAAGCGGGGATGCCGGTAGCGGGAAACCCACCGCAGATTCGCCAGCGCCATCGGTGCCGGAATCCGCGGCATGCCCAGCTCCCACCCCGCCTCCTGGCAGGCCTGGCGCAGCACCTGCTGCTGGCGCTGCCACCGCGGGCTCGGTCCGCTCGCCGGGGGACAGGCCACGACCAGCGTCGCACCCTGAGCGGTGCGGACGAAGAAGTCCGGCACCACGCTGCGTTCCCGGCCCCGAGCACGCCACTTGATCTTCGCAGGCCACGCGGTGAGCTCCGTCACCGACGGATCGAAGTCCAGCAGCATGGCCACCGCCAGCACGTTCATCGACCGGCAGCCCACATGCCTGCCCGTCGTCGCAGCCCACCACCAGGTGGCGATACTGCGCTGCGACGGATGGCGGACCGGCCTCCACACCTCGCCCCGCCGAGTCAGCGGGACCGCACCCGCCCGGGCCACAGGGACCGTGATGCTCCTGCTGCCGTCCTCGATCCGGTGGACGACCTCCAATGCGACAGCCACCGTAATTCCTGCTTCCTCTCCGAGCCCCGCATCCGGCCGGGAAGTTCACCACTACTGATCCGGACAACCACCTGCAGCAGCAGAGGAGTTGACCCTAGTGCAGGGCGGCGCCACATGATCCTTAATCCGCCATCCAAGCCGTAGAAGCGCCGGCAACAACCGCTGCCGTCCAGGTCCAACGGGCATGACGGTCCGCAGCAGGCAGAGCATCTCCCGCAGGACTCCCTCCACCAAGGAAACCTTTTGCCCTGGCTTGGCTCCTTTGCCCGTCGTGCCTCAGGCGCCGAGCCGCTCCCCGCGCAGTCGCCCCGCGATGACGAGAATCCGACGGGCATGGCACGCGAGCCTGACAGATTCGTCGCGTGTCAGCAGACCACGGTGACGAAGCCGAACTCTTTGCGCGCGTGGATGAGCTCCTCGCCGACCTCTCGGCGCAACGCATCCCCCTGCCCCCGCCCCACGAACGGGCACAGCTGCGCAAGGCCGCCGGTCTGTCCACAGACCAGATAGCCGATGCGCTGGGCTGCCCGGCCGAGGACATCGCAGCCTGGGAAGCCGGAACCCAGGAACCGCTCGCCGCGCGCCGCGCCGCCTACGCGCGCCTCCTTCAGGGCCTCAAAACCCTGCAGAGGCCAGAACACCAGGGCACGCCGCCCCTTCAAGAGCCGACTCCCGCACCACCCCCAAGAGCCGGCAAGAAGGCCGAGCAGCCGTCCCTCTTTCCCGACACCACCCCCACGGCATCCACATCGCGCAGCCGGACCGCTCCCTCGCATCCCGTCAAGCCCACCGGACCGCTGGCCGTCATCGACCACGACGCCACCCTGACCGCCCACTTCACCAATGGCTCCCAACTGCCGCTGGACGCCGCCGACCTCGTCTCTCTGCTCCAATGGACGCTGCGCAGCGGCCTGCGCCGGGACAAGCTGTCCACACAAGGCCGCGACAGCGACTGTGACCCGCTCATCGTCCTGACACCCGCGGCCAGTGCAGCCCTGCACCTCCCGGCCGCCCTCGACGACCGCGCCCGCGTGCGTCTTGCCGACTCCCACCCGGTCATCACCCAACTCCATCAGGCAGGCTTCAGCCTCACCCGCCGCGGATTCGGCCCCTGGCCCCGCGCCTTTCGGCCCGTCAGGAACAACAAGCGCGCCTGCGTCCAACTGGCCATCACCGCCTGGGGAGCCCTGTCTCAGGACGGCTGGAACCTTCCACCGCTGCCGCCGGCCGACCTCGCCCGTCTGCTGGGCACCTACACCGACCGGCTGCTGACCCCCCGCGGCTCCACCGCCGTGTGCGGCGAGGAACTCATGACCGCACTGCGGCCGCCGACCAGACCACACCGCGCCCCTGACAGCGACACCTGGAGCTCAGCGCCCAACCCCCGCGGCCTGCACACGGCCCTGGAACCTGCGCCGCCCGAGGCCCCCGACGCCCACCCGCTCGCCCGGGGCCGCCTGCCCGAGCAGGCCATGGAGGAGGAAGCCTGGGACTGGAGCCGCCCGCCCAGCCAACAAGAGACCGCCGAATTCCCCCACGTCGTCGGGCTCGACATCAACCTCGCCTTCGCAGCCGCCTCCTCCGGCCTGCCGGTCGGTCTCAACTCCCCGCCCCGCCACGTCCTCGCGCCCACCTTCGACAAGAAGATCCCCGGTGCGTGGTTCTGCGACCTCACCCACGCCACACTGGACCCGCGTCTGCCCTCACCCTTCACCGCCACCGGACACGCCCCGACCGGACCGGCGTGGTACACCACGCCCACCCTGGATTACGCCCAGGAACTGGGAATCGAGGTCCGGCCGACCGAGGCATACCTGCGCGATGATCACGGCCCCTACCTCACCCCCTGGTACGAACGGATCCGCAACGCCTACCTCGCCACCATGGCCGACCTCGGAGTGCACGAGAAAATCCCCCAGGCCGACTACCTCGCCGCCATGCAGAGGCTCGCCACGGCTGACCCCGCCCTGCTCGCCCTGCTCGCGGCCATCAAAGCCACCGCCAAAGGCGGACTGGGTAAACTCCGTGAAGGACCACGCGAAATCACCGCCCCTTACACACGCTGGCCCGCCCTGAACAAACCCACCTGGCGCCCCGATATCCGTGCCGCCGTCGTCTCCCGCGCCCGCGTCACCCTGCACCGCAAAATGCGCAAGATGGCCGAGGAAACAGGCCGCTACCCGCTCGCCGTTCTCGCCGACTGCGCTCTCTACCCGGCCCATGTGCCCACCGCCCTCGACGTCGCCCCGCCGGGACCCGAACAGCAAGGTGTGCCCGGACTCCTGCGCCTGGGCGTCAACCCCGGCTGGGCCAAGGAAGAAGGAACCCAGTCCATGAGCTGGTACCAGCAACAGCACGCCCAGGGCATCAGCCCCGCCCGCTACATCAAAGACTCTGCCTGAGCAACGGCCACCTCTGTCACCGCGCGCGACACGCGTGCAATCTCACTGCCACAGCGGCACGTTCGTCATCGGCGAGCCGAGCCGCCACGGAAGACACGACGCCTGCTCCAACGGACCGTTCGAGGGAATCACCCGATGCGGCTCCATCAACGCAAGCGGCACACTGCGCGCCACCGCCCGCCCCTCCTGCCGCGCCAGCCGCTCGACCACCGGCACCGTATTGCGGTGCGCCATCAGCCACGCCTCCAACGCCCGATGACCGCCCTCGGCCATCTCTCCTGCCATGCCGAGGCGTTCACCGACCCACGCCACCCACCGCCCCGTCGTCCACCCGGCGGGGCCTCCGGCGAAGCTGCGCCTCATCGCGCGCTGCCGCTCCCGCACCGCCATTGCCTCCGCCACGATCACGGCCTCCGGGTACACCACCAGCGGCACCGCCCACAACGCCGACCGGTCCACCCCCAGCACGTCCTGCCGCCTGCGCCACACCCCGCGCGCCCCCATCTGCCGACACTGCCACCAGTAGACGGCCACCTGCTGCGCATCCGCCATCAACGCCCGCGCATACAAGCCCGTCCTGCGTTGCAGCCGCACCCTGCGCACATGCGCGTCCACCACGTCCGGCAGCTCCGACAGCCCCACCTGGAAACGGCCCCCGGCCGTCCCCGTCCACCGGCCATGCCGTGTGCAGACCGCCCACTGCTCACCGCTGACGCGCCACACCGGCCGCCCGCCGTGCCCCGCCACACACAATGCGCACGCTTGCACCGGTGCCTGATCGAGCGGCCACGCCTCGATCTGCACCTGACGACGCGCCCGCGCGCTGATACGGCCATCCGCCCACGACGGCAGCGCCAGCTCCAACTGCCCCACCGAGCGCCCGCTGACCTGCGCCAGACGCTGCTGCGCCACCGGGCCCAGCCGCACCTCCTCAACCTGGGGATCCGCCTGCCCGATCGTGCGGGGTCCGCCGATATGCCGGGCCAACTCCTCGAAAGCCATTCCGTTTCGCTCTGCCAGCCGCCACAGATACGAGGCGAGCGTCTCGCCGTGAATCGGCACCACCCGCCGCGGCAGTGCGGCCATGGGCTCACTTATCAGCATCCGCCGATCCTTCCAGCCCCTTCACCGCGGACCTCACCCGCCCGAAAGGAAGCCACGCCCATGCCGCTGCCCCTGCGCCTGAGCGCCGTCACCGTTCAAGAGGCTCTCGACCGTGCCGACGCACGCCACTGGACCCGCAACCCGCCCCGTTCGCCCCGGGCCCGGCTGGCCTTTCTGCTGCGGCAGGCGGGCTGCAACCAGACCGCACTCGCGGCACGACTCGGCGTGCCAGTCCGCGACCTCGACAGCCTTCGCACGGTGCGCCGGCCGTCCGAGGAGGACCCCGTGCAGCAAGCCGTGGAACGGGACATCATCCGCCTGTGGCAGCCCCGCATCCGCCGACGTGCCCACACCGCCATCCTGCACAACAACGGCCAGATGATGGTCAGTTTCAGAGCCTGGCTGGGCTTCACCGCAGCAGCCGGATCCAGCGACGACCCCCGCCTGCGCTTCCTCACTCTCAGCCTGCAGGCCCCCTACATCGAACACCTCTTTGCCGCACGACACCGCAACGCTCCTGAGGACGAGCTGCGCCGCATCCTCAGCGACGCCCTGGGCGCCTGCTACTTCCACCGCACCAGACCCGCCCACACTGCAGAGACGGTCACCCTCGACCGCATCGACTACCTCGAGTTCTACTACTGACCGCGCAGACGGCGCCCGTACCCGCGGACACGCCCTGCGTCCGGTCGCTGGAACAAGGGCGGCATGCCAGGAGCGCGCATTTCGTACTGGCCATGCAGAGCCCGCGCCCACGGATTGAGCCGAGGCGCCGCGCCCCCGCGGCGAGGGCGAGAGCAGAACCCATGGCCGCGGCAGTGGCAGAAATCTGCGCAGACAACCACATCCCAGCCAACCGGACAGGCGTTTGTGCCGCGCGCCTCGCAAACCCCGTGTCCGAACTGCTGAGCTCAGGGCCGTAAGGGCGGCCGCCTTTGTCGTTCTTTGCCGCCGGGAGCATGCCGGAGCAAGGATGAGGGCTGGTTGAACGATGCCACCAGCTGGGAGGACCGTATGCGGTGGACGACTGAGGAACAGACCGCCATCCGCGAGCACGCGGCCATGCTGGGCATTTCGACGCAGGATTACATCCGCCAATCCGCCGCCAGCCGAGCTCTGGACTGGCAGCCGCAACGGGACGCATTCCGCGAAATGGCCCGACGGCGCGGTACGAGTGTCGAGGAAATCCTTCAGCAGGGCATGCTCACGGACGACACAGCCTGACTGCTGCCCCGCAGAAGAGTGGCGCCGCCAAGACGAATGGCTGGTTCGCACCGCGCGCACTACCACAGAAAAGGGTACCCATGTTCTATTTAGGGGAAGCTGTGACGGCCTGCGGTGACGGATGGTTGGATGCCGATGTCTGGCGGCCCGATGGCTCGTTGGACACGCCACAGGCTGCACGACCAGGCCGGCGGGCGGCCGTGACCGCAGGGGATGGGGAGCCGACGGGTGAGTGACCGCAGTTCGATCGAGTGGACCGAGGCGACGTGGAATCCCACGACCGGCTGCGACCGGGTCTCGGACGGATGCGACAACTGCTACGCCCTGACGCTGGCGAAGCGGCTCAAGGCCATGGGGTCGGCGAAGTACCAGAACGACGGCGATCCCCGCACCTCCGGCCCCGGCTTCGGCCTGACCGTGCACCCGGACGCGCTGCGGGTGCCACTGGGCTGGAAGGCGCCGCGCACGGTGTTCGTGAACTCGATGTCGGACCTCTTCCACGCCCGCGTCCCGCTGGACTACGTCGAGCAGGTCTTCGACGTCATCGCGCAGACCCCGCAGCACACGTATCAGGTGCTCACGAAGCGGGCGCGCCGGCTGCGGCAGGTCGCCGACCGGCTTGAGTGGCCGGCCAACCTGTGGATGGGGGTGTCCGTGGAGAGCGCGAAGGAACTGCCGCGTGTTGAGGACCTGCGGCAGGTTCCGGCCGCGGTGCGGTTCCTGTCGTGCGAGCCGCTACTCGGGCCTTTGGACGGGCTGGACCTGACGGGCATTCACTGGGTGATCGCCGGAGGCGAGTCCGGCCCCCGCTTCCGCCCCATGGAGCAGGAGTGGGTCACGGGGATCCGGGACGCCTGCCTGCAGGCCGACGTGGCCTTCTTCTTCAAACAGTGGGGCGGCCGGACCCCGAAGGCATCCGGCCGGCACCTTCAGGGCCGCACCTGGGACCAGAAGCCTATGCCCGAACCTGTGCCTGCAGGCTGATCCGGCTTTTCGTCGTGAGCTTGCCCGGCGACTGGACGGCGATCGCGCCGTCCTGCCGCATCTGCCGGGCCGCCTGCAAGGCATGCTTCGGCATCCAGCGGGCGGTCTCCGTCAGCAGCCACTCGCCGATCGCCTCCACGGTGGTGGCCCCGGCGCTCAGACGCTGGGCGACCAGTTCGGCCAGCTCGTCGTCGGTCAGACCCGCGGCCTGGAACAGGTCGAGCTGGCCGTCTGCTTTCGCACCTCGGGTGCGGGGGTCGCGAAAGCTCTCGCCGTCGAGGTCGTCGACCTTCCACATGGCGTCCTTCATTGCCTTCAGGCCCGCGGTGCTGCCGGTGCCGAAGACGAGGTAGAGGGGCTGCCCGGTGCGGGGGACGAGTTCGAACTGCAGCTGGTAGCCGAAGCCGGCCCGCCGCAGCGCGTCCCGGTAGGTGCGCAGCCACACGCGCCACTTCTCGTCCGGTCCCAGCTCGTCGGCGGCCGCGGTCCAAAAGCCGCGGCCGCCGAAGACCGTGTCGAGGATGTCGGCGTTGAGCTCCTCGCGGCGGCTGAACCAGTTGGGTCCGAAGGTGGTGATGACTTCGCTGGAGCGGTTGCGTGCGATGCGGGACATCACGTGCAACGGCACATTGACGCTGCCCCAGCTGTCGAAGATCCCCAGGATCGGGTGGCCCCAGGCTCCGAGCTCGTCGAGAACTGCGAGGCTGTCGCGGCCCGCTTCACCGCGCCGGACCTCCACCCGTACCGGCAGATCGTTGAGCGGCCCGAAGCGGGAGACGAGTTCCGCCACGAGGTGCTCGTGGCGCGCGCGGTCCTTCTCGATGAATATCAGATGCACCCGCCTGGGGCTGAGGTGCATGCGGTCGACCGCGTGATGAGCGAGCAGGCGGTCCAGGATGAACACCGGCGAGCCCGGCTCGCCGTCCTCGTAGCGGCCCGGGCCGGCGAACGCGTCCAGGAGGGTGACCCGGGGCCGTGCGTAGCCGGTGCTCTGGGAGGTCTGCAGCAGGATCGGCCACCAGGCGTCCAGGTATCGCTGGTACAACCGGTGCTTGGCCGCGGTCGCCGGCTCCAGCTTCCATAAGACGCCCATCCGTGCCCCCTGTTCAGGATCGCCACGGTCGGCGGCTGGCGCGTGCCAGTCGCATCCCCTGGTAACAGATGGTGTGCGCAACCACGTTCAGCGTAAAGACCGCGTATCAGCCGCTGGGGGAGCGGGCCGTCCAGCTGACGGAAGAGCGCCGGCCACAGGATCGGCCCCCTCCGGGAGAATGGCGCCCGGTGAGTCTTCCCGGAACCAGGCCGACGGGTCGGCCGCCTCGTCCCCATTCACTTACCCCCAGAAGACTTCGCTCCCGTCTGCGCGGTGATGACCTGACCGGCTGCCTCGTCCGCTTCCGCCATGGAGTCGACAGCAGGGAGGAGGCCTGGGGTTTATGGGCGGTATCCGGTCAGCGGTCTTTGACGGCCCCTTCAGGGCTCCGCTAATCTTCATGCCAAATCAGATATCAGAGTTTGCATGGGGTGGGTGGCATGCTGCTGACGACCGGACAGGCGGCCGAGGAACTCGGCTGCGCCATCACCACCTTCCGACGCCTCGTGCACGCAGAGCTGCTGCCCGGGCTCTCCCGCCGCGGAGTGCGTGTCATGATTCCCCTCAAAGCCGTCCAAGCCCTCAGCGCACGCCAGCACGCACCTCTGCATCAGCTGGCCGCCCGGGAGGTTGCCGTTCTGCGCGTCGATACCGCCCAGCCCGCCAGCGACTCAGACCGTGACTGGACCGGCTTCTCCGCCACCCTCACCCCGGACGCTCTGGTGAAGGCTTTGCGCGGCTGGTGGCGATGCGATGCGGCAAGCGTCGCGGCCGGGGGAGTACTACCTGTCACCCTCTCCGGCTACGTAGTGGCCGTTCTGACCGGGCTCGAGCGGTGGGAGAAGAACACAGAGGGTCGTCACGCCTTCCCTGATGCCCGTCTGGCTGGATACGTCACCGATCTGGCCACCCCGCAAACAGTGATCACCTCCAGCCTGGATTGCGACCAGCGGCTCGCCGAGCTGCTGCTGAGTACCCGGCTTTCCTCCCAATCGGGCGGGGCCATCGCCTACGTCACCACCCACACCACCGCTGGCTGAACGGCCCGGACAAGGAACGCCCGATGGACGCACAGAGCTACAGCACCGCGCTTGCCGATCTGCGCACCGTGCGGGACCAGATCAAGAAAACCCGGGCCGTGCTGGCGAAGCTGGAAGCGGACCGGGACAAGCGAATTATCCAACTGGCCTCCTACGAGAAGGCGAAGGCGGAGCGGATCGCCCCGGCGGCGGGACTGGGCGTGGCCGACGTCGTCACCCTCGTCCCGGCCCTGGCCCCCGACAGCCTTGCCGCGAACGACGACCCCCAGCCGCCGGAGCATAAGCCGTCCACGGTCCAGGCCGCTGTCGATTCCACACCGCCCCTGCCGCAGCACGCAGCAGCCCCCGCGATGGCTACTGCTTCTGCCCGTTCTGCTCCGCCCCCGGCCGAAGCCCCAGCATCCGAGCCGACTGCGGCTCCCGAGGCACCGCGGAATCTGCCCTCCATCCCCGCGGGCGGCGATGCCTGGTTCGCCCACACTTCCGGTCTGGCTTCCGCTCGGCCCAACTTCACCCAGCAGGCCCGCTCTACCGTCTTCCTCGACACCACCACCGGCGTCCTGGTTCACCGCCAGCAGACCCACCACCTCGACCTTGGCAACCGGGCAGCTGCTGACATCCTCACCGCCGTCTTCCACACCATCCCCGAGGGTGTGGAGCGGATCTACATCACCGCTGGCGACCCCTGGCACCGCGACGCCGACCGCTACCCCTACCTGCGTGACGCGGTCGCCGCCTGGCTGAACGCCCCCACCCCGGGCTGGCGCACCGACACCGGCCGCGGCCGCGACCGGATGGCCGGACACTTCGTCCACGCCCGTAACCCCGTCGGCCGCTACCAGCGCGACAACAGCGACAGCCACGTGGAGATCCGCTCGGTGGGGGAGTGGTTCGACGTCGACGGCGACGATCCGCATATCGTCCGCGACGCGTTCGTCCTGCTGTGGCAGGCCCTGCGCCGTCACTGGAGCGACGCCGTCCTCATGGGTTCCCCCTCTCAGACCGGCCGCGATCTGTGGACGCGCACCATTCCCACGCGCGGCCAGCACGCCGACGGGTTCCCCGTACTGTCGGAGGAACTGCGCGGCCTGCTGCACGCCACAGCCGGCCAGGGCCGCAACGAACTGCTCACCCCGCCCCGGGTTCCCGAGCAACTGCCCCAGCTCGTCGAGTACGACCGCACCTTCGCCTACGCCAAGCACACCTGGAAATCCCCGGTCGGCACCCCCCGCCGCATCACCGCCGCCACCTTCGCCTCCTGGAGCGAGAGGGAACAGATGCGCGCCCTGTACGGGTGCGGGCACTGGCAGGTCCGCGTGACGGTCCCCGACACCTGGAATCACGTCGGCCTCCTCCCGGCTCCCGCCCCCGGAGACCGCGCCTGGCACTACCCGGCCGAAGGCGGCACCAGCTTCACCACCTGGGCGGGCGGCCCTGAAATCCACACCGCGCTGGCCAACCCCATCCAGCCGTGGAAGATCGAAATCCTCGACGGCATCCTGTGGGAGGACGGCAAACCGCTGGACGACTGGGCCAAGAAGCTCAAAGAGACCTGGGCCAACCTCTCCGCCCAGGCCCACTTCCAGGGAAACCCCGAGCAGGCCCGCGCCGCCCACCTCGCCTCCCGCGCCGTGCGTTCCATCCTGCTGTACGGCATCGGCTCCTTTGCCCAGCGTCCCCGCATGGTCACCGGCACCACCCCCCGCAGCCTGGAGCGCGACGTGCCGTCGGACGCGGAAATCATCGGCTTCGACGACGAGTTGATCACCTGGCAGAAGCCCACCGGCTTCGCCCGTGACCCCAACGCCCACCCCGAATGGGCCGCCGCGATCTGGTCTGGCGCCCGCGCCGCCCTGCTCACCCAGCGCCACCGCGACGACGACACCTACGCCGGTGCCCTGCACACCCCGCCCGGCACGGTCGTCGCCTTCCGCACCGACGCCCTCTACCTCACCCAGCCCCACACCTGGCCCTATCACCACCAGCCCGGTGACTACCTCCTGCGCGGCCACCTCACCGGCCCCGTCACCGCCCCCACCACCGAAGAAGAACTCCTCACCCTGCGGGACGCCGGACGTGCGGCCCTCTCTTCTGAGCAGGAGGCCTGATGCCGCCCCGCCGCCGCAACCGGCCAGGACACCAGGGCGAGTTGAACGAAGCAGCCCGCCTCGCCGACCGGCTCCAGGCGGCCGGCTACACCAAACGCGACATCGCCCGCATCATCGACCGAGACCCGTCCCTGGTCTCGCAGTTCTACACCAAGAACAAGGGAGCCGCCTTCGTCCCGGCCCTACGGCAGGTCCTGGCCGCCGTCGAGACCGGCGGCATCACTGACCTGCCCGAACTCGCCGCCATCGCCGCCCGCCACACCCAGCGGCGCACCACCGCCTCCGGCACCCGCGCCCGGGTGCGCACCAAGGCCGTCCTGATCACTCCCACCGGCTCCGGCACCGGCCGCGTCGGGGCACAGGCCATCGCCTCCGGCTCCGCCCGCCTGCGCCCCCTGATTGCCGAAGCCGCCCGCCTGGGCCTACGCCTGGCCTTCACCGTCCGCCTCGCCAGAACCGGCTACGTGCACCCCTCCGGCAGCCGTACCGACTCACCCGGCATCCGCCGCGACGTCATCCAGCGCGCCGACCACAGTGAGGAACGCTCCTACGGCTCCGCTCAGACCGGCGGCTTCGACGCCGCCGACTTCGCCCGCCGCGTGGACGCCGCAGGCGGCGACGTCACCGCCGCCGTGCACCAGTGGCTGGTGGAGACCGACCGCATCCGCCCCGACGCCCAGATCATCCACCTCGAAATCCGCACCTGGCGCCCCCGCTGATGGCGCGTCGGACAGCGCCCCTCAGCCTTGCTGGCTGGCAGCCTCGTCGGACTGTGCCTCGGCCTCCGGCCCACCCGCCGGCTCCGGTGCGGGGGCGGTGTAGAAGACGGACTTGCCCTGCTTGCTGCGCTCGGCCTGGCTCTTGGCTACGAGTCCCTCGAGCGTGACCCGCACGACCTTGGTCGTGATCTGGCGCTCCGGATGGGCCTGGCCCAGCGCTGTGGAGATCTCCGCGGCGGAGCGCGGTTCCTTCGACTCGGCGAGGTGGCGCCGGATGAGCTCGACCAGGGTGGGCTGGGCCGCTTTCGTGGCCCTTTCCGTCGTGGTCGCGGGCCTCTTGACTGCTGCCTTTTGCGGCGCGGCGGCGGACTTGCGGGCCCTCTGCTTCCCGCCGCGCGCGGCACTGGCCTTTTGCCGGGGTGAGGGCACCGTGGCACTCTCCGACTCGGCCGCAGGCTCGGCCGGGGCTTCGGTGATGCCAAGAGCCTGTCGCATGTTCACCAGCACGGTGTGGTCGTGCTGTAGGGCAGCCAACTGCTGTTGCAGGGAGGCGATGTCCGCCGTGATGCGTTCCTGCTCCTTGACGTTGCGTTCGAGGTCACCGGTCACCTGAGCGGCGTACTGCGATGTCAGTTCAGTGGCGGGAGTGGTTGTCTCGGGCATGGGTACTGACCTTTCCTCGGTGAACCAGCGTGTTGGGGGGGGGGCTGCACCAGATGAGGTGACACCCCTTCTCGGGCGGGTGTTGGCGCCCGGCAGGGGCGCCGCACGTGCCGCACGATGCCTTGGCGTACAGATGGTACGGACAAACAGCGCCAGTTGTTCCGCCACGCTATGTCTTCTCACCGCGAGCCGCCCTCCGAGCCGTCATGCCCGGTGGCCACGCGGCAGTGCGACGGAGGAGTGCGCGCCTGCGGCTGGGGCAGGTGCCAGAACACCTCGTCGGTCTCCCGGTTGTGATGCCATGCCCTCAGGGTGCGTGTGGTCACCAGCCGGTCGAGCAGTTCTCCGGTCTGCTGCGGTGAGTGCCCGCACAGGCGGGTGAGGATGTCCATGTCGGTGCTGTGTTCGGGCCGGGTGCCGGTGTGCGCGGCCAGCACGAGAGCAGTCAGCCGCAGTGCGGGCGCCGTGGCCGGCAGGACCAACGGCACGGGCCGCAGCGCCCAGTCGGCAGCACGGCAGCGGGTACGGCGGCCGGGCGCCTGGTCCAGCACTGTGGCATCGAGCAGCCGCACCTGCCATGGCAGCGCACGCACGTCCGGCAGCTCCAGCCAGCCGGCGTGGGCCAGCTCCAGCCACACTTCGCGGTTGTGGCGCAGGCGCATGCCCCGCAACAGGCCTGCCGACAGCCGGACATGGGCGCGGGTGTCGGCACGAGCGCGCACTGCAGGGCCAGCAGCCGGGCGGCGGGGGAGGTGAAGCGGGGCAGCGCAGTGCCGAGGTACGTCAGCATTTCCCGCACCCGCTCCCGCTCCTGGACCCCGGCGTGGGACCGGCGTGCGGGCGGGGGCGGGCCAGGGGAGGCATGCTGCCGCAGGGAGCCGGAAAGGGTGTCGGGTACCACGGCCGTGTTGCTGGTCGCCGCGGCACAGGCCGCGCAGGTGTCGGCCAGCCGCCAGGCGCGGCCGCTGCGGTCGCGGGTGAGGGCCAGCAGCACCGGTCCCGCGCAGCCGCGGTGACGCGGATGCCACCGGCAGCCCCGGGCCCGGCACTGGCAACTGCGCAGATAGGTGGGCAGCGCGTCGGCGCGGGCATGGCAGGCCAGATGAGCCAGGACGGCAGAACGTGCGGAGGCCCCCGTGAGCGCAGACGTGTGAGCGGCGCAGGCGGGGCAGACGAGAGCGGGGCCGCCCGCTCGCGAACGCAGTTCCACTGTCCAGATGCGCCGCACTGCTGAGTGCGCGCCGGCGAGCCTCATGGGCTGGTCGTCCTCCCGTCTGTCCGTGCCCGAGGTGGTGGGTGCCCCGGCGCATCACAGGGCCGGGAAGACGCACGGTAGTGCAGAGTCCTGCACCTTGAATGCCGCTCTCGCCACCCAGACAAATAGTGCAGAGGTCTGCACTGACAGGGCAGGGGTCTGCACCGTCGGATGGTCGGGTGACGATCTTGCCGCCCGACCCCGACTTCACCGCGCTGCGCATGACGCTGGCGCGCCTGCGGGGCGAGCGCGGCTGGACCTACGACGAACTCGCCGACCGCAGCGGCCTGGCCCGGCACACCCTCATCGACCTGGAACACGGCCGCACCACCGGCAGCGTCGCCACCTGGCACACCCTTGCCCACACGTTCGACGTGCCCATCGAGCACCTCCTGGGCACCCTCTGCGACGACCACACGCCACCCGGCACCCACGGCCCCTGACGTCCTGGCGCGCCCGCCTCGGGTCCTACCGCGAATCACCCGAACGGCGAGCAAGCATCGAACGTGAGGACGCTCGCGAGATCGTCCGTTCGGTGCCGCTGGGCTGGTCGAGGGACATATCCCCGACGCGTTGCTCACGCCTGCGTGTCGCCTGGCACGGTCCGGGCCATGTGCCCCACGCCCGCCCCTGACGGCCGCCACTGGGACGGCAGCCCTCGCGCTCTCCGCCGCCCCCGCACGCTCCGGGTGACCACGACCAGCCCCAGCCGCCTGCTGCGCGCCGGCCAAACGGGCCGCTGCCGCCAGTGCGGCAGCCGCATCGACCTCTACCCGCGTTCCGATCAGCGGCCCATCGCCCTGCACCCTGCTGAACTGACCGTCACCGATGTCCCCGAATCCTGCCGCTGGCACCTCAGCGGGGGCATCGCCTATCCGCACGGCGACAGCAGTGCCTGGTGCCGCATCCCGCATGCCGTGCTCTGCCCTCACCGCACCCCCACCTGCCAGGCCGGCCCCCGCCTCGAGGCGATCCGCCGTCAACTCGCCGTCCGCGCCCGCCGTCTGATCGACACCGGGGCCCTCACCCCCGTCCCACCCGTCACCCCGCAGCCCGACACCCCCAAACCCGGCGGACCCGACCGCCCCGTCGTCCAGCTGCTGCTGTGCCGCTACCTCGCCCAGCAGCGACTCGAGGACCTGCGCTGCGTGGCCCAGACCTGCCATCGCCACCGCTGCCCCCACCCCGTCCTCGCCCCCGCCGGCCCGGCCGGGATGTGGAAACTGCTGCCCACCACCGCTCGGCACGGCCAACTCGCCCTGCCCGATGCGCTGATGGCCGTCTACGACCTGGGCCACCTCTCCTATGGCGAACAGCTGCGCTGGCGCACCCAGCGCTGCCCGGCACACGCCACCGCACCCGGCGTCGCCGACCTCGCCCTGGCCTGCTGGGAACCCTTCGACCCTCTCCTGCATGCGGCGCACATCCACACCCGCCTGCCCCATTCCTCGCCCTGCCCGCACCGAAGGGGATGACCCGTGCCGCACCATGCCCTGGAAATCACGCTGACCCACCCTCTGCCCCCGCCTGTCCTGCACCGCGCCGCCCGCCTGCTGCCGCTCGCCGCTAACCACGACGCCACCCGCCTGATGGCCCTCGTCGCCGCCAAGACGCCGCAGCGCGCCGCCCGCCGGCTGCGCCGCCGCCTCGGCGCCCGGCTGCCCATCGACGTGATCACCACCCACTACCCGGACGCCGACCACAGCGTGCTGCTCAACATCGCCTTCCCGCCCGCTGTGCACGCCGCCCTGACCGCCGGTGCCCGCCGTGCCCAGCAGACCCCCGAGCGCTTCCTGGAACTGGCCGTGCACCGGGCCCTAGCCGAGCACGCCGACCGGGAGACCGAGCGCCTAGACCACGCGGTGCGCCAACTGCTGGCCCACACCACCCCTGCCTACCTGCTGTCCGCCGTCGGGCACGCACTCGCCCGGCTCCCTGAGAGGCCCACGCCGTGAACCCCACCGACGAACAGACCGCAGCCGCTGACGCCTTCCACGCTGGCGACCACCTGGCCCTGCAGGCCGGCGCCGGCACCGGCAAGACCACCACCCTCGCCCTCCTCGCCCGCGCCACCACCCGCCGCGGCCGCTACCTGGCCTACAACCGGGCCATCGCCCAGGACGCCCGCACCCGCTTCCCCGATACCGTCCAGTGCAAGACCGCCCACGCCCTCGCCTACGCCGCCATCGGCCACCGCTACACCCGCCGCCTCAACGCCCCCCGCCGCCCGGCCTGGCAGACTGGACAAGCCCTCGGACTGACCAAAGCCGCCCTGCGTACCGTCGCCCGCTTCTGCCACACCGCGGACGAGGCCATCACCCGCCACCACGTTCCCCACCTGCGCGGCCTGGACGAATCCGACCTGCATGCCCAACTCGCCGCCCACATCCTGCCGTTCGCCCGCAAAGCCTGGGCCGACCTGCAGCACTCCGACGACGGCGCAGTCCGCTTCGACCACGACCACTACCTCAAGATCTGGGCCCTCACCCGGCCGCGCATCCAAGCCGACTTCCTGCTGCTGGACGAGGCCCAGGACACCAACCCCGTCGTCGAACAGATCTTCCTGGGCCAGCGCGGCCACGCCCAACTCGTCATGGTCGGCGACTCCGCCCAGGCCATCTACCACTGGCGCGGCGCCAAAGACGTCATGACCGGCTTCGACGGCACCCAGCTGACCCTGTCCCAGTCCTTCCGCTTCGGCCCCGACCTCGCTCGGGAGGCCAACCGCTGGCTGCATTTCGCCGACGCCCCCATCCGCCTCACCGGCACCCCCGCCGTGCTCACCGAACTCGGCCCCGTCACCCAGCCGGACGCCGTGCTGTGCCGCACCAACGTCGGCGCCATGGCCCAGGTCATGACCCTCATGGCGGCCGGCTACCGGGTCGCCCTGGCCGGGGGAGGAGACAGCCTGCAGGCCCTGGCCCTTGCGGCCCGCGACCTGAAAGAGGGCCGGCGCACCCACCACCCCGAACTCATCCTCTTCCCCTCATGGGGCGACCTGCAGGACTACGCCGCCCACGACCCGGCCGGCCGCGACCTGCAGCCCCTGGTCAACCTCGTCGACACCCACGGCACCGACGCCATCCTCACCGCCGTCGCCCGCCTCGCCCCCGAACCGCACGCCCAGGTCACCGTCTCCACCGCCCACAAGGCCAAAGGACGCGAATGGCCCCGCATCCTCATCGCCGACGACTTCGCCCGGCTCGAGGACCAGACCACCGACGGACAAACAAACACCACGAGACCCCCCGATCCCATCGACGATGCCGAAGCCCGTCTGGCCTACGTAGCGGTCACCCGCACCCGCCAACGCCTTGACCTGGGCGGCCTGTCCTGGGTCCACGACCATCCCGACGGCACCCCGCCCGTCTGAACAGCCTTGGAAGAGCGGGGCCGTGCTGGTGACGCAAGTCAACGCGAAGCCGTGTAACCGATCGAAGGCCGCACCAAGACCACCCCCTCGATGCACTGCCCGAGTAGGACACGGTCTTAGGTGCGGCGGGGCCAGGAACCTGGACCTCCTGAACGAGAGCAGGGCCCCGGCCGTGAGATCACGCCAGTTCTGCCAGGTTGTGCAGGTCGTCGCGGACGAGGCGGTCGCGTTCGGGCGCATCCAGCCACCGCGCGTGGGAGCCGCGGTGGTCCTTTTTGACCCACAGCACGTCGTGCACCGTCTCGGCGACCGGACGCAGGTGGCTGATGACGGCCAGCAGTGTGTCGGTGCCGACGTGTGCGCGCAGGACCTGCAGGGCGCTGTCGAGGGAAGCGCTGTCCAGGGTGCCGAAGCCTTCGTCGAGGAAGAGGCTTTCCATGCGGGTACCGCTTCGGCCGTGCATCTCCACCAACGCGAGGGAGAGAGCGAGCGATGCTTGGAAGGTTTCCCCGCCGGAGAGGGTGCGTGAGCTGCGGCGGGTGTGGCTGGTGAGACTGACGATGTCGAAGTCGTCGGCGAAACCCAGCCGTCCGCCGGAGAGCTGCTGCAGCAGCTCACTGCCGTGCGCGAGCAAAGCACGGGTGCGCAGGTCGGTGAGGTGGCCGAGGAACTTCCCGTCCGTCATATGGGCGCTCACTGCCTGCCAGGCGGCCAGCTGGCGCTCGCCTGCAGCCAGGGCATCTGCCAGTTGTTCCTTGTGGGGGATCTGGGACTCGGCCTTCTCCGCGTCACTGAGGGCGCGTTCGGCTTCGTTGCGCAGGATGCCGGCTTGGCTGCTCAGGCCGTCCAGGAGGGTGGGGTCCAAAGCATCCGTCGTCTCCCCGGACATCTGCAGCATCGTGGTGCTGGGGTAGGCGACCGCCACCTCCTGGGCATGCGCAGAGAGCCGCGTGGTCAGCTCCGCCATGGCCGCGCGGGCCGCGGTGTCGTGTCCGTCCAGTGCCGCCAGCAGCAGCGTGCCGGCGGTTTCCAGAGCTGCGGCGTACTCCTCCGTAGCTGCAGGGTTGCTGGCCACGGTGGGGGGAGGCAGTACGGGGCGTGCGGACTCCTCGATCAGTGCTGCTGCACTGGTGGCGCTGTCCGCCCAGCGCTGCAGCCGTACTTCGAGTTGATGCAGAGGGTCAGTGACCTCCCGCTGTTGGCGTCCTGCCAGTTCGCTCTGCTCGACAAGCAGCTCCTGCGCACGTGTACGCAGTTGGGTCTGCCGTCCGGCCAGTTCCTGCTGGCGGCTCTGTTCGAGACGTACTGTCTCAGCCGCGGCTGCCAGATGATCGGCGGTGGGTAGCTGCGGAGGTTGGGGCAGCGCGGTCCGTACGGGTTCAGGCATTGCGGACAGGCTTGCCAGCAGGCTGCGCTGCTCGTTCTTGAGGTGCTCGCTCCGTTTTTCAGCCTGCTCGCGGGCCTTGCCTGAGTCCCGTGTGGCTTTTTCCAGCACAGTGCGATCCGCGCCCAGCTGGGCTTCTGCCCGTGCCAGCGCACTCCTGCCGGCATCGGCTGCTTCCTGCAGCTGAACGACACGGCCACGGGCGACCTGCAGGAGGACACCGGTCAAGGTCTCCCGTTCGACGGCAGTTGGCTGTGCGCCGTCGGTCAGGCGGGCAAGGGATGTCGCGACCGCGGTCTCCAACTCCTTGGCGAACGCAGCCGGCTGGGGGTGGTCGGTGCGCGAGGCGAGTTCCATCGCCTGCTCACGCACTGCAGGAAGAGACGCTTCGAGCTGAGCGGCGGCTTCCTTGACCTGCTGCTCGTGTTCCTGCCGGGTCCGCTGAAGCCCCTCGAACTCGTGCGTGTGGCGGGCGTGTTCCCGCTCGGCGCTGCTCAGCGCGGCGGAGGCACTCTCTACCGCGGCCACGGCTTGAGCGAGGGCTTCGTCGTCCTGCGGCTGCGGCGGCTGGTAGTCGTCGGGCAGCGGTCGGGCACAGACGGAGCAGCCGTCCCCGGGGACCAGTCCATCGCCCGCGGTGTGTGCGGCCTCCTGGCGCCGGATCCCGTCCAGCACATCCTGCGCCGCGACCACCGCGGCCCGCGCCTTCTCCGGGTCGCTACCGGGAAGATCCTGCAGGAGGGTACTGAGCCTCTTGCTGGTGGTGGCGCGGTTGGCACGCTGGAGGGCCAGTACGCCGGCTGCTTCGCCGGCGTGCCGGACGGCGGTCGTCAGTGCCTGCAGCACCTCGTTGGCGGCAGTGGCATCCTCATCGGTGTCCTGCGCCTGTGCACCCAGCTCGGCGACGTGTGTCTCGGCGTTCTTCAGCTCGTCGGCACGCCGGGCCAGAGCCTCTTCCTCGCTCGCGAGCTCGGCCAGGAACTGGGCGTGCTCCGCCTGCCCCTGCGCAAGGGTGCTGAGCCTGCCGGGCATGTCCCCGAGAACCTGGGCGGCTGCCGCCAGGACGTCGGGAGCCAGCCCCGCTGCGACGGCCCTCTCCTGCTCGGCAGTGACAGCCGTGAGACCGTTCTGGACGGCGGTCTCGGCTGCGGCGTTGGCTTCCTGCAGCTGCTGCAGTTCTTTCTGGGCCTGCCGGACAGAGGCCGTGATGCGGCCATAGTCGGCCACGCACCGCTCGGCGAGTTCGGCAGCGGCCTTCACACTGAGGCGGGCTTGTTGCGACGTCTGTGCGGCCTTGGTCTGCAGCCGGCGCAGTTCGGCCAGCCGGTCGTCGAGGTCTGAGGCGCCGAGGAAGGCTCGTTCGTGCCGCTGCCGGTCTGCTTGGGCCTGAGCGGCCGGGTCGGCAGGCAGCCGGGCGTCTTCCTGCCGTGCCTGGCTGATGAGGTCCTTGATCCGGCTGACGGCTCCGTCGGCGAGCTGGCGTACTCGCTGCAGCTCGTCAACACCGAAGAGGGACTTCAGGATACGGGTACGCTCGGCGTCACCCGCGTTGAGTAGATCGCCGAAGCGTCCTTGCGGGACCAGGACGGAGGATTTGAAGGTGATGTAGTCGATTCCCAGGAGGTCGCGGACGGCTGCGTCGACGGCGCGTGTGCCGTCGGTGTGCTTGCCGTTTGGGTCCGTCAGCCGTGCCTGGGTTTCGCGGGTGGCGTGGAAGACGCGGTGTGCCCGCCATTGCCGGCCGTCCACGCGGAACACGAGGTCGACGCTCATGGCCTGGCAGTCGTCGGAGCGCAGCTGGGCAGCCTGGTCGGTGAAGGAACATCTGCCGTACAGGGCGACGGTGATGGCTTCCAGGATGCTGGTCTTGCCCGCGCCGGTGTCGCCGAGGATGCCCACGAGGGTCTTGCCGGTGAAGTCGATCTCGCAGGTGCCGGGGTAGCTGCGGACCCCTGAGAAGGTCAGGCGGACGATCTTCATGAGGTGGTCTCCGTACCGCCGTGTGCGGCGCTGGTCCAGGGGGTGGCGATGGCTTCGGCGAGCAGATGCTCGGCGGGGGAGGGGGGAAGTCCGGAGTCCGGTGTGTTCAGCAGGTCTGCGAAGGCGGCGACGACCTCGTCGGCGTGCTGCCCGGGGGTGCCGGGATCGGCGAGGTAGGCGCTGAATGCCGCAGTGACGTCGAGTTGCCCGTCGTCGGCCGCGTCGGCGCCCGACAGGACGGTGGCCCGGGTGGCCGCGCACTCTTCCTCGAAGTCCACCAGTACGGCGTCTGGTACCAGGTCGGCGATCCGTTCTCCGAGTCGAGGGACGGGCTCGTCGGTGCGGATGACTGCCTTGAGGTAGACGCCGGTGTACTGGGCGGCAGCGGCGCCGAGTTCCTCCAGGGTGCCGTCGAAGCGGGCCAGGCGCCGTCCGGAGTGCAGTGTGTGCGGGGTGGTGAGCGTGCGCCGGCCGGGGGCCGAGTCGACGACGGTGACGCTCTTGGTCTCTTCGCTCTCGCCGAAGTCCATCTGCAGGGGACTGCCGGCGTAGCGGGCGGGCAGACGCCCGCTGCCGACGGGCTGGGGTTTGTGGATGTGTCCCAGGGCGCAGTAGGCGACCTGCGGCAGGGCGTCCGCGGCGGTGGCATACGGCTCGCGTGCCTCCCACATCCGCTCGCTGTAGGAGGGCACGGCGCTGGCCACGTATTGATGGGCGGTGAACAGCAGCACGTCGCGGCCGGGGTCGTAACCGTCGAGCAGCCGGGCGAGCAGAGCTTCCTGCAGTTCGCGCAGACCGGCCGCGTAGGCGCCCTCGGTGGTCCCGAAGCCGGGGAACAGATGCAGATAGCGGTTGGGGTGCACGTACGGCAGGGCGGCCAGGCGGATGCGCTCGTGTCCGTCGCGGCTGTCGAAGTCGAGCACGGTGCCCGGTTCCGTGTCGCCCCGGCTGTGCACGAAGCGCAGGCGGCCCTGGTCGGCGTCGGGCCGCAGCGTGCACACATAGGCCAGCAGGTCGAAGAGCTCGGGGGAGTCGTGGTTGCCACCCAGCACCACGGTGGGCGCGATGCGCGCGAGGCCGTCGAGGCAGCGCATCGCGCGCAGGATGTCCTTGTGGGCGGGCCGGTACGTGTCGAACAGGTCGCCGCTGTGCACGATCAGATCCGGCTGCACGGACTCCGCTATGGCGATGATCTCGGCCAGGACGGCGTCGAACTCCTCGTCCCGGGAGCGGCGCCCCAGGGTGCGGCCCAGATGCCAGTCGGATGTGTGCAGGGCTTTCATGAACGGCTCTCCTCGGTGACGGCAGGACTGCCCGATGCCCCCTGCGCAGCGGCAGTTGGCGAAGTGCCGACGACTCTACAGCAGCAATCACAGGAGAAAACTGGAAAACCTTGGAATGCGGTAGAGTGGTAGCCATGCACGAGCATCTGGACGCACTCGAACAACGCATGCATCAGCTGCAGCAGGCCATGCGGCGTGCCCAACTGGCCCGTGACAGCGACCAGGTCAAACAGCTCCGTGAAGACCTGCGGCGGACCCAGCGCGCCTGGGACGCCCTCTTCGCACAGGCCGAAGAGGGCGAGGAGAACAGCACTTCCGACAGTGGCGGGAACAGCGCTCCGGCGCAGGAGGCTCCCGCGGAGCCGCAAACCCTGCTGCCCGCACGTGAACAGGTCCACCAGGTCCTGACCCTGCTCGCCGTGCCGGCCGCCCCCAAGCTCATCAGCACCGTCCATGAAGCCTTCTTCGCCGGCGGACTGGCCCCCTCCCGGCTGACCAGCCTGCGCCGCGACGAAGAACGCTCCTACCGCAGCGCCCCCGGCGCCCGCCCCTACTACCTGTGCCCGGCGCTCACCTCCGACCTGCTCTCACCCGCGCGCGGCCTGCTCACCGTCAGCACCTGGTCCTTGGAACAACGCATCGTCGGCCCGCTCAGCGCCCGCGTCCACTTCCTCACCAGCGCCCTGAACATCGCGGACGCCGCCGAACGCCTCGATACGGCCACCCTGCCACTGCCCGTCCGCCAACTCCTCGTGCGCTACGCCCAGAACATCCCCGGTGCCCAGCCCCCCACACCGCACCCCAGCCCGGCCGGAGCACCCCTCGACCTGACCCTGCTGCGCCGTGCCGCCGAGGACGAGCTCACCCTCCACACGGCCAGCGACACCACCACCCGCACCCAGGCCGCCGCCCGGGCCCGCAGCCAACTCGACACCGCGGCACTGCTGTTCGGAGGATCCTTCCAGTCCGCCCGCCGCCTGCGCTCCGTCCCCTGACCGCCTGCGCCCTGTCCCCGCAAGGAACATCTGTGAGTCAGCTCAACGACCGGCTCGCCGCACTGCGCGGCCCCGTCCCTGCCAAAGGGCACGACGCCCGCACCCTCGCGGCCCTGACCGCCAACCCCGGCTGCAACCGCCGAGCCCTGCTCGACGCCGCCGGCATCGACAAGGACGCCATCGCCGTCCACCTGGGCAAACCCCGCCCCCTCGCCAAGTCCTCCCTCGCTCTCAGGAGCGGAGCCACCTTCGAACAGCAGGTCAAGGCCGACGGCTGCGCCGAACTGCTGCGCCTGCTGCGTGACGTCCTGGATCTGCCGCTGCCCGAAGCCGCCCACACCGACCTCGCAGTGGTCGGCACCCAAGACGCCTCCCCCCAGGTGCGCTACATCCACACCCGCAATGCCGTCCTGGAAGCACTCCATTCCACGAGCCCTGCCCGCACGCTGCTGGACCACCCCATCCTGCAGCTGACCGTCGCCGGCCACCCGGTCTACCTCGAGCCCGACGTCGTCGCCTTCCAGATCGACGGCATCTTCCACATCATCGAGATCAAGTCCTTCGCCGTCGTCGACCAGCAGGCGAGCGGCGCGAAGGTGGCCGCCGCCGTCACCCAGGCCGCCGCCTACGTCCTCGCCCTGCGCGAACTGCTCGCAAACGAAGGCATCGACGGCGACAGAGTCTCCCACGACGTCATCCTCGTCACGCCCCGAAACTTCACCCGCCGCCCCACCACCAGCGTGGTCGATGCCCGCAAGAAGATCGCCGCCCTCACCCGGCAACTCAACCGGCTCACCCGCGTCGAGCCGCTCCTCGACGTGCTGCCGGCCCGCATCACGTTCGACCTCGTCCTCGATCAGGACAAGCGGCCCACCCGCGACCCCAAGGAACTCACCGCCGCCCTGCAAGCCACCACCACCCGCTACACCCCTGCCTGCCGTCATTTCTGCGACCTGGCCTACGTCTGCCGAGGCGAAGCCCGCGATGACGGATCGATCGACGTCCTGGGCAGCGACATCAGCGACGACCTCGGCGGCATCGACCACATCGGCACCGCCCTGCGCCTCGCCGACGGCACCCGCACCCCCGCCGCCGACCAGGCCGACCTGGCCGCCGCCCTCTGGCACGCCCACGCCGTCCGCACCCAACTGCGGGAGTCCGCATGAGCCGACTGTCCACCCTGCTGCGCCTTGAGGCAGCCGAGACCGAAACAGTGCAGGACGCCAGCATGGTCGGCCACTTCCACCTTGCCGAGCAGCCACTGATCTTCCTGCCGCTCAACCGCTCCGGTACCGAAGCGACCTTGCTGGCCGTCATGTTCGGCGCCGAACCGGGCCGCCCCCAGCTCCTGGTCGCACCGCCCCACGGGCGGCCCACCGCGTTCCTGGAAGAACTGGCCGGCCACATCCTCACCTACATCGAAGGCTTCCAGAGCACCGAACACCTGCCCGCCAAAGGCAAGAAGCCTGCCCGCGAGCGTCACACCCATGCCCCCCAACTCCTGGTCGCCAACCGCAGATCCCTTCCCTACGTCGGGCGGCTGGGCCGTGCCCTGCGCTTCACCGAGCCGCCCGAAGGCAGCGACCCGGCCCGCAGCGTCGGCCGCCTCGGCCAGTGGCTCACCTTCTTCGCCGACCACGCCGAACACCCCGGCTCCGCCCTCCTGCTGGCCCTGACCGATCTGCTGGCCACCCGCTGGATCACCGGCCAGAGCCGACTGGAGGACGAGCATCTTGCCGCCCTCCTGGCCTGGATCGACCCTCCCTGCGGCACCACAGGCCTGCGCGCCGCCCTCGATGCCGAAAACCCCCAAGTCCCCGGCCCTGACGGCCAACTGCACCGGCCCGCCGGCCCGGCCACCGACCCCTCCTTCGACAGCCTCGAGCTCGACCCCCTGCTGACGGCCTACGACAACGCCGCCAAAGAAGACAACACCGCCGCGATGATCCCGCTCATCGACCGGCTGCACACCCTCCTGCACAACTACCTCAAGCCAACCTGGGACGACGCCTGGCACGCCCTCGGCCTGCTGCGCAACCTGCCCCAGACCCACGACGCGCAGCGCCGCTGGGCCGCCGACCGCGACCGCTTCACCGCCTACACCACCTACCTCGCGGCCGACGGACGCCCCCAGCCCATCAAGGACGATCCCGTCTCCGCCGCCCGCCGGCTCGCCCGCATGGAACTGGCCCAAGGAGCCTTCGACGCCCACCGCGCTTTGGAGGACCCCTACTTCATGGCCGAGCGGCGCACCACCGGAGAAGCCGTCGCCGGCACCGTCACCGAGGTCGACGCCCACCACACCGTCCCCGGCGCCCGCAGCCCCAAACTGCGCCCGCGCCTGACCCTGCACACCACCGACCCGGTACGCCTGGACATCGGGCACCTGCTCGCCGGACCCCACAACCCACGCGTGCACATGGCCGTGCGTGCCATCACTCCTCACGGCCAAGGCGCGGATCTCCTGCTCGAGGTGATGACGCTCACCGGCACCGTGAACAAGCCCAGGACCGACTCCGTCCCCGCCGTCGGTGATCTGCTCGAGCTGACCTTCGCCCCCGAGTTCTTCAGCCGGCCCCCGTTCCCCAGCCGGGAGAACACTCCCTGGACCCACGGCGGCCCCCAGCACAACCACCCAGCCGCCATCCTGGAGGAGACCGAGGAGACCCAGCCGTGACCCAGCCACCCATCCCGCCCGTGGAACTGGCCGGCCAAGCGGTCACCGCCGTCCTGACCGCACTGACCGGCACCACCACGCGGCCACTCGTCGTCGACTCGCCCCCCGGCGCAGGGAAATCCACCCTGGTCGTGCGCGCAGCCCGTGCCCTTGCCGACGCCGGCGAACAGTGCATCATCATCGCCCAGACCAACCACCAGGTCGACGACCTCCTGGTCAGCCTCGCCGACCCAGAAGCACCCCGGCTGCGCCTGGGACGCCTCGCCGGGCACAACTACGAGGCACCCGAAGAAGTCCTGGCCCTGACCGACACCATCATCAGCAAAGACATCAAAGACGTCCTCGCCTGCGACGTGATCATCGCAACCGCCATGAAATGGGCGTACGTAGACGGCCCCCGCTGGAAGTGGGCCATCATCGACGAGGCCTACCAGATGCGCTCCGACGCCCTCCTGCTGATCGCCAAACTCTTCGACCGGGCCCTCCTCGTCGGCGACCCCGGACAACTCGACCCGTTCTCTATCGTTAGCACCCCCCGGTGGACCGGGCTGCCCCACGACCCCCTCAACAACGCCGTCACCGTCCTGACGAACCACAACGACACCAGCACCCACACCCTGCCCGTCTCCTGGCGGCTTCCCGCCTCAGCAGCCGGCATCGTCTCCCGGGCCTTCTACCCCTTCACCCCCTTCCAGCCCGCCACGGCCCCCGCCACCCGCGCCCTCACCTTCACCATCAACGCTTTGCACAACCCCTTCGACCCGACCGTCGAGGAAGCTGCACGCACCGGCTGGGCCCTGCACGAACTCCCGCCCCGCCACACCGCACGCATCGACGCCGAGGCCGCCCACGCCACCGTCGCCCTGGCCTCCCGCCTCCTGGAGCGCGGAATCGAGGCCGTCTGCGAGAAATACCCCATGGGCCGGCGCCTGCAGCCCGCCGACATCGCCATCGGCACCGCTCACCGGGAACAGGCCCGTCACATCCAACAACTCCTCAACCGCACCCCCCACGCCCGAGGAGTGCGCGCCGACATCGCCAACCGCCTGCAGGGCCGAGAGTTCGCCGTCACCATCGTCCTGCACCCCCTCTCCGGCCGCCGCGACGCCTCCGCCTTCCACCTCGAAGCCGGCCGCCTGTGCGTGCTGGCCTCACGCCACCGTCACGCCTGCATCATGGTCGCCCGCGCCGGCATCGCCGACCTCCTCGACCGCCACCCCTCCAACGAACCCGTCGCCCTCGGCGTCCCCGCCAAGTTCCCCGACGGCTGGGAAGCCCACCAGCACATCCTCGACCACCTCTCCCAGCACCGCGTCCCCGCCGCCTGACCACCCCGCACCGGAAGCCGCATCCTGCCCATGGCACCCACCGAGCTGACGCTGCGCCCTCACCAAAAAGACGCGGTCGCCGCAGCCACCCAGACCCTGACCCGCCACCCCCGCGCGAGCGTGATCGCCGCCTGCGGCACCGGCAAAACCCTGATCGCCGCCCGCACCGCCGCCCGCGTCGCTCCACATGGCCGTGTGCTGGTGCTGCTGCCGACACTGGACCTGCTCTCGCAGACGATCCACTCCTGGCACCTGGCCGGCCGCAAGGGGACCGCCGTGGCGGTGTGCTCGGCCCGTCAGGCCCTCGACCACGAGCCGCTCGGCGCCGACATCCCGCTGACCACCGACCCCGCGGACCTGACCGCCCTCACCGTCACATCCCGCCCCGGGCCCGTCACCGCCTACGCCACTTACGCCTCCCTGCCCGCGGTGGTCGCCGCCCACAGCAGCCACCACCTGCCCCCCTGGGACCTCGTCGTTGTCGACGAGGCCCACCGCACCGCCGGCCGCTTGGGCAAGGCCTGGGCCGCCGTCCACTACGACGACCAGGTCCCCACCACCCGGCGCCTCTACCTGACCGCCACCCCCCGCGTCTGGGATCCCGATGACAGCCCGGACGACGACACGGAGGCGGTGGCCTCCATGGACGACGAGACCCTCTTCGGCCCCGTCGCCTACCGGCTGACTCTCTCCGACGCCATCGACCTCGGCCTGCTCGCCGACTACCAGATCCTCGTCCCCGTCGTCACCGACGAAGACCTGCGCGACTGGCTCGCCACCGGCCCCCGGTCCGGCGTCGACGGACTGCGCCTGGCCGGCCGCCAGGTCGCCGCCCTGCGCGCCATCCACGACCACCGGCTGCGCCGCGTCCTGACCTTCCACCACCGCGTCGCCGACGCCCGCGCCTTCGCCGCCACCCTGCACGACACCGCCGCCACCCTGCCCAGCCACCTGCGCCCCGAAGGGCTGTGGGCGGACTGGATCAGCGGACGCCACGCCCCCCAGGTCCGCCGCCGCCTCCTCCTGGAGTTCGCCTCCCACGCCAGCCCCCACGCTCCGGCCGTGCTGTCCAACGCACGCGTGCTGGGGGAGGGCATCGATGTGCCCGCCATCGACGCCGTCGTCTTCGCCGACCCCAAGAACAGCCCTGTCGACACCGTCCAGGCCGTCGGCCGCGCCCTGCGCCAGCAGCCGGGTGCAGGGAAGAAGGCCACCCTCGTCGTCCCCGTCTACCTCACCCCGGGCGAAGACCCCGACGACCTCCTCGGCGCTGACGCCTACACCCCGCTGTGGCATACCATCCAGGCCCTGCGCGCCCACGACGACCGCCTTGAGGCCCGCCTGGCCGACCCCCGCACGCACCGGCCCACCATGCCTGCGGGCGATCCCGAGGCATGGCTGCACTTCGACCGCCCCGCCCAGGCCGAAGAAGTCGCCCTCGCCCTGTCCCTGAGGGTCCTGGCCCCCAAAAGCGCCGAGTGGCGCCGCGGACTGAAAGCCGCCCGCAGCTACCACCGCGCCCACCACCACCTCGACGTCCCCCAGACCTACGAGGACGCCACCGGCTACCCCCTGGGCCGCTGGCTGAGCTGGCAACGCCACCTGAACTCCCTCGGCACCCTCGATCCCGCACGCGGCCAGGCACTTGAACGCCTCGGTGTCATCTGGGACCCCCGCCAGAAGGCCTTCGAGCGGGGCCTGGCCCACGCAGTCCTGTACGCCGCCCGCCACGGCCACCTGGCTGCCCCCAGCGGCCACGTGCACGACGGCTTTCCCCTGGGCCGCTGGCTGGCCACCCAGCGTGCCCGCGCCGGCCAGCTCGCCGAGGAACGCGCTGCTGCCCTTGCCGCCCTGGACCGGTGGTGGAACCCGCCCTGGCCGCTCACCTGGCACCGCGCCTATCACGCAGCCCGGCAACAGCCCGAACAAGCAGCGGCAGGGGAGTGGCTCAAGGCGCAGGCAGCGCGGGCGGATGCCCTTCATCCCGGGCAGCGACGGCTCCTCGCGGACCTGGGACTCGCCCTGCCGGCCGTATCCGGCTCCGGCAGCCAGGACCACCGGCAGCCGGCGCGTGAGCGCTCCTTCCAGCGAGGGCTGAGAGCCGCACGGGCCTTCCGCCTGCGGGAGGGGCATCTCAACGTTCCCCAGCGGCACATCGAGCAGACCGAGGACGGCGAGGTGCGCCTGGGGCAGTGGCTGAGCAACATCCGCCGCCGCGGCCTCAGCCCCGACCGGCAGGCCGCCCTTGCCGAACTCGGCCTGGACAGCGCCCCAGCGGGCGGATGAGCAGGTTGCGGCCGCCGCGCAGGCGCGCGCCCTGCCGAGCGAGACGGGCTGGGCGGGCCGCTCACTGGCGAGCCCGCATGGCCGCAGACAGCGCTGCGGCGTCATCTCCCGCCAGCATCACGCTATTTCACTCATCCACCCATCAAAGCGGCCAATGCGCTCGTATCATCCACGGCTGGGGGAGGGGCACCTGTGCCGACACAACTCAACGAGCAGCTCCGCGGATTCCTTGACCAATGGCAAGCCCGCCAGCGCCGCACGGCAGGCCTGCAGGCCGCACTCTTCGTCCGCCTGGACGGACTGCGCCGCATCCACCGCGAGTGGGACTCCTACGACCTGATCACCGTGCTGCTCGCCGCACTGCACCTGGTCATCGAGAACGACCGCCTCAGCGGCGGCCGGCCCCGCCACGCCCTCGTCGAGGACATCACCAGCCTGTGCGCCTGGCAGCAGCCCGACGATCCCCCCGCCACCCACCACGAGATCGCAGAAGCAGTCATGGACCTGCTGGTCAACGAACGTGACCGGCAAACCCGCATGACCGACCGCTACGTGCGGCCCGACGCCGACCACGACGCCCACTACGTGATGCAGTCCTTCGCCTTCGTCACCGCCGCCGCAGACGACGAAAGCGACGAGCCCGTCCTGCGCGCCACTCCCGAAGCCATCAACGTCTTCCAGAACCTCGTCGACTTCGACCCGTTCGACCGGCTCTCCGCCGAGCGCTATCGCTCCGAACGCATGCTCAAGCGCCGCGACTACGACGAGGTCCTCGACTCCGTCGAGCGGCGAACCCTCAGCGTCCACGGCCTGGCTGCCCAGCTGAACAGTCTGCTGCGCCGCATCGTCTACAACGTCCGCGACGTCGACTATGAGGACGACGTCATCCCCCGCCTGACCGACATCATCACCCTGGTCGGCGAACAGGTGGAGGCGGAAGAGAAGTTCGCCGACGCCGTCGCCGAACACTTCCATCTGCACGCACCCGACTACGCCAGGCTCCAACATCTCAATACCAGCCTGCACGACCTGATCATGGCGCTCCTGGCGCTGCAGGGCAGCGGCGACGAGGTGAGAGCCGCCTTCGAAGCCGAACAGGACCGCCAGCTGTTTACCCCGCGCCGGCTGACCATCAACCCGCAAGGGCAGCTGTTCGCACCCCTGCTGGACATGGCCCCCGGCGACGTCGCCGACCTGCTGGAACCCCTGATGGTGAGACTGCTCGGCCCGCGCACCCCGCGCGTGCTCAGCCTGCCGCGCCTGAAGGACGTCATGACACCTGCCACTCGCACGACCAGCGAACCAGGCCGTGATCCCTTCGACGTCGGCGAGCTGCGCACCACCCCGGACGACCTGGACCCGGCCGTACTGGCCGCGGTGCAGGACATCCTGGACCGCATCACCGAGCCCACCCGGCTGTCTACCCTGCTCAACAACCTTCGCCACGCTGACTTCCTCGGCGACCTCGCCGCCCCGGCGGCCCGCCTCGTGCCCTGGACCCTGGCCGTCACCGTCGCCAGCGCCTACGGCGGCTTCCACGGATCCGACGAGGACCTCCCGCCTGCCGCCGACGCCTTCCTCACTGGCCGCCTGGCCGTCGTCCGCCCCGGAACCCGCCTCGCAGCCGCCGGAATCGCAGGCGACGACCTGATCCTCATCCCCCGGCCGCGATAAGCCCCCGCACCAGACAGCACCCAGAAGGGAATCCATGGACGGCACCGACGCCGGACGCCTGCTGGCCTTCGCCCTCGACGTCACCGCGGCCCCCGGCAACAGCGGACACAGCGCCCACTACCGCAGCCTGCTCGACCGCTACCGCACCGACGCCGCATTCCGGCATCTGGTCGACGACATCCTCGAAGGAGCCGGCTGCTCCGTGGCCCTGGCCGACCCGCATCACGGGCTGCTCCTCGACACCGAGCTCGACGGCCCCTGGGCCTGGCCCCGGCGCACGACAGACCTGCCCTGGAACAAGAACTTCGAGGATGTCTCGGCCCGCGCTGCGCGGCTGCTGGTCCCCGTCGCGCTGCTCGCCTACGTCGCGCCCTCTGCCGCCGACTTCGACGACCTGCTGGCCGACCCCCTGGCCGTGGCCGCCACCTTCACCGCCTCCCAGCTTGCCGACTTCATCACCGGCTTCGCCCGGCACAAGGAGGAGGAAACCGCCGACCCGCCCGAAGACCAAGCCCCTCTGTGGTGGCACTGGCTGCAACTGCCCGCCCACGCGCCCGCCAGCAAACGAGCAGGACGCCGTGACAGGACGTACCTCGTGTACACAGTCCTGACCTTCCTGCACGGTCAACGTCTGGTCGCCAAGACCACAGGCACCACCGTCCGCGACAGCGTCTACCGCCCCCGCAGGCTGCTCCTGGCGCGCTGCCGGGCCATGCTCGCCGACCACCTCCTCCAAGACCTGCAGACCTACGCCACCACCGGCACGCAACCGCCCTCACCCAGCGATGCCGGACCAGAACCCGAGGAGTAAACCGTGGGACCCCTGCGCGGCTTCCGAGTCGTCAACCTCCGCGTCCGGGACAAAGTCGCCGTCCCCGACCTCACGGTCGACCTGACCCAGCACACCCACACCGTGATCGGCCTGGAAAACGGCGGCGGCAAGTCGACCCTGCTGGCCTTCCTCCTCCACGTGCTGCTGCCGCGGGCCGACTACTTCCTGCCCCGCATCGCCCAGCGCCGGCAGAAGAAGCAGGGACAGGAAAAACGCATCGAGCACTACGTGCCCGGAGGCCCTCCCACGCACGTCATCCTCGAAGTCGAAACGCCCCTGGCCAGCCCCCAACAGGCCCCGCAGCGCTTCTTCCTCGGCGCCTGCCTGGCCAAGCCGGCCGCAAGCAGCGAAGACGATCCCGTCTCCGAATACTTCTGGGCGCTGCCCGCCTCCGCCCACAGCCCCTCCCTGGCAGCCCTTCCACTGCGCAGCGGCCACCGCCTGAAGGACCACAACGAGTGGCAGACCCACGTCACCGAACTGCGCAGCCGCTACCCCGGCACCGGTATCCAGCACACCGCCAAACAGAACGACTGGGACCACTACCTGCGCCAAAACCTCAAGATCGACGTCGAATTCGTCAAGAGCTGGCTCCTGGCCATGAACCAGGACGAAGGCGCAGCCGATCACGTCTTCACCTACGCGACCTCCCGAGACTTCCTCAACAGCCTCGTCAAGGCCATCGCCTCACCGGACCTGATCGCCCAGCTGAAGGCCGCCCTGACCCGCCTGGGAGAAGACGCCGACCGCCTCGCACTGGACCGCCGGCGCCTGGACCTGTTCAAAGGCCTCGTCCATCACACCGAAGCGCTCGCCGTCCACCGCCACCACCTCAAGGAACTCCAGACCAGCCGCCTTCTGTGGATCGACCACCTACTGACCGCCCGCCACCACCTGGAGCGCCAAAGCACCGACCAGGACGCCCGCCTCGTACGCCATCGACAGACCCGAACGGAAGCGGAAGCAGCCCAGCACAGCACTCTGGCGGCGTACACCGACGCACACGCCCGCCAGATTGCCGGCAAACTGCAGCTCGCCGAGCTGCAGTTGCATCACACCCAGCAGCAACTGGATGCCAGCACACAAGAGTTCACCCAGGCCGAAGCGGACGCCGCCGCAGCTGACGCGGCTGCCCTGATCGTCCAGCTCGACACCGAGCGACAGCACGTACAGGACATCAGCGCCACCCTCGCAGCACGCGGCCAGGATGCCGAACCCCAACGCCGCCGCGCCGCATCCGCCGCCCTCGCCCTGACCCAGCGCCTGGACCAGGAGACTGCACGGCTGAAAACCGAACACGCCACCCACACCGCCGCCGAACAAGAAGCGCACGAAGCCAAGGCCCTGGCACACACGGCTCTCCTCGACGCCGCCAACCACTACGCCAGCGCCGACACCCGCCTGCAGGCCTGCCAGACGGAAAGGGGCCGCATCGACAACGCCCTGCGCGCCGCGGTCCGCGACGGCGTGCTGGACGCCGACGAGCACCCGGACACTGCACTGCAGGCAGCCGTGAACCGCCAGGACACCCTGCACACCGAACACCACGACACGCAACGCGAGCACAACCGTCTCACCGGCCTGGCAGCACAACTCACCGACGCACAGCGCCTGCACGTGGAGCAAGCCGTCCGGGCCCGTGCAGACCTGAACGCACAGGAGAAACTCCTGCAGCAGCTGCAGGACGACACAGACACCCTCACCCGCCAACTGCACGCCAGCGCGCTCATCGACTTCGACCCGATCCAATTGACGGACCACGACCAGGCAATCGCTGAACTCCTGTCCCTGGCAGCCGACCAGGCCAAGACACGGGAACTGGACGCCGCCGTACAGGCCACCGCTGCACGCCGGGCCGTGGCAGCCCTGGAGACCACCGCCCTCCTGCCGCCGCGGCCCGCAGTGGCCGAGATCTGCCGCCGCGCCGCCACCCACAAGTACGGCGCCCGCAGCACCTACGCCTACCTGGCCAACCTGCCTGCCCCGGCGGCCGAAGCCATCGTGCGCGACCACCCGGCCCTCGCCGACGGCATCATCGTCAACGTCCCAGACGACCTGCACGACGTGGTCGACCTGGCCCGCCAAGCACGGGCAGACCTCGACGCCCCCCTGGTCATCACCACCCCCCAGGCCCTCGAAGCAGCCACCCCCCTGCCCGAGGACATCGTCGTCATCCTGCCCGACGAAGCCCACTGGTCCCATCCAGCGGCCCGCACCCAAATCGAGGACCGCCACACCGAGGCCGACCGCCGCGAGCAGCACCGCCACGACCTCGGCAGCCGTTACGACCAGGCCCAGAACCTGCGCCGCAGCGTCCTCGACTGGAGCGAACGCATCGGAGCACACCGCCTCCACAGCGCCGAACAAGACGCCCAGACACTGCGGACGCGCTACGAAGAGGCGGACCGCGTCCGCGCACAGACGCAGCAACAACTCACCGACACCGCCCAGCAGATCGAGACAGCCCAACAGCGATTGCGCGACCTGCACGAAGAGATCAACCGGACCACCGAACAGACCGGCCTGCTCCGAGCACTCGCCCAGCAGGCCGCCCGCTGCAGCGAACTCGACGCCGAAACACTGCAGGCAGAAGAAGACAAACAGCTCGCCGACCGTGCAAGCGATCGAGCCCGCACCGACCTCCAGAACGCCGAAACCCGCCAGATCCAGGCCCGCAAGGCCTGCGAGCACATCAACGCCGCCCTGCGCGACCTGCGCCACGCAGCCGTCACAGCCCAGAGCCTGCGCGACGACCTGGCCACCGACACCGACCGCGCCGACCCCTCGGACGCCTGCCTCGACCTCGGCACGCTCACAGAAGTGGCCACATCCCGCCACCGCCACTGGAGCGCGGCCGTCAGCGACCCGCAGCTGACCGCGGAACAGAACCTGCACCGCGACCAGGCCGCAAAACTCCAGCAGAAGCTCGACAGCCAACCCCCACCCATCCAGGAGGCCGCCCGGGCCCTGCGCGAGAACCACCCCGCCCGCAGCGCCGCCGACCACGAGCAGACCGCAGGCTGGGCCCGACAACAGCTCCTGCTCCTCAGCACGACGATCGGCACACTGAAGAGCAACGTCACCCACCAGCACACGGCCGTCGACGAGGTCAAAGCAGAACTGCGCAGACTGCGCCGCACCTCCCACGTCGAAGCGGACGACCGCGCAACCACCATCGAGGAAGCCGCACGCGTCCTCGCCCGCCTCACCGCCGCCCGTGAAACAGCCCTGACCGCACGCACCCGTGCCGAACAGGCCCTGGAAGCAGCCCAGACAGAACTGGACCACGCCCGAGCCTGCCGGGACCTGACCACCCAGGCCATCAACGCGCTGCAGGCCGACCTGCCTCTGCTGGCGTCCTCAGGCGGACTCATCCCCGCCGTCGACCTCGAAGACCGCGCCTTCCACGTCCAGGGCCGGCCACCCTCACCTCCTGCCCCCGACGCCGTCCAGCACCTGATGACCCTGGCGAGCACCGACCTGTCCGACGCCGAACCCGACCAGGCCACCGCCGCCCTGGACGACGGCCGCACCGCACTCCAGAGCGACATCACCGCACTGCACCGCCGCCTCGGCCAACGCGAAGCCCTCGCCACCCGGCAGCTCGAAGAACTCGAAGCCGCCCTGCGCGACGCCCACCCCGACGTCGTCTCGGGCGACAAGCTCGTCCTCATGCTCCGCGGGCTGCGCCGTACCAGCCTCCTACAGGACGCCGACGCCCATCACCACGACACCAACGAACGACGAGCGCTGCTGCAAAACCTCGTCGACTCGTTCGACACGCGCGTGGAAGACCTCAGCCGCACCGCCTTCGCCGCCGTCCAGGAACTCCTGCGCGGTGTCCAGGCCACCGTCCACGACTCTCACCTGCCCACCACCCCCGCCCTGGGACGCTGGGCCGGCCTTCCCCTGCTCAGACTCTCCGGCCTCGACATGAAGAAGGACCAGCGCCGCACCGCGATCCTGTCCCTGCTGCAGACATGGTTCGACCCCCACACCCGCCACGTCCGCCCCGACTTCGACGCCGACGCCACCATCCACCGTCTCGTCGAAGCCGCCACCCCCGCCTTCAGCGCCCGCGTCCTGATCCCTTCCGACCCTCTCGATCCCCAGCACAAGCCCGTCGACCGCCTCGCCGTGGAGACCTCCGGCGGCGAAGGCGTCACCTTCGCCCTCATCCTCGCCGCACTGCTCGCAGCCCGCCGCGCCGCCGTTCACGGCCACCGCCACACCACCCTGCTCCTCGACAACCCCTTCGCCAAAGTCACCAAACCCGCTTTCCTCCGCCTGGCCCGTGACATCGCCACCTCCCTCGGCGTCCGCTTCATCCCCCTCACCGGCATCCGGGACCTCGGCGCCCTCACCGTCTTCCCCGGCCTCATCCAACTGCGCGTCTCCCGCAGGGAGAACGCCAACATCGTCGTCCCCTACCGCATCACCGACACCGACCTGCAACCCCTCCTGCACGACGGCACCCTGTACGTCTCCGCCACCGAACGCGACACCGACACGCCCCCCGGCCCGGCAGCAGGGACCTGGCCCACCCTCTCCGCCGTCACCGTCCGCACCACCACGGACCCCCTCGACGAAGAGGCCCGTCCGTGACCCTCCACACCTCCAAGCCGCCCCAGGACATCCTCGACCTCTTCGCCGACACCCTGCTGAACACCGGCCGGGCCCGCCTGAACGCCCACGACCTGCACCGCCTGTGGGCCCAGGCCGACCCCGCCTGGCCCGACCCCGTCACCGCACGCCTGCGGCTGGCCCACGCCCTGCATTCCCTGGCCGACGCCGGCCTGATCACCCTGCCCGCCCCCGCCGGCCGGCTCTGGGACACCGGCACCCCTCCTCTGCCCGCACGCATCGCCGTGCCCGCCCACTACACACCCTCCCGACAGGTCCTCGACGCCGCCGACGAACCCTGGGGGAGCGCGATGCAGTGGGCCCCCGGCTGGATCCGCACCGCACGCCCTCCCGCCCACCTGCGCCAGGACGCCGTCCGCATCAACCGCTGGTTCCTGGCCACCACCGGACAGCCCCGGCCCGTGATCGCCCGCGAAGAACGATCCCTGCAGATTTTCAACGACGAAAAACGCCTGGCCGCCCTCGCCACCGGCCCTCTGTTCGCCACCGGCCGCCTCACACTTGAACACCTCGCGTGCCAAGCACCCACCGGCGCACTGCGCATCGCCCTCCTCCACCACACCGGACCCCTCCTCGTGGTCGAGAACCGGGCCACCTTCGACTCCGCCTGGCGTGCACTGCGCACCGCCCCCAACACCCCCTACGCCGCAGTCCTCTTCGGCGGGGGAGACGCAGCAACCGCTCTGCTCACCGACATCATCCAGCTGCACGACCTCACCGGTATCCGCCCGGGGCCCCTCCACTACGCCGGCGACGTCGACATCGCCGGCGTCGAAGCCGCCCACCACTTCGTCACCGCCGCCCGCGCAGCACACCTGACCGCCGACATCAGCCACCCCCTGTGGCAGGCCGTCGCCCGCGCCGAACCCACCGGCCCCGACCTGACCGCCGACCCCGCCCGCACAGCCCCGGCACTTGACCGCGCCCGGGCCCTGGACATGCCCGCCGAGGTCATCGACCGCCTCACCCAGCGGCTGCGCGTGCCCCAGGAACGCCTCGACCGCACCGCATTGAACGACACCACGTGGTGGACGACACCCTCCCGCCTCACGCCGCCCTGACGAGCGCGGGCCCAGTCAGCCGCTGAAAGCCCCCCGCGGGCGTCGATGGTGGAGGGAGCCTCCACAGCCGCTCAGTGAGGCCGCCTGCATCGAGCCATGGCGAAACGGTGCAAACCACTTCAACCTCTACCATCGAGACGTGAGCGACAACCAGCTCGAACAGATCCTCCACTCGGTCGCCCGGCGCATGCGAACAGACTTCGAGCTGTCCGGGGGCTTCACACACAGCGGAGAAAAGGGAACTGCCCGCGAAAAGGTCTTCCACGACTTCCTGAAGCACTACCTGCCCGGCCACGTTCGCGCCTTCCATAGCGCCGAGATCATTTCGGTCGACGGTCGGACGTCACACCAGTGCGACATCGTCATCTGCGACCGCAGCACACCCCCCTTGCTCGACATGCAGAGCTACCGCATCGTGCCGAACGAGTGCGTCTATGGTCTCATTGAAGTCAAGTCCAAGCTCGACCGTAAGGAGCTGCGAGACGCATGCGAGAAGATCCTCCTCGCTAAGAAGCTGCCCAAGTCCGCCTACCACCCAGACCCGCCGCACCAAAGCCGGACTGCCATCGGCGGCCCCTCCCCCTTCCCGACCATGGGCATGATCTTCGCCTTCGACAGCATCAAACCGCTGACCCTGGGCAACCACTTCGCAGAGTGGTGCGAAGACCACGAACCACATGAGCGACCCGATGCCATCTGGATCCTTGGCAAGAGCTACTTCGGCTGGATTCGCCCTGGGGAGCAGACCCTGCGGTCTTCCACGCCAGGAACGAACTTCCATCTCGTCGACCTCCCGCCGCACGGCGACGTCCTCTACTTGAATTCCGCCTTCTCCTCCGCGCGGATGCCGCCCTTTCAGCTCTTGGACTACGCAGCCAACGAGACGCTGGGCACCAGCTACAAATGCTGGGAGGAACAGAGCAACACAGGCACCGGAGTTGGGGGTGAACCCTGACCTTGCGGTCGTGGGCGGGTAAGGATGCGCAGGCTCGGGACGTGCGGGTCGCGGAAATGCCGAGTCCACCTCCAGATCCCATGAGTCCGGGCCTCATTTTTCGCCACTTGGAGGCGGTACGCCGAAATGGCCGGATCTGTCATCTTCCGCTTGTGCACTGACCGGCACACAGCTGTGGTTGCTGCCCGGGCAATGAAGGCCGGTGTGACCCGGCTTCCCTGGTGAAGCAGCCTTCCATGACCCCGCCGAATGCAGCCCAGGGCATCCGGCACCCCTGCCACCGCACTCGGGTGGAAAGGGCCCCCAACGCTGGGCAGTTCCGCTGCACTGTCCTGAACTTGCCCTGCAAACAGCTGAGTTGAGCCACCAGGGTTGATCCACTGTCAGTGGCGCCCATCAGCATGACAGTGATCGCGGGGAACTCACGAGCCCTTGGGGGAGGACCACATGCCGTTTGTCCGGCCGTACGTGCGCTCCGACGGAACACCAGTCCGCGGGCACACCCGATGGGCGCCGGGCGCGCGCCGGGAGATGACCATCTTCGCCGTCTTCGGTCTGGCCGTACTCGGCTTCGGCAACACCTCGACTGCGGACGGAACGAAGAGCCAGCTGCCCGCACCCTCGGTGACCTATCCGATCCGCTTCGACCACACCACCAACGACGCGCCACAGGCAGCCCTCCCGCACCCGACGGTGTCGTACCCGATCAGGTTCGAAACCCCCTCGCGGACGGCGAAGCCCACACCGAGCGTGTCATACCCGATCGACCTCTCTGCCCTGGGAGGTGGGCGATGACCCGGCGTCCGCCCGCCAGGCGACGGACCACCCGGCGCCCCAGCCGCAGGCGCAGCCAGCAGGATGCACCGATCACCGTCCTGGCCGTGGTCGCAGTGGCAGCGGTCGGCCTGGTGGTGATGGTGGTCAACTGGCTCCTCACGCATTGGTGGCTGCTGCTCGTCATAGCCGTCTTCGCTGTGCTGGGCGGCATCGGATGGTGGCAGCAGCGGACCCAGCGTGTGCAGTGGGAGCAAGCGCGGGCGCGCGCCCTGCGCTACGGACTGGCCCAGCTGGATGCACTCTCCCACCGGCAGTTCGAATACGCCGTCCGCGACCTGATGAACCGGGACGGCTGCACAGACGCCGTCCAGGTCGGCGGACAGGGCGATCTGGGAGCGGATGTGAAGGCGACCGACCCCCAGGGCCGGCGCTGGGTGATCCAGTGCAAGCACCGCCGGCACGGTGAACGCGGCGCCGCGGTGGGCACCCCGGAACTGCAGGTCCTCAATGGAACGGGACGCCCGGTCCACAAAGCGGACGTCGTGGTGATGGTCACCAACGGCAGGATCACCCAGCCTGGCCGCGTCTTTGCCCGGCAGCAGCGGCTGCACCTTGTTGACCGCCAGGTGCTCGGCTCCTGGGCGGCAGGATCACGGCCGCTGTGGGAACTGCTGCCCGCGCTTCCTCCGCCCCGTAAGCCCTCCCAGCTCTCCTGAGTCAGCCGTGGGCGGTGGGCCGTACGTGCCGAGCTCGCGAATTCCCCACCTGGGCCGAGGCTGTGATGGGCCGCCCGACGGCTGATTGAGCGGCTGCTCCGGTCGCTCAAGGACGCTTTCGGCGGCGCTACGAGCTGGTCGTGCTGCCACCGTGGACAGCCTTGACCAGCCTCAACGGCGGCCGGCTATCGGGCCGCCCGGCACCCTTTGGCACCTTGGCGAACTCGACACACAGTCGTCCCCGTGATCCTTTGCATGGCGTTCGGGGTGGGAAATACACGGCGTTCCACATCGGCGCCGGGGTGGTCATGGGCCGGTAGGGGAGTCTTTGTAGGCGGCCTCGATTGCACCGGCGTTGATCAGCGCGATCCGCAGCTGTTCATGCTCGGTGGTGCCCTCCGCGTTGCTGTGGGCGAAGAGCCGGGCGGCGTGTCCTTGGATTTCCTGCCGCTCGAACGGGTCCGCGGGGACGTTGAGCAGTGCTGCGGCGATGCGCAGGGCGTCAGCCGAGTCGGGGTGGCGCGCTGCCCGTTCGGCGACTGCATAGGGCGCCTCGACCTCCGGCTGCCGGGCCACGGTACGGGCGGTCAGCTCCAGCCAGGTGACGTCGTTGAGGCGGTCGGCGTAGGCGAACCGCCCCGTGCCGGTGAGAGCAGCGGGCACCAGCTGCGCCTCGAGCGCGCTACGCCACAGCGCTGCCGCCCGCTCGGGCCACGGGCTTGCATCCGCGCAGCCCATCACGGCCCCGGCGAGGCGGGACAGCAGCTCGGACACCGCTGGGGGCCCGCCGTCCTGCGCGGCGAGCTCTGCCAGCAGCGCCGGGGCCGAGCCCAGGGCCTCGGAACCGTCGAGAAACACCAGAATGATCTTGTCGAGGACAGGGATGCCCTCCGGGCCGGCGGCCGCCTTCAACAGCGCTGCACGGTCCAGCCGTGCCAGGACACCCGCGTGCGGGCGTCCGTGCAGTAGCCAGGTGGCGGCAGCCTGCCAGGGGGTATCGAGCGCGTAGAGCCGGTCGGCGTGTTCCTCGGCCCAGGCCGCATCGACGTGGGCCAGCTGACCGAGACAGAAGCCGATGACCGCCAGGGCCTGGTCGTCAGGCTCCTCCTCCAGCAGCCGGGCCAGCAGCCCGCGGACCGGGTCGGCCAGAGCCCGGCCGGTGCGCTGAGCCTGCTGGATGCCCCAGGCGATCAGCGACAACAGCGCCGCCCCGCCCGGCTGGTCGACGGCCGTCAGCAGCGGCTGAGAGGTATCGGTACGAGGCTGCGTCCAGCCGGTGACCAGGCTCTCCAGCCACTCGACGGCACCATCAACCTGGCCCGATGCGGCATCCAGCAGCAGGCCGCTCTCCCACGCCCGGTGCAGCAGGTTGCAGATCACCCCGCTGCAGCTGCCCTGTGCCCGGCCGGTCCTGCCCGGCACCCGGGCGGGCAGCGAAGGCAGCCAGGACGATCGCAGCAAGCTCCCCGTCCGCGAGCTTTCCCTCACGGGCAGCCTGGTGCAGGGAGGTGAAATAGGCGGCCAGCACAGTCGAGTCACCGGCCACGGCCCTCCCCACACCATCCGGGTCGCGGGCCCACAGCCGCGGATCCTCGGCCACCAGAGCGCTCAGCAGACCAGCACGAGCACCACTGGCATCCACGTCGGTGCGCTCCACGGGCGCACCGGCCAGCTGACCGGCCGCGGCCGCCGGCCCCTCTTCCGCGGCACAGGCAGCGAACGCCTCCGCCGACAGACCGCCATGGCTCTCCACCCAGGTGCGCATGACCGGCTGAGGGCGCGCGGGCGCAGGCCGCCCCGTCAGCGCGGCGAGCGTCTCCAACAGCGGCTGCCACGCCTCGAGGACGTCCTGGGCCAGGACCGGGGACAGCTCCCACACGGTGTGCCAGGCCGGCGGCAGCGGTGCGGACGCCGTCTCATAGGCGTCCTTCCAGGCGGCGATCTCCTGCGCGGACGGCGCCTGTCCGAGGCTTCGGGCCAGCACATCGTGCAACCCGGCCCGGTGCTCGTCGGGGCAGGCCTCCTCGAGAAACGCGAGGAAGTCTGCGACATCCGCCCGCGGGGACCCGGAAGCCGCAAGCCGACCCGCCAGCGGGAGGGCCTGCTCCCACCAGGTGCCGAACGACGCCGGGTCTGCCCGGTCATCGCCGTAACTCTCCAAAAGAACGACCGCGCGCAGCCGGTCGGCCGCAGCACCGGCCGGCAGCTTGTTGTCCAGCACCCGCAACCGTTCGGACAGCGGGACGCCCAACCGGGCATCGTTCCTGGCCAGATCGAGCACGGCACGCATCAGCGTGAACAGCACGCTGCGCGGCGGATCGGCCAGAGCAATCTCCCGCAGGTCGTTGACCAAACTGAGTTCCCACTCCTGAGCCTGCGCCAGATGCACGGCGAGTACAGCAGCAAGAGCGGACCGGATAATCACCCCCAACCGATCCCCAGCAGCGCGTAAACGGCCCTCCGGGTGAGCGGTCTCGACCAGGCTGCGCGCCAGCTGCGCTGCATCCCACGACTCATGGACGCCGAAAGGCGGTTTCAGCAGTACGGCTTCGACGACCCGCACCCACTGCCCCGTACGGTCCGACACCGCAACACCCCGGGCCCAGTAACCGACGCGCAGCAGCACATGCCGGTCCTGCTGCGCCCCGGCGATCGGCAGCATCACCTCACACGCCGTCATGCCCCCCTCGGCCACCAGGCCAACCGCCATGCCGACCGCTCCCGGGCCACGCGCCTCGATCGAGGCAAGATGCTGCTCCACCCACGCACACACCTGCCCTGCATCAGCCTCCAACTGCCGCCGCAGATAAGGAAGAGCCGGCCACCGAGACGCCTCCGGGAGCAGCCGGTCCAGCGGCAGCAGACCAAGCCAGCGCGGGCTCACTGCCGCGCGAAAGAAGTAGTCGCCGGCGCGGGGATCCGACATCGACGCGATCTCAGCGGCATCCCGCGGCGAGGGCTGCTCACTCAGCGCCAGCTGACGCAGCCGTTCGGCACGCTCAGGCAGCCCCAAAAACAGCTGCTCGAAGGAGGCCACTACTCCCTCGAACCGCTCGCGGGACTCCTCGGGGGCGGCGCCCGAACCGTGCAGGACACCAGAGGTGTCCCGATAGAACCGGGTCCAGGAATTACGTACGGCCTCCACCTCGGCCAGCCCCATCTCCTGCCGCGTCAACTCCTGCACCAGGTACCCGATCTGACGGATACGCCGACCGCCCGGATTGCCTTCCTCAGCACGCAGCGCATCGACCGCGGCGGCGAGTCCGTCCAGCAGCCCCTGGGGAACTTGACCGCCCGCACGCCAGGCATCGACGGCAGACTTGGCGGCATCGGTGACGGCCTTCGCCACCGCCTCAATACCTGTGATGTCCCGCGGCGCCAGATTGAGGATGCTGTCGATCGCGCCCCGACAGCAGGACTGGGCCACCTCGTACGGTGCGCTCCACCGGCCAGGATCGGACAAGACCGCCGCCGCATCCCGCAAGAGGTTCAACGCCCGCTCACCGTGAGGCCCTTGAGC
>DATCQX010001104.1:0-6508 GCA_036569285.1 Streptomyces sp.
GACCACTCCCGGATCAGCTCGCCGACCAGCGCACCGTCGTCCGCGACGAGCCGCCGCTCGGGCAGCCAGGGCCGCTGGAGCCCCCAGATGTGTGAACTCGCCGCCGTCTGCTTGACGTCGGCGAGCATCGCGGAGCGCCACCGCCGGGGATGCGGCATCGAGGCGACCGCGAGGCGGCGGACGAGCTTGGGGCGCATGGCGGCGGCCGTCCACGCCAGGTAGCCGCCGAGGTCGTGCCCGACGAGCGCGGCGTCCGGCTCGCCGAGGGAGCGGATGACGCCGGTGATGTCGAGCGCGAGGTTCGCCGGGTCGTAGCCGCGCGGGGTGCGGTCGCTGCCGCCGACTCCGCGCAGGTCCAGCGCGACCGCGCGGAAACCGGCGTCCGCGAGCGCCGTCAGCTGGTGCCGCCACGTCCACCAGAACTGCGGGAAGCCGTGCACCAGCAGCACCAGTGGCCCTTCGCCCACCTCCGCGATGTGGAAGCGCGCGCCGTTCGCCGCGACGTCGCGATGCTTCCAGGGTCCGTCCGGTCGTACGACTGTGGAGGGCGCTGCCGAGGGCTCCGTCATGATGTCGAGCGTGCCACAGCCTCGACGGCCTTCGGGGACTTCTCCAGGGCGAGTTCGGGCCGGGGGTGCGGTTTCGCGTTCTGGAGGACGCCCGCGGTCTCCTTCATGGACGCGGCGACCTTCTGCGGGCCCTTGCTCTTCGCGGTCTTCTTGAACAGGGCCACGGAGATCAGCGCGAGGAGGCCGGTGAGCAGGACGTTCGCCGCGAAGGAGAGCAGGAAGCACCACGCGAGGTTCCAGCCGCCGTTCCCGTTGTGGCCGCCGGTCCAGGCGTTGATGCCGTAGGCGAGGGCGAAGCTCAGCATCGGCAGGGAGAACAGGAACACCACCCCCGCCACGATGATCACACCGCTGCCCACCGCCCCGCGCTTCACGTCCTGCTTGAGCTGGGCCTTCGCCAGCGCGATCTCGTCGTGCACCAGCGCGGACATCTCGGCCGTCGCGGAGGCGAACAGCTGGCCGACACTGCGTTCGGCGCCGACCGGGCTGTCGTCGGGTGCGCTCATCGCGTTCTCCCTGTTGTTCATGTGCTCTCGATTTGTACCGTCCCGTCAGATCATGCCGGACGGCCGTCTCCGGCGCCCGTCCCGCCCGGCACTTCGGTGGTCATGTCCCGGGCGATACGGCGGTGCTCGGCCGCCTTGCGCTCGTGGATCTCCGCCATCCGCAGGTGGTGGGCCGGGTCGTCCTTCTCGTACACGTCCGGGATGCCGTCGCCGTCCTCGTCGCGCTCCTCGTCCTCGGCGAGCCGCCGGTAGCGGGCGTTGCGCAGGCGCAGCAGGACGGTCGCGCAGCCCGCGGAGATCAGGGAGCCGATGAGGACGGCCGCCTTCACCTCGTCCGTCAGGGCCGCGTCCCCGGCGAACGCCAGCTCGCCGATCAGCAGCGACACGGTGAAGCCGATCCCCGCGAGCGAGGCCAGCGCGAAGACGTCCGCCCAGGCGAGGTCCTCGCTGAGAGAGGCCCGCGTGAAGCGTGCGGTGAGCCAGGTCCCGCCGAAGATGCCGACGGTCTTGCCGACGACCAGACCGAGGACGACCCCCAGCGTCTCCGGCTTCCCGAACACGTCCCCGAGCGCCCCGCCGGACACCGTCACCCCGGCGCTGAACAGGGCGAACAGGGGGACGGCGAGCCCCGCCGACACCGGCCGCACGAGGTGCTCGATCCGCTCACCGGGCGACTTCTTCTCGCCGTCCCGCGTCGTGCACCGCAGCATGAGGCCCATCGCGACACCGGCGATCGTGGCGTGGACGCCGCTGTTGTACATCAGGGCCCAGACGACGACGGCGAGCGGGACGTAGACGTACCAGCCCCGGACGCCCTTGCGCAGCAGCACCCAGAAGACGACAAGCCCCGCCACCGCCCCGCCCAGCGCCGCGAAGTTCAGTGAGCCCGTGAAGAAGACGGCGATGATCAGGATCGCGAACAGGTCGTCCACCACGGCCAGCGTCAGCAGGAACGCGCGCAGGGCGCTCGGCAGGGACGTCCCGATGACGGCGAGCACGGCGAGGGCGAACGCGATGTCCGTGGCGGTCGGCACCGCCCACCCCGCGAGTGAACCGCCTCCGCTCCCGTTGACGACGGTATAGACCAATGCCGGTGCCGCCATCCCGCACAGCGCGGCGACGACCGGCAGCGCGGCTGCCTTCGGGTCCTTGAGATCCCCGGCCACCAGCTCGCGTTTCAGCTCGATGCCGGCGACGAAGAAGAAGACGGCCAGCAGACCGTCGGCGGCCCAGTGGGCGACGGAGAGGCTGAGCCCGAGTGCCCCTGGCCCGAGGTGGAAGTCGCTGACACTCGCGTAACTCCCCTTGAACGCCGGCACGTTCGCCCACACCAGCGCCCCGACCGCCGCGACCAGCAGCAGCACCCCGCCGACCGTCTCCGTCCGCAGCGCGTCCACGACGAACGTCCGCTCGGGCAGCGAGAGCCGGCCGAGGAACTTACGGGGGGTGCGGGGCGCGGTCACGGGGAACCTCCGGTCTCAGGGCATACGCGTACACATGCCGACCAGACTTCCCGGCGCACCTTGCCGCGATCTTGACGCGACCTTTACCAGGGTACCGAAGGGGGCGGCGGGGGGTCATGCGGGACGAGCACAGGCCCGCAGCCGGCCCAGCAGCTCAAGGGCGACGGGGCTCTCCGCGTCGAAGTTCTGGCCGCGCAGCCCTGGAGGGAGGTCCGGCCCCCACATCCGGGTGCCGTGGCACCGGAAACAGAACGCGATCTCGAAGAGCGGCCCGGCGTCGTCATGCACCCGCACACCCCACCCCGGCACGAAACACCGGTACCGCACGCCGTCCGGCAACTCCTTGATCAGCCCCAGAACCTCCCGCACCTCCTCCGCGACCCAGACCTCGACGACGTCCCCGGTCAACTTCCGTGCGGTCAGGTGCCCGGCGGGCTCGGTGATCCGGACGACCTCGATGAACTCGGCGCTGGTGTGGGAGGCGGGGAGGAGCATGGGTCCATTGTGGGGGCGTGCGGGCAGCGGCGCGGGGCCCGTCGTCCGGCTCTTCGGCACACACGGAACGCCCCCGGCACCTTCCTCGATGCCGGGGGCGTCTTCGCGGTGAAGGAGCGTCAGTCCTCGCTCGGCGCCGCCGGGAGCTTTGCCTGGATCAAGTCCATGACCGTCGAGTCGGTCAGGGTCGTGACGTCGCCCAGTTCCCGGTTCTCCGCGACGTCCCGCAGGAGGCGGCGCATGATTTTGCCGGAGCGGGTCTTGGGGAGTTCGGCGACCGGGAGGACGCGCTGAGGCTTGGCGATGGGGCCGAGCGTGGCGCCGACGTGGTTCCGGAGTTCGGCGACGAGGTCCGCGCTCTCGGAGGCCGAACCGCGCAGGATGACGAACGCGACGATGGCCTGCCCGGTCGTCTCGTCGGTCGCGCCCACCACCGCCGCCTCGGCCACCGCCGGGTGCGAGACGAGCGCCGACTCGACCTCCGTCGTCGAGATGTTGTGCCCGGAGACGAGCATCACGTCGTCCACCCGGCCGAGCAGCCAGATGTCGCCGTCGTCGTCCTTCTTCGCGCCGTCGCCCGCGAAGTACTTGCCCTCGAAGCGCGACCAGTACGTGTCGATGAACCGCTGGTCGTCACCCCAGATGGTGCGCAGCATCGACGGCCACGGCTCGGTGAGGACGAGATAGCCGCCGCCCCCGTCGGGCACCTCGTTCGCCTCGTCGTCGACGACAGTCGCGGAGATACCCGGCAGCGGCGTCTGCGCGGAACCGGGTTTGGCCTCCGTGACACCGGGAAGCGGCGAGATCATCATCGCGCCGGTCTCGGTCTGCCACCACGTGTCGACGACCGGCGTCGTGTCCGCCCCGATGTTCTTGCGGTACCAGATCCACGCCTCGGGGTTGATCGGCTCCCCGACGGACCCGAGCACCCGCAGCGACGACAGGTCGAACTTCGCGGGGATGTCGTCGCCCCACTTCATGAACGTCCGGATCGCGGTCGGCGCCGTGTACAGGATCGACACCTTGTACTTCTGGACGATCTCCCAGAAACGCCCCTGGTGAGGCGTGTCCGGGGTGCCCTCGTACATCACCTGCGTCGCACCGTTGGCCAGCGGTCCGTACACGATGTACGAGTGCCCGGTCACCCAGCCGACGTCGGCCGTGCACCAGTAGACGTCCGTCTCCGGCTTGAGGTCGAAGACCGCGTGGTGCGTGTAGGCGACCTGCGTGAGGTAGCCGCCGGACGTGTGCAGGATGCCCTTGGGCTTACCCGTAGTACCCGAGGTGTACAGGATGAACAGCGGGTGCTCGGCGTCGAACGCCTCGGGTGTGTGCTCGGACGACTGCCGGTCCACGATCTCGTGCCACCACACGTCTCGGCTGTCGTCCCAGGCGACCTCCTGCCCGGTCCGCCGGACCACCAGCACGTTCCGCACGCCGTCGCCGCGCCCGACCGCGTCGTCCACCGCCGGCTTCAGCGCCAGCGGCTTGCCGCGCCGGTGGCCGCCGTCCGACGTGATGACGAGCTTGGCGTCGGCGTCCTCGATGCGCGTCGCCAGCGCGTCCGCCGAGAAGCCGCCGAAGACGAGCGAGTGCGGGGCGCCGATGCGGGCGCAGGCCAGCATCGCGATCGCCGCCTCGGGGATCATCGGCAGGTAGATCGCGACCCGGTCGCCCTTGCCGACACCCAGCTCCAGCAGCGCGTTCGCCGCTTTGGAGACCTCGTCCTTCAGCTCGGCGTAGGTGATCGCGCGGCTGTCGCCGGGCTCGCCCTCGAAGTGGATCGCGACCCGGTCGCCCAGACCGGCCTCCACATGCCGGTCGACGCAGTTGTAGGCGACGTTCAGCTCGCCGTCCGCGAACCACTTCGCGAACGGCGGGTTCGACCAGTCCAGCGTCTCGGTCGGCTCCTTGGCCCAGCTCAGCCGGCGGGCCTGCACCGCCCAGAAGCCGAGCCTGTCAGCCTTGGCCTGTTCGTACGCCTCGGCCGTGACATTGGCGTTCGCCGCCAGGTCCGCCGGCGGAGCGAAGCGCCGCTCCTCCTTGAGGAGGTTGGCCAGGCTCTCGTTGCTCACGACATCTCCCTTTCCCAGGGTGTCCGTTGTGTCCCAGGCCACAGCTCATCAGACCCGGGGGGTGATGACAAGGGTCGGCCGATCAGTGGTTTAGACCTTTCGAGGTCTTGGGACGGCCGGGTCATTCGTACCCACGGATGTCGTAGCGGGGGAGTTCAGGGGGTGTAACACCTTTCACACTCCGGAGGGTCGGGGTTCGAATTGCCTACGCGGGCTCACCCTCTTCGCTCCACCGCCCCCACGTGGTCGAAGAGCGTGCCCTCACGGGACTCCGTCAGCAGGTACGCCTGTGCCTCACCCACGTGGAAGTACATCCCGTGCAGCTCCACCGTCCCGGCGGCGAGCGCGCGGGCCACCGACTCGTGCGCCCGCAGGTGCTCCAACTGCTGGACGACGTTGGTCAGCGAGAGCCGCTCCACCGCGTCGTCCGGCACACGCCCGGCGAGCCTCGCCCACGCGCGGCTGTCGTCGGCCATCCGCTCCAGACTCGGCCGCCCGTGCCGCAGCCATCGCTTGAGGGGCGTCAGCGTGCTGTTCTGTTCGGCGGCGGGCGGTGAGGGTGTGCCGTTGGCGGACGGCCCCTGCGTCCCGGTGCTGAGCAGCGCCTGCATCGCCCCGCACCCCGAGTGCCCGCACACCGTGATCGACCGCACCCCCAGCACGTCCACCGCGTACTCGATCGCCGCCGCCACCGAGTCGTCCCCGCTCTCCGCGCCGGGCAACGGCACGAGATTGCCGACATTGCGGACGACGAAGAGGTCCCCCGGACCGCTGGAGGTGATCATCGACGTCACGAGCCGGGAGTCCGCGCACGTGAGGAACAGTTGCGCCGGGCGCTGCCCCTCCCGGGCGAGCCGCGCGAGTTCGCCGCGGACGTGGGGGGCGGTGTTGCGCTGGAACGCGCTGATGCCTCGGGCGAGTTGGTGGGCGCTGGGTGGGGGGACGGGCGCGGTGTTCGTGGGGGAGCCCGGGGGCGTCGTGCCGGGGGCCTCGGGGAGGCCGGGGTCGATGGGGGTGCCGGTGCGGGCGGCTTCGGTGGGGGCGTGGCCGCTCGCGCGGCCGGTCCTGGCGGGGGTGCCTGTGGAGCCCCGGCCGGCGTGGCCGTGCGGGTGGCCGGTTCCGGTGGAGGTGCTGGTGCGGCTGTGCGGGTGGCCGGTCCCGGCAGGGTCGGCGCCTGGGCCGGTGCCGGTGGGGCCACTGGCGTCAGCGGTCCCGGCGGGCGCGCTCACCGGGCTGGCGTCGGTGGAACCACTTGCGTCGCCGCTCCCGGCAGGGCCGCTCTCTGGGCCGGTGCCGGTGGAGCCGCTCGCGTCGCCGCTCCCGGCAGTGCTGCCCACCGGGCTGGCGTCGGTGGAACCACTCACGTCGCCGGTCCCGGCAGGGTCGTCCGAGGGGCCATC
>DATCQX010001105.1:0-5400 GCA_036569285.1 Streptomyces sp.
CCCGGGGTGCGGGAGTTGCTCCAGCGGACGCTGCCCCGGACCGTGCGTGGGCGCACGAGTGAGTTCCTCGCGGAGATCGGGGAGTTGATCGACGAGCGGGCCGGGTTCACGCCCGGGGCGTTCCGGGCTCGTGGCGGGGGCGGTGAGGGGGACGGGGAGGCGTTCGCGACCGTCCGTGGGAAGACCGTCGACCGGCTCGGGGGGGCAGCCGAAACGGGCCTGCTGGGCGGGCGGTACCGGGTGCTGGGGCGGCGCGGGCCGGGGCAGCGGGTGCGGGAGGCGGTGGACACGCGGACCGGGGAGCGGGTCGTCGTCCACCTGTATCCGCCGCAGCCGGGGTATCTGGAGCGGTTCGCGCAGGAGGCGCGGGCGCTGGCCGAGGTGCGCAGTGCGCATGTGGCGCGGGTGCTGGATCACGGGGTCGAGGGGCAAACGCCTTATCTGGTCGTGGAGTTCGTGGAGGGGGTGACGCTGTCCGAGCTGATGCTGGGGAGCGGGCCGGAGGTGTCTCTGTCGGTGTATGCCGCGCTCGTGGAAGACGTCTGCAAAGGGCTCGACGCGCTGCGCGCGGCCGGTCTGGTGCGTGGGCAGAGCGGCGGCAACGGCTTGTTGCTGCGTCCGGACGGCACCGTCCTCATCAGCCGGTTCGCGCTGGGGCAGGAGTCGCTGAACAAACAAGCAGCAGGAGACTTCCTCGAATTCACCCGGTTCACCAATGAGTTGACGAACCGCTCGCCGGACATCCAGAGGTTCCGATTCCAACACCCGCGCCAGACAGCCGAGTCCCTCACCCGCGCCCGTACCTCCGACCGCCTCCAGATCCAGATGACCTCACCGATACAGGTCACGCGAGGCTCCTTCTCCCAGCACGTCCACTCCCCCGAGTCGATGGCGCTCCTGGTGAAGCTGCTGTTCCACCGGGGCCGCCGGGTGACGTTCGACGAGTTGATGCACGTGCAGCCGGAGTGGAACCAATCACCTTCCCGTATCCGGGAGTTGGTCGCCGAGCTGGTCACCTCTTACCTCGGCCCCAGCTCGATCGCCGAAGTCACCGACGGCTACGTCCTCTACCTCCCGGACGCCGACGTCCTCACCCCCCACCCCCTCCGCTTCGAACTCCTCACCCCCCTGACCCCCGAGTCCCGCATCACCCTGGAGTACGCGGTGGACGAGGTCCTCTCCCGGGGCGGTCTCACCCCCGCCCAGTACGAGACCCGCGTCCTCCCTGAGGGCTACCGCGTCGACATCTCGCCGGGCACCTACCTCATCCCCCTCCTCGCGGCGGCCGTCCGCTGGCTCCCCGGCCCTCTCGCCACCCTCCCGGACGCGCCCCGGCTCCACGTCACCTTCGGCGACGCCCCCGCCCCGCCGCCGTCCCCGGCCCAGACGATCGTCACCGTCCCGCCCGCCCAGTACGAGTCGTTCATCGAAAGCTCGGCCGCCTTCGGCCCTCACCGCTTCCGCCCTCTCTACGGCGAGGACCCCAACTCCCCTCCTGTGGCCTGGTATTGCCCGCTCCCCGCACCTCGCCCCGAGGACGAGGAGCGGGATCTGGTGAAGGGCCCGTACCTCACCCGGGACCTGCACGAGCTGCCCATCCCGACGCCGGGCCGGACCGCTGTCGTCCACACTCTCCCGGACGCGCCCCTCACGCTCCTCAACCCGGCTCAGCCGTACGGGAGTCGGCGGCCGAGCCGGGCGACGTACTACGAGGTGGACCTCACGCCGAAAGACGCAACTCGGCAGCTGAGCCTGCCCAGTTCGGGCAAGGCGCGGTTCGAGGCGTCCGCGCGGTTGACCTGGCGGGTGACGGACCCGGTGGCGTTCGTCCGGGCGGAGGTCCCCCGGGTCGAGGACACGCTGTTCGCGTACGTCGCCGACAAGGCGCCGGGCATCGCGCGGCACCACTCCCACAACCGTCCGCAGGGGGCCGAGCGGGCGCTGGGGAAGGAGCTGAGGGCGTGGCCGGTGCCGGGGCTCCAGGTGAGTTGCGAGGTGCGGATAGTGCCGTACACGCAGCAAGCGGTCGCGCAAAAGGCGACGCCCGGACTCACGGCGCTGCTCGCGGCGCCGACCGTCCTGCTCGGCTTCGACGGCCCCGTCACCCGGCTCTTTCCCGCCGCCCGAGCCCGTGAGGCCGCGCTCGCGCTGCTGGCGGTGGCGGCGGAGCACCGGAACCCCGAAGAGGCCCTGGCCGGACGGCCGTTCGGGACGGCGCAGGCCCGCGACACGGTCGTCCACCCGCTGGACGTGCTGCGCGCCTTCGCCCGTGATCCGGTCGGCCCGCTGCTGCGGACGCGTCTCGACGAGCTGGAGCTGGCCGCCGTGCCGGACGCGCCGACGACGCACAACGCGGTGGCGCTGATCAGGGCGCTGCACGCGGCGGGGCGGCGGGTCTCGGTGGTGACGGATTGCTGCGCGGAGGCGGCACGGCGGTATGTGGCGCCGTACCGGTTGCCGCTGGCCGGCGTCCACGGGCGGGGGGACGACCCGGCGACCCTGATGCCCGACCCTGACGCCATCCGGCGGGCGCTCGGCGACGACGCCGGGCCCGCCGTGTTCCTCGGGTCCACGGTCGCCGAGCTGACGGCGGCGCAACGGGCGGGGCTGCCCTTCATCGGGCTGGCGCGCAACCGGACGGTCGAGCAGGGGCTGCGGGAGGCGGGGGGCGAGGTGGTGGTGCGCTCCCTGACACCGGTACTGGAGGCGGCGCGCGCCCTGGGGAACCCCTAGGGGCCCGGAACCCCTAAGGGATTCATGCGGCCCCTTAAGGGCGACCCGCAGCACTTTTAGGTGTTCCATACTTCCGACAATTCTCCGTAAATCATCCATTCGGCCGCTCCCTGCCCGGCCCATCCCAGCAGGCGCCCCCTCTCGCGCGCCCGCACGATGCGAAGGAGGCCGCCGACCGGCGGTCCCACGGTCGTGCTCTCGGGAGGACCTGTTCATGACCGCCAACTTGGAGCAGTTGCGCCGCTGCCACTTCGCCGTCGATCTGGGCGCGGCGAGGACGCGGGTGTACGTGAAGGGGGCCGGGCTCGTCGTCGACCAGCCGTCGGCCGCCGCCGTGAACACCCGGACCGGCGCGCTGATCGCGGTCGGCGAGTTCGCCGAGAAGATGACCGGGCGGACACCGGACTACATCCGGGTGGTACGGCCGGTGTCGGGCGGGACGGTCGTCGACATCGAGATGGCCCAGCGGATGCTGCGGCACCTCCTCGGGGACAAGATCCGCCGCCAGTTGCGCTACAAGCCGCGCCTGCGGGCCGCCGCGTGCACGCCGCACGACGCCGATCCGCTGGCACAGCGCGCGACGATCGAGACGCTGGTCGGGCTCGGGGCGCGGCGAGTGGAGCTGGTGGACACGCTGACGGCCGCCGCGATCGGCTGCGGGCTGCCGGTCGAGCGGCCCGAGGCCACGATGATCATGGTGTGCGGGGCCGCCGCCACGCAGGTCGCGGTACTCTCCCTCGGCGCGATCGTCACCGCCGAGCGGATCCCCGTCGGCGGGGTGGCAGTCGACCACGCGATCGTCCAACACCTGCGCCATCAGCACGAGTTGATCCTGCCGAGCCAGTCCGTACGGCCTTTGCAGATCGCCCTGTCCGGCAACGGCCTCTCCCCGCAGGGCCCTTCGTCCACGGAGATCCATGGCAGGGACGTCGCGACAGGGCTCGCGCGCTGTGTGCAGGTGGACACGGCCGCCGTCCGGGACGCGATCGAGACGCCGCTGACGGCTGTACTCGACGGTATCGGGCGGGTGTTGCGCGACTGCCCGCCCGACCTGGTCGCGGACCTCGCGGACCGGGGCATCGTGATGGTCGGCGGTTCGGCGCTGCTGCCGGGCTTCGACCAGATGCTCCGCGAGGCGACCGGGATGCCGGTGCACATCGCCGACCGGCCCGACATCTGCGCGGCCCAGGGGCTCGGCATGATGCTCGAAGGGCGCATCCAGCCCATGGAGTTGGCGCCGCTGAGCGCCTGACGCGCGTGCGGCTCGACGCCCTCCTGGCCATCGGCACCGACCTCGAACTCACCACGACCGTCCGGCACATCGTGGACGCGGCGGCCGAACTGACCGGGTCCCGCTGCGCCGTCCTCGAAGCCGGCCCCTGCGACGCACCGGTCCTGCACGTCCCGGTCGAGGGGTACGGCCGCCTGCATCTCGCCGGCGGTCGCCCGTCCCCCGCCCTCGATATCCTCGCGGCTCGCGCGAGCGCCGCCCTCACCAGCGCCCACCTCTTCGACGCGGCCCGGCAGCGGGAACGCTGGATCGAGGGCGCCGCCGCCGTCACCACCGCCCTGCTGGGCGGCGGGAGTTCAGCCGATGCCAATGCCAAGGCCGACGCCCATTCCGATGCCGAAAACGGGGCCGACCCTCTGATGACCGTCGCCGACCGCGCCCGCCTCCTCGCGGACGCCGCCGCCGGTGTCGTCCTCCAGCCGACCGCCGAGGGCGGCATGGAGATCGTGGCGGCGTCCACGTACGACGACCCCGGTGACATCGTCGGGACGACGATCCGGCCCGGCAGCCCCGTCCTCGTCCAACTCCTCGGCGGTGAGCCGGTGTTCATCGACGACTCGGCGACCGACCCCCGGATGACCACGCACGTCCGGCACCGGTTCGGGCCCAGCATGATGCTGCCGCTCCAGGCCGACGGCCGTCTCATCGGCACCCTCGCGCTGCCGCGTCGGCACGGGGGACGGCCGTACACCGAGACGGAGAAGCAGCTCGCCGTCCAGTTCACCTCCCAGGCCGCCCTCGCCCTCCTCCTCGCCGACACCCGGCACCGGCGCGAGCGGCTCGCGGTGTACGAGGACCGGGACCGGATCGCCCGGGACCTCCATGACCTGGTGATCCAGCGGCTGTTCGCGACGGGGATGATGCTTCAGGCGACGGGGAGGAGGGCGGCCAAAGGTTCCGGGGAAGCCCAAGGAAGTATGACTCCAGGGTCAGACAAGGAAGTTGGCGGAGTTTCCTGCGAAGGCCGGGCACAGACCCCCTCCGGAGACGCCCGAGCCCGGACCGCCATCGACAGCGCCGTCGCAGAGTTGGAGGCGACGGTCCAGCAGATCCGTACCGCCATCTTCCAGCTCCAACAGCCGCCCGCCGAACCGCCGTCGGGGCTGCGGGCCCGGCTCCTGCGGGAAGCCGCCGCAGCGCTCGGCACTCAGCCGTCCGTCCGTTTCACCGGCCCGGTCGACGCACTGGTCCCCGAGCACCTCGCCCCCGCCCTCCTCGCCGCCCTGCGCGACTCCCTCGCCGGACTCACGGACGCGGACATCGAGGTGCTGGCCGACAGCAGGCGAGGAGTGCGGCTGACGGTGGACTCGCGGGTGGTGTGGGAGGGAGCCGTCGAGTGAATCCCGCAGACTCCCCCGACTCCCCCGACCCCGACC
>DATCQX010001106.1:0-3287 GCA_036569285.1 Streptomyces sp.
GGACGATCCGGTTCCCGAACTCCCTTCCTGCGCCTGCTTCTTGCACGCGGACGCCTGGACGGACAGCTCGTCGAGTTTCTTCTGCGCGCCTTGCAGGCTGGACGCCGGGATGGTCTCCTCGACCTGCTTCTGCTGGTACTGCGGGAGGTACTTGAGTTCGATCTCGGGGTGGTCCTTCTCGACCTTCGAGAGCGACACCCAGGCCAGGTCCTGGCTGATCCCCCGGTACAGCGCGAGGTGCTCGCCCTTGGCGCCGACGTAGTACTGCGTCTGCGTCCACCGCCATCCGCCGTACAGCCCGCCGCCGACGACGGCCAGGGTCAGCGCGCTGTAGAGGGAGACCTTGAGCCACTTGCGGCCCTTGCGGGGCTTGACGAAGTCGTCCTCGGAGTAGTCCCCGAACCCGCCGGCCGGGATGTATCCCGTGACGTCCCCGGAGCCGGGCGGCCCGAACTCGCCGCCGCCGGGGTTCGCGCGGTGCCTGCCGAGGCTCGCGGCGCGCCCCGCCGGGGTCTGCATGATGCCGTTGTCGTGCAGGTGGGTCTGGTTCTCGGCGACCGCGCCGACGACCACGGGGGTGTCGTACAGCTGGCCCGCGAGGGTGTCGCCGGTGTCGAGGTCGAGGACGTCCGCGACGATCACGGTGATGTTGTCAGGGCCGCCGCCGCGCAGCGCGAGCTGGATGAGGTCCTGGACGGTCTCCTGGGGGCCCTGGTAGCTGGCGAGGGTCTCTTCCAGGGTCTGGTGGGAGACGACGCCGGAGAGGCCGTCGGAGCAGATCAGATACCGGTCGCCCGCCCTGACTTCCCTGATCGAGAGGTCGGGCTCGACGTGCTCGGCGCTGCCGAGGGCCCGCATCAGGAGGGAGCGCTGCGGGTGCGTCGTCGCCTCCTCCTCGGTGATCCGGCCCTCGTCGACGAGGCGCTGCACCCAGGTGTGGTCCTGCGTGATCTGCGTGAGGACGCCGTCGCGCAGGAGGTAGGCGCGGGAGTCGCCGACGTGGACGAGACCGAGGCGCTGGCCGGTCCACAGCAGGGCCGTCAGCGTCGTCCCCATGCCTTCGAGCTGGGGGTCCTCGTCGACCAGGGAGCGCAGTTGGTCGTTGGCGCGCTGGACGGCGGTGCCGAGGCTGGTGAGGACGTCGGAGCCGGGGATGTCCTCGTCGAGCGCGACGATCGTGGAGATCGCCTCGGAGGAGGCGACCTCGCCGGCGGCGGCGCCGCCCATGCCGTCCGCGATGGCGAGCAGCCGGGGGCCGGCGTATCCGGAGTCCTCGTTGCCCTCGCGGATCATGCCTTTGTGCGAGCCGGCGGCGAAGCGCAGGGACAGACTCATGCGCACCTCACCCCCCGGCTCCGCATGCAGCCGGTCGTGTCGAGCCACACTGCCCACCCTCCGGTCGGGAGCGCGCCGGAGGCCGGTGTGCCGGCCCGCCCCGCGTGCTCGCTCCGCTCGCGCTCATTCATGATGCAGCACTACTTCCGCAGCTCGATGACGGTCTTGCCGATGCGGATCGGGGCGCCCAGGGGGATCGGCGTCGGGGTCGTCAGCCGCGTTCGGTCGAGGTAGGTGCCGTTGGTGGAGTTCAGGTCCTCGACGATCCAGTTGCCGTCGCGGTCCGGGTAGATCCTGGCATGGCGGCTGGAGGCGTAGTCGTCGTCCAGCACGATCGTCGAGTCGTGGGCGCGGCCGAGCGTGATGGTCTGGCCCTGGAGCGCGACGGTCGTGCCGGTGAGGGTGCCTTCGGAGACGACCAGCTTCGTCGGGGCGTTACGGCCCCGGCGGCCCCCGGAGGCGGGCTGCTGGCGCTGCTGCGGGGGTGCGGCGGCCTGCTGCTGTCGCCGTCCCTGCCGCTCGCTCTGGTCACCGCCCCGCCGGGAGCGCTGCGAGCCGCGCTGGGTGACGCGCGTACCGAACAGGTCGCTGCGGATGACCTGCACGGCCACGATCACGAACAGCCACAGTACGGCCAGAAAACCCAGCCGCATGACCGTGAGGGTCAGCTCTGACATTGCCCCCGCTTCACCCTTCGGCTTGCCTATAGATAACGGTGGTGCTGCCCACGACGATCCGCGAGCCGTCGCGGAGCGTAGCGCGGGTGGTGTGCTGTCCGTCCACCACGATGCCGTTCGTGGACCCGAGGTCCTGGACGGTCGAGGGCGAACCGGTACGGATCTCGCAGTGCCGGCGGGAGACGCCGGGGTCGTCGATCCGGACGTCGGCGTCGGTGGAGCGGCCGAGGACGAGGGTCGGGCCGGAGATCTGGTGGCGGGCGCCGTTGATCTCGATCCAGTGCCGGGCGCGGGAGCCGGGCGCGGGGGCACCGGCGAGGCCGCCGCCCTGGCCCGCGGGCGGATAGCCGTATCCGGGGCGGGCGCCGGGGGGCGGGGTGGACGGCATGGGGGGAGCGCCGTAGGGGCTCGGGGCGGCCGGGCGTGCGGCGGCGCCGGGGGCCTGCTGGTCCGTCGAGCCCGACAGGGTGCGGCTGCGGACCCGGTACAGGCCCGTGTCCAGGTCGTCCGCCTTCTCCAGGTTGACCTTGATCGGGCCCAGGAAGGTGTAGCGCTGCTGTTTCGCGTAGTCGCGCACCATCCCGGCCAGTTCGTCACCGAGCTGTCCGGAGTAGGGGCTGAGGCGCTCGTGGTCGGGCGTGCTCAGCTCGACGATGAAGTCGTTGGGGACGACCGTGCGGTCGCGGTTCCAGATCTGGGCGTTGTTGTCGCATTCGCGCTGGAGCGCGCCGGCGATCTCCACGGGCTGGACCTCGGACTTGAAGACCTTGGCGAAGGTGCCGTTGACCAGCCCTTCCAGGCGTTGCTCGAACTTCTTCAGGACTCCCATGGGGCACCTCCTCCGTCGTGACGGCTTCGTCGTCGCGTGCTGTTCGAACGTCTCGTGCTGTTGCTCGTACTGCTTACTGATCGTATCCACGCGGCGGTGAAACAGCCGGTTCCTCGCCTTCGGAGGATCGTAGAGGCGCTCACGGACCAGTGTCCCGCACCTGACTGTGGACCTCGTCCGGCTTCCTGGGAGACGGGGGGACACCGGTACGAGGTTGATACGTGTCACTCACCGGGGCGGGACGGTACGTACCGTCCCGCGACTTACTGGGGTGAGAGGCCCTCTTGCAGCGTGGTAATGTTTTCCACGTCGGAAGGGGCCAGCCCAAAAGGGCCGAAGCCGGAAGACACACCCAATGCGCGGGTGGCGGAATAGGCAGACGCGCTGGATTCAGGTTCCAGTGCCCGCAAGGGCGTGGGGGTTCAACTCCCCCCTCGCGCACAGCG
>DATCQX010001107.1:0-5921 GCA_036569285.1 Streptomyces sp.
GTCCGGCGGCACGAACCGGCCCCCGTCACGAATATCCAGCCGCACCACCCCACCCGACCTCCGCCCCGACACCACCACCGAACCGGCACCGCTGTAGAGAACCGAATTCGTCACCAACTCGGAGACCACCAGCTCCAGTTCATCAACCGCAGCGCCCTCTCCCCCACGGCTGTGCTCCAGCCACTCACGGACACGACGGCGCGCATCGGGGACACATGCACGCTCCGCCGGGAACTCGGTCGCGAAAACCTCGTCCGAAGCCGAAGGCTCCTGAGAACCACGCCGCAGCACCACGACCAGGCCGACCGCGCCGACAAACATCAGGGACTTCCCCAGGACATGGCCGGTGGCGGCCAGCGGCTGCGCGCCCCGCACGCGCCCCGTCATCTCCCTCCCTCCTCAACCACGGCGATGAACGCCAAATGCCGCTCCATCCCATCCAGTTGTTCCGCGCACTCACCGCTGCTGAGGCTCACGGGGGAACACGTCGGCACCACGAAGCCGTCGGCGTGCCCGGACTTCATCGCCTGCCGCACCAGGTCCCTCTCCGGCCGGACCTCGCAGGCACTCCCGAGGTGGTCGTCCGTGTACCAGCACCCGACTTTCCGGCCTTGCTCCTCCGCGAAAGATCGCACCGCCACCAGCGATGCTTCCGAGGCGTAGAAGCACGCCTGCGGAACTCTCCCGCTCGCCGCAGCATGGGCCAGTGCCTGTACCGAAGGCTCCTGGCGTTCGAGCCTTGCGGGATCTCGGTTCACTCTGGTCCGGCCCCGGTAGGGAGTCGCGCTGTGCCGCATTGCGGTGCCTCGGCTTCGTGGAGGGTGCAGAAGGCAGCCGTCATCCGCAGCAACACAGCGTGGATGAAGGCGAGTTCGGAGGCGGGAAGCGCCTGCCGGAACATCAGAATGGCAGCGGGCAGCGCCCCATGGAAGCTGATAGAAAGAATTCTCCTGTACTGTTTATTTAGCAAAATCAGCACTGAGGGAAGCACTTTGAAGCAACGTCGCGAACGTTCTGCGTTTTCGTGCAATGTGCGTTGCGCGGGCCGAACGTTCGCCGTCAGACTGTGGACGACCATGCTGGAGGATGCAGAAATGTTCGACGACCCGATGCCTGCACTGGAGTCAGCTACACCCGCGCTGTGCCGACTCCAACTCGGCAGCGAACTGCGCCAACTTCGGCTGAGGGCGGGTAAGAAGGGAGCCGAAGTCTGCCGCGTCCTCTCGTGGCCGCCATCGAAGCTGACCCGGCTGGAGACCGCTGGCAACGGAGTCGTCGAGCCTGCGGACGTGATCGCTCTGTGCCTGATCTACAACGCGTCACCCGCGGAACAGAACACGCTCGTCGGCTATGCGACGGTCACCAAGACCAAGAAGGACTGGTGGCAGACGCCTGACATCCGAGATGTCATCCCGCCAGGTTTCAGGGCGTACCTCGGCCTTGAGACCACAGCCGAGGAGATGGAGAACTACGAGAGCGAGTACGTCCCCGGCCTGCTACAGACCGACGCCTACGTACGTGCCATCCATGAACCGGCTCTTGCTGGTCTACCCGCTGAACAGAGCGAAAAGCTCGTGGAGGTCCGCATAGCGCGTCGGGAGGTTCTGCACCGGGAGACAGGGGCTCTGGAGTTCACTGCGGTCGTCAACGAAGCGGTGCTTCGCCGGAAGGTCGGCAGCGCCCAGGTCATGAAGGAGCAGCTCCAGCACATGGCCGACCTCTCTTCCTCCAAGGCGAACGTGAAGATCCAGGTAGTGCCGTTCGCGCTCGGGGCGCACCCCGGCATGAACGGCAGTTTCACGGCTCTGAAGTTCGGGGCGCTCGCCCTCAAGCCGATCGTCTACCTCGAAACGTTCATCAGCGCGGGTGTCTCCCGGCGAGACGACGATGTGAAGAAGTACAGGCAGGCATTCAGTGACCTTCAGGCACTCGCTCCGGGATACAAAGAGTCCCTGAGCATGATCCACGCAGCAAGCAAGGAGTTTTGATGCCCATCCGAGCCGATGACCTGAGCGTCGACTGGTTCTCGTCCAGCTACAGCAACAACCAGGGCGGCCAGTGCGTCCAGGGTGGGAGGATAACCGGCGCGATGGCCGTCCGCGACTCCAAGCTTCCTCATGGCTCCGCCTTCGTGGTCACCGCTGCACCCTGGACGGTCTTCATCACCGCCCTGCAACACGACCAGTTCACCGACTGAGGGTCATTCCCCTCGCCGACAAGGTCGGCATAGCCTGGCCCAAGTCGCCGCGCAGCGGCAGGAGCCAGGACTAGTGCGCGGAGGTCGCCGAGACCGCTGCATTGGCCACCGTCTTTGTGCGGGACTCCAAGGCCTCCGCCAGGACGTGGCCAACATTCGCCCTGGCCAGCTTCACCGCCTTCACGCGGTTCATCTCTAAGCTCGGCGTCTGACCTGACGTACAACGAAACGGTGTGTTCCCTCTCGCGCTAGCCGCGAGGGGGAGCACATTTTCGGGTAGGGCGGTACGTTGAATCAACTGGGGTGGTCTGTCAGCCGAAGACCAGCACTCGGGCGGCGCGACTTCCGGTAAGGCTGCCGCGTTGGTGATGGCCTGGAGGGGGGCGGTACTCGGCTGCGTTAACCTCGCGCTTTCACGAAGCGGGCTGTCCGCCTGGTGATCGCGAAAGCAGAAAGCGCCTCTGACCAGCGAGAATGAGGATTGCTGAGGTCCTTGTTCCCGCCACCGCCGGAGGCACTTTCCAGGTGAAGAAGCGTATCGGGTCCTACCCGCGTGTCCGCGTCGAGGGCGGCGGTCGCGGAGTGGTTTCGCAGGCCGGTGCGGTGCTGCTGGTCGAGACGGTCCGCAAGACCGGCCTGGATGCGGCGATATCGGCGGCGCTTGAGCCGTGGCGCAAACCGCAGGCGGTGCACGATCCGGGCAAGATCCTGCTGGATATCGCGCTCGCCGTCGCGCTGGGCGGGGACTGCCTGGCCGATGTGAGCATGCTGCGGGCCGAGCCGGCCGTGTTCGGGCCGGTGGCCCCCGACCCGACGGTCTCGCGCCTGGTCGGCACGCTGGCGTCGGGCGGCAAGCAGGTCTTGGCCGCGCTCCGCACCGCCCGCGCCCAAGTGCGCGAACATGTCTGGCGGTTGGCCGGTGATGCGGCGCCGGACGCGGGCGGGCAGGTGATCGTGGACATCGACGGCGTCCTCGTCCTGGCGCACTCCGAGAAGCAGGACGCCGCCGCGACCTGGAAGAAGACGTTCGGGCACCACCCGCTGATGGGGTTCGTCGACCACGGCCGCGGCGGGTCCGGCGAGCCGGTCGCGGGTCTGCTGCGGCCCGGCAACGCGGGCTTCAACACCGCCGCCGACCACATCGAGGCCACGAAACTGGCTCTGGCCCAGCTGCCGAAACGGCTTCGGCGGGGACGTCAGACGCTGATCCGCACCGACTCCGGCGGCGGCACCCACGAGTTCGTCGCCTGGCTTGCCGAGCGTGGGAGGTGGCTGTCGTACTCGGTCGGGATGACCATCACCGACGCCATCCACCAGGCCGTCCTGAAGGTCCGGCCTCGGTCTGGACACCGACCGCCGAACCCGACGGCGACATCCGCGACGGCGCCTGGGTCGCCGAACTCGCCGGCGACTGCCTGACCGGCTGACCGAAGGGGCTGAGGCTGATCGTGCGCAAGGAACGGCCGCACCCCGGCGCCCAGTTGCGCTTCACTGACGCCGACGGCATGCGGCTGACCTGCTTCGCCACCAACACGGCGGGCGAGGCGATCGCCACCCTCGAACTGCGCCACCGACAGCGGGCCCGGGCCGAGGATCGCATCCGCGCCGCCCGCGCCACCAGCCTGCGCAACCTCCCCCTCCATGACAGCGCGCAGAACCAGATCTGGCTGGAGATCGTGCAGATCGCCCTGGACCTGCTGGCCTGGATGCCCCTACTCGCCCTGACTGGCACCGCCCGGCTCTGAGAGCCCCGCCGCCTGCGGCTTCGGTTGTTCTCCACCGCTGCCCAACTCGTCACCACCGGCCGCCGCCGCTGCCTCCGCCTCGCCAAGCACTGGCCCTGGACCAACGTGATCACCGACGCCCTGGACCGGCTCCACGCCCTCCCGAACCCCGGCTGATCAGCACCTTCCCGCCCTTGCGAGCAGCACGAGCCCACCGGAACCGTGGAACCCGGCGCACACCCGACGCGACAGCCGGGCGCTCAACCTGCCCAGCCTCCGAAAACCCCCACCAACACCCACCACAAAGGGTCCGTCAACAAGCTGACGGACCCTCATGAATGATCGAGGTTAACGAAGACTGTGTTTGTTCTGTTGAGCCTGAGAGCGGCGTCCTGGATCGGGTTTGCCGCACTCGGGAGGGAGAAGCCGACGCTGAAGGGGGAACTGTTGTGCGCGAGCAGGTCGAGGACGGCGGCCGTGTCCAGGGACGTCGACGAGTTCGCCCTGCAGGTCATTTCGGAGGCTGAAGTGGCGTCGGCTACAAGGACTACCTCAGCCTGGAGTCCGACGCGGACAAGACCCACATCTATGCACCGGATCTCATCCCAGGTCTGTTGCAAACAGATCCTTATGCCCGCGAGATCATCACCGCGACAGCCATCACACGCACACCCGAGGAGGTGGTCGCGCTAGCGGAAGTGCGTAAAGCACGACAGGCCATCCTCACCAATCCGACCCGCCCCGGCGGCCCGTTGACGTTCTGGGCCGTCATCCACGAGGCAGCGCTCCACCAGACTTTCGCATCGAACGGCAACCTCATGATCCAGCAACTGCAACACCTGCTGGACATGGCGGATCTCACCAACATCACGATCCAGATCATGCCGCTGAGCGCTACACCGCACCCGGGGATGCTCGGGCTTCTCGAAGTGGTGCGCTTCCCGTACCCGTGGCCCACTGTCGTCAATCTTGAGAACCTCCGCGGCGGCTACTTCGTGGAAGGCACCGACGACGTGAAGGTCTTCGAGACAGCGTTCGATCGCGTCGTTGCTGCCGCGCGCTCCCCCGGAGGTCTCACGAGAGACCATCAAGAAGACCATGCAGAAGATCATGGAGGAGAGGAAAAAGAAGTGAGCACCACCGACCGCAAGACCGACCTGTACGCCGTCGACCTGAGCGGGGCTGTATGGCGCAAGTCCCCCGCCAGCAACGGCGGTGAGCAGTGCGTCGAGATCACCGACCTCCCCGGAGGTGGCATTGCCCTTCGCGACTCCAAGAACCCGCTCAAGGAGCCGCTGCGCTACACCGCAGAGGAGTGGGACGCGTTCCGGCAGGGCGTCATCGCCGGCGTGCTGTAGGGCACAGCAGAGTGGCCCTCCGTCGGACAGCTGACCTCGCGCTTCCCCCGGACCAGTCCCGGGGCCTCATCCACAGTCATTTTGAGGAAAGGTTCTGATGCCCGCTAACGCTCACACTGTCGACGAGGCCGGCGTGACCTGGCGCAAGTCGTCCTACAGCGGCGGGGACCAGGCACAGTGCGTGGAGGTCGTCGAGACCACTGCCCCTGCTGTCCTCGTCCGGGACTCCAAAGCACCTGTCAGGTCGTCGCTGACGTTCACCCCGACCAGCTTCGCCGCCTTCACGCAGTTCATCTCTCAACTCGACGTCTGACCTGACGTACAACGAAACGGTGTGCTCCCCCTCGCGGCCAGTGCGAGAGGGAGCACACTTTTTGGTGCAGCCGGGCGTTGAGGCAGCGGAGCCTACCCGTGTGATCGGTTGCGGAAAGGTTGCAGACTGCCCAGCCATTCCTTTTCATCACAGTTTCAGCCTTCGGTTCGGAAGGCACACCAGCGTTTCTTGAGAACCTGAAGCGAGAGATCACCCAATGACCGTTCAGCGCACCCACACCGCCCCCGAACTGAGCGCAGCCGGCGCAGCTTGGTTCAAGTCGTCGTACTCCGACGGGGCCGGCAACAACTGCATCGAAGCCGCCGTCT
>DATCQX010001108.1:0-15209 GCA_036569285.1 Streptomyces sp.
TCCTCCCCCTCCGCCCCCCAAGGCTGCCGGTACACCAACTCCAGCCGCCCCTCCCCCGCCTTCTCGGCCCGTAGCCGCAGGATGCGGGTCCCCCCGGCCCCGGCCATGACGGTCGGGGCCGGGGTGTAGTCGTCGCCGGTGAGCTCCAGGCCGTCGAGGCCGGTCACCTGCCAGCGGAAGCCGGTCGTCGCGTTCTCGGGGAGTTCGACGACGAGGTCGTCACCGGCCCGCACGCTCGCCCGGGTGTCCTGCGCCGAGACACGTACCTCGCCCATGAGCCCCTCCTCGACCGTGCCGTAGCTGTCTCCGGTGTACCGCGTGATACCTCACCGAGCCACCCGCCCAGGACGAACGCCTCGCCCCGCTGCCCCAAGGCCGTACGAGGTGAGCCTTTCGTACAGGGTGTTCAGCATGTGCGCGTCGTAGTCGGCGGCGCCAGGCGTCCAGAAGCGTCTCGGTGCGCGCCTGCCGCAGGCCGTGAGGGCCGGGATCGCGCGAGGGGCACGGGGACCGCCATCGGCGTAGACACCCTGGAGGTACCGCCTCTCGTCGGCCGACGCAAGGTAGACGCCGATCCTGAGGCCGTACCGCCCCACCGCATCGCCTCTACTCGCCCCCGTAGGTACCCGGCGTCTGCCCCGTCACGCGCTGAAATGCGGCGATGAAGGCGCTGGGCTTGCGGTATCCCACAGCCCGCGCGGTGGCCTTGACGGACGCGCCGGCCGCGAGATGGCCCACCGCGGCGCGGACACGGACCCGGGTCCTCCACTGCGCGAAGGTCAGCCCCGTCTCGGTGAGGAAGAGCCGTGACAGAGTACGCACCCCGCTGTGCACCTCCGCCGCCCACATCGCCAGTTCTCGCTGGTCACCGGGGGATTCGATGAGCCGCTCGGTGATCGTGCGCAAGCGCGGTTCGGCGGGCATGGGCACCTGGATCGAGTGGGCCGGCAACGGCTGGAGCACCTCGAAGAGGAGGGCTTCGGCATGCCGGCGGCTCACCGCGTCCGGCTCGGCCCGCAGGTATCGGATGAGTTCGCGAAGCAGCGGCCCGACGGCGACACCGGTGGGCTGCGCCCAGTCGACGGGGCAGCGCGTGGCCATGAACCGGATGACGCAGAGTTCGCCGGCGTGCCGTGTCGTCCCCGTGTGCTCGGCATGGCCGGGGATCCACAGGCCGTGCCCCGGCGGCACCAGCCAGTCGTGCGAGACCGTGCGCAGGGTGACGGACGTGGTCGACGCCCACAGCAGCATCGGCTCCGCATGGGTGTGGGGTGCCATCGGGAGGGGCGGATGCGCGGGCTGATGATCGATGCTCAGGATCGGTGAGGCGGCTCCCTCGTCCGGAGCTGTCGCCTGGGCCATACCGCTCACCTCTCCATCCTCCGATCCGTCCCCTGTTCCGATGTTCCGATCACGGTCTGGCCGTTGCGGGGTATCGCGTGGCCGCCATGCGCACCAGCATCATCCTACGGTTAGGCATGCCTAACCTGATGCCGAGGGCGTGGTGTGTGACACCTCGCGTCGCGGCGTCCACGCCTGGGAAGAGGACGTCACCGTGAACCGGATCAAACCCGTCAGCCGTCGGATGCTGTCGGTCGAAGTCGTGCGCAAGGAGTGGAGGCCCGGAAACTTCCTGCTGGTGACCGTGGGCGGAGAGGACCTCAAGGACTTCCGGCCGCTCGGAGGCGACCAGGCCTTCAGGCTCCTGTTCCGGCGTCCCGGCCAGAGCCGGCTCTGGCTGCCGTCCCGGTCCGACGCCACCTGGGTGGCGCAGTACATGATGGCGGGAAAGGCGGAACGCCCCTACGTCCGCTTCTACACGGTCCGGCACTTCCGGCCCGAACGAGGCGAGCTGGACATCGAGTTCGCGCTCCACGAGGGGGACAGTCCGGCCTCCACCTGGGCGCGGGGTGCCCGTCCCGGCGAACCGGTGGGCATCCTCGACGAGGGAGGCACCTACAACCGGCCCCCTGGCGTGGAATGGCAACTGCTCGTGGGGGACGAGACCGCGGTACCGGCCATCCTGTCCGTCCTGGACTCCGACGAGGGCGCGTTGCCCGGCGAAGTGTTCCTGGAGGTGCCCAGCACCGAGGACATCCAGCAGTTGAACACCCCGCCGAACGTCCACGTGCACTGGCTTCCGCGCGACGGCCGCCCCGGCCTCCCGGGACGCTACGCACTCGACACCGTACTCAAGGCCGCCCTGCCGGAAGGGCGCTTCGCCACCTTCGTGGCGGGCGAGAACCACCTGCCCACGACACTGCGGCGACATCTTGTCCAGGAGCGCGGCGCCGCCAAGTCCGACATCGCCTTCGTCGGTTACTGGCGGCACGGCAGGGCGGCTCCGGGATGACGGCCGCGATGCCCGGTCGAGGCCGCCCGCGTGGGCCGCCCTCGTCCAGTGACTCCTCATTTCCCCATCCGATTTCTTCCCTCCTGAAGGAACCATCATGAAATCCCCAGCCCCCGCTGACGCCAGGATCAGCGTCATCGGCGCCGGACCCGGCGGACTGACCTGCGCGCGCATCCTCCAGCAGCGCGGCATCGCGGTCACCGTCTACGACCGCGACCCGAGCCGCGACTCCCGCAAGCAGGGCGGCAGCCTCGACCTGCACGCCGACCACGCCCAGGTCGCCCTGCGCGAAGCCGGCCTGCTCGACGAGTTCTTCGCCCTCGCCCGCCCCGAAGGGCAGGAACTGCGTCAGATGGACCCGGCCGGCGCGATCACGTTCCACCGAGCCCCGACGGCCGACGGGCTCCTGAAGCCGGAAATCGACCGCGGCGAGCTGCGCACCCTGCTGCTCGACTCCCTGGAGCCGGGAACGGTGCGCTGGGGCCACTCCCTCGACACGATCAGCGGACCCGCCGACGGACCGCGGCAGTTACATTTCGCCGACGGCACGAGTGTCGAGACGGATCTGGTCATCGGCGCGGACGGCGCCTTCTCCCGGGTACGTCCGGCCGTGTCCCCCACCCTCCCCGAGTACACCGGGATCAGCTTCCTGGAGGCATGGTTCTCCGACGTCGACAACCGGCACCCCGAGATCGCCGAGCTGACCGGCTCGGGCCTCACTCACGCGGCCGACGGCGAACGCAGCCTGGTCGCCCAGCGCAACAGCTCGAACCAGATCCGCGTCTACATCATCCAGCGCCTCCCGGTCGACTGGATCAGCGCCAGGGGTCTGTCCGCCGAGGACACCGAGGGCATCCGCGCCGTGCTGTGCGACGAGTACGCGCACTGGTCGCCCCACATGCGCCGGATGATCACCGATAACGACGGCCCCTACATCCACCGCCCGATCTTCGTGCTCCCTGTCCCGCACACCTGGGACCACAATCCGACGGTGACCCTGCTCGGCGACGCCGCCCACCTCATGCCCCCGCTCGGCACCGGCGTCAACCTCGCCATGCTCGACGCCGGGGAACTCGCCCTCGCCCTCACGGAAGCGGCCACTGTGGACGACGCCGTCCGCGTCTACGAGAAGACCATGCTCCCCCGCTCCGTCGAGACGGCCCAGGCGATCGAGCACGGCACCGAACAGTTGCTGTCCGCCGATTCCTCCGCACGGAAACTGAGTGCCGTCGTGGCTGACTCACTCGCCAGGTAACACGTGTCAACCGGGAGCGGTTCGCTGTGATGAGACATCAGGCTCCTCGATCACCGCGAACCGCTCCCGTTCAGCTCAACTGCCATACGGTGGAAGGCAGTCGGTCCGGCGGGTATTGGGCGAGGCCGCCGTCGGAGGTGGGGCTGATCGTCATCCGGGTGATCGCGTTGAGCAGGAGGTAGCCGCCGGGGGCGGGCTGGAGTTCCCAGCGCTGGACGGTGTTGGCCGTGTCGCAGGTGGCGCGGGTGAGGGCGACTCCGGGCTGGAGAGGGGTGTTGAGGGTGAGTTTTCCGCCGCGTATGTCGAGGCAGCCGTCGGGGGCGCGGAGGGTGAGGTAGCCGTCGGGGGTGCGTGCTATGTCATATGTGCCGTACGACCGTCCCGCCGCGCTCAGCGTGTAGCGGCCGTCCGGGATCGGCACCCGGGTGAGGTCCCGCCGGCCGGGTGCGTGCCCGATCGCCGTGCCCCGTGCCGTGAACTGGGCGTACGTCGCGTCGGGGTGAGGGTCGCCCCAAGTGGCCTGTGATATGTGACGCAGCGCGGGCCACAGGCCCACGGCGACCTCGTTCTCCGTCTCCCCGCGCCCGTTGTCCGGCCACAGACTGATCTTCGCGCCCACGATTCCACTGCCCGAGGCGACTTTCTCCCCTTCGAAGCTGCGGGGATCCCAGCTCTGGGCGTACAGCCCTGCGGTGTCGGAGTGGAAGCCGCCCCGGACCAGGTAGAGGGAGTAGGCGGCGTTCATCAACGGGTAGCCCTGGGCGAGGAGTCGGCTCGGTTTCACGGAGACGTTCAGCCAGTGCTCGACGGTCGTGCCGGCCGCGACCGGGACGGTGTTGGCGCCGGTGAGGCCGTCGTTCCAGACGCGGAGTTTCCTGCCCTTGCCCGCGGCGTACGCCTGGACGCGGTTCACGAAGTCGACGAAGGCGTCCTGAGGTGTGGCCTGAGGGCCGTACTTCTGGCGGGCGTAGGCCAGGATCTGCGGGTACTTCGCGAAGTCGGAGCCGAGCATGTACTCGTCGGCGCCCATGTGCCAGGAGCGGGCGGGGAAGACTTCGGCGTACTCGTCGACGAGGCTCGTGTAGTACGTGAAGGCGGCCTGCTGGGTGACGTCGAGGCGGGCGGGCTGCTTGACGCCGCCGGAGTCGGTGAGCTGGAGGTCGGGGCGGTTCTCGATCCAAGGGTCCATGTGGCCCGGGGAGTTGATCTCCGGGACGATCTCGACGTGGTAGCGCTCGCCGAGGGCGACGAGGCGCCGGATCTCGTCCTTCGAGTAGTAGCCCCAGGTGTTCGCCTCGGGGTGGGCGTCGCTCTTCACCTTGAGTTCGAGGAGGAGTTGGTTGAGCTTGTGGTAGCTCATCTCGCGGACGAGGTTCTCCAGCCAGGGCAGCGAGACGTGGATGTAGCAGGCGCAGACGCCGACCCCGCGCTCCGGGTAGCGGGGCGTGTCGACGGTCCGTCCGCCCGGCAACCGGTCGCCCTGCGCGAGGAGTTGGAGGATCGTGCGGGTCCCGTAGAAGGCGCCGGTCTCGGTGGCGCCGGTCACCGCGAGGGTCTCGCCGGAGCGCAGTTCGTAGCCCTCGGCGCCGAGGGCGGTACGGGCGGGGTCGACGTCGATGACGACGTCACCGGCGCGCGCGGCGCCGTCCACGACCGGGACGGTGCCGTGTCCGGCGTCGCGCAGATCCTCGGCGAGGACGGCGGCGACCTCGCGTGCGGCCGGGGTGCCGGCGACCAGGCGGGTGCCGGTGCCGTAGGTGTAACCGCCTTCTTCCGCAGTCCAGTTGGTCAGCGCCGGCACCGTGACGGGTGCTGTGGCGCGAGGTGACGCGCCGGCCGGGAGGGGCGCGGCGAAGAGGAGGAAGGCCGCGGTGGCGGCACCAAGGATCTGACGGCAAGCCCGCATTCAAGGCCCCCAGGTCATCGGATGTGTCGAATGATCGGGTCGGCGGAGATCGATGTCAATGGGCCTTCAGGGCAAGGGAGTTGGTGAAGTGACCGGACGGACGGGCGACTCGTCCGAGGAGATTCTCGACGTGCCGCGCCGTCCGGGGCAGAGTTCTCCCCACACCACGCACCGAAGGAGCGCCCGTGACCAGTTGGGTCGGCCGGACCGCCGCAGAGATCGCCGCCGCCGTACGTGAGAAGCGGGCCACTCCCCGCGAGGTGGCGGCCGAGCATCTGGCGCGGATCGAGCAGGTGGACGGGCGGGTCGGGGCGTTCCGCGTCGTGCGCAGGGAGGCGGCCCTCGCGGAGGCGCACGAGCTGGCGGCGCGCGGGGATCTGGATCAACTGCCGCTCGCCGGGGTGCCGTTGGCCGTCAAGGACAACCTTCCGGTGAGCGGGGAGTCGATGCGGGTGGGGTCGGCGGCGACGCCGGACACGCCGTCCGAGGCCGACCATGTCACCGTCGCCCGGCTGCGGGCCGCCGGGGCGGTCGTCGTGGGGCTGACGAACGTGCCCGAGCTGTGTGTCTTCGGGACGACCGAGGGGGTGCACGGGACCGCCCGCAACCCGTGGGATCCGTCCCGGACGGCCGGTGGGTCGTCCGGGGGGAGCGCCGCCGCCGTCGCCGCCGGGATGGTGCCGATCGCCCTCGGCAACGACGGCATGGGGTCGCTGCGGATCCCCGCCGCCAACTGCGGGCTCGTCACCATCAAACCGGGTCACGGGCTCGTGCCGGCCGGGATAGGGGACGGCGACTGGTTCGGGCTCTCCGAGAACGGGCCCCTCGCGACGACCGTCGGCGACGCGCGGCTCATGCTGTCCGTCCTCGCCGACGCCGAGGTCGAACGGCCCGCCCAGCCGGGGTTCTTGCGGATCGCCGTGTCCGTGCGCAGCCCCCTCGCCGGGACGGCGGTCAGCGAGCCGTTCGTCGTCGCGGCGCGGGAGGCGGCGAAGGTGCTGACCGGGGCCGGGCATCGTGTCCGCCGCGCCGATCCGCCGTATCCCCTCTCGCTCGGGGTGACTTCGCTCGCGCACTGGACCGCCGGGACCGCCGTCGACGCGCAGCCCCTCGATCCGCGGCTCCTCACGCGCCGGACGCGTGTGCATGCCGCCGTGGGGCGGCGGTTCCTCGGGACCGTCCGCAAGGGGGCCGCGCGGGCGGCGTTGCGGGGGCGGTTCGAGCAGTTCTTCTCGGAGTGCGATGTGCTGATGACTCCGACGCTGGCCCGGCGGGGGCCGAAGGCGGGGGCGTGGGATCAGCGGGGGTGGGTGCGGAATCTCCTCGTCAACACCAACTACTCGCCGTTGACGCCGGCTTGGAATCTGGTGGGGTGGCCTGCGATGTCGGTGCCCTTCGGCACGCATCCCTCCGGGGGGCCCACCGCGGTTCAACTTGTCGGGAGGCCGGGGAGTGAGGGGGTGTTGCTGCGGTTGGCGGAACAGTTGGAGGAGCTTCGGCCGTGGGCCAGGACCGCACCCATGGAGTGAGGTGTGATGTGTCGGGTGGCGGGTGCGGGTCCGCTGCGGCCGGTCGCACCCGTATCACCGCGAACCCCAGCTAAAACGACGCCCATCCCTCCTTCTTCAGCACCCTCTCCGCGAACCTCTCCCCCATCCTCCGGTGCGTCTGCGTGTCCGGGTGCAAGTCGTCCGGCAGCGGTAGGTCCATGTCCTGCGGGCCGTAGAGTTCACGGCCGTCCAAGTAGCTCAACTGCGAGTCCTCCCGGGCTCGTTCGCCCGCGATCCTCTCCAGCGCCTCCCGAATGGTCACCAGCGTCAGCCGCCCTCTCGCCGCCTCCCCCGGGTCTCCCGTCGCCGTGAATCGCAGGCGTCCCTCGGTGAGTGCCTCCAGGTCCAGCGCTCCGGGCCCCGGTGTCGTCTCGTGGATGGGGCAGTGGATCGGGGAGACGAGGACGATCGGTGTGTCGGGGTGGCCGTCTCTGATCGTGTCGAGGAAGCCGTGGACGGCGGGGCCGAAGGCGCGCATGCGCATCGCGTCGGCGTTGACGATGTTGATGCCGATCTTGAGGGTGATGAGGTCGGCGGGGGTGTCGCGGATGGCGCGGGCGGTGAAGGGGTCGAGCATGGCGGCGCCGCCGAAGCCGAGGTTGAGGAGGTCGAGGCCGGCGAGGCGGGCGGCGACGGCGGGCCAGATGGCGGTGGGGCTCGCGGCGTCGGTGCCGTGGCTGATGGAGCTGCCGTGGTGGAGCCAGCGGGGGCGCCCGGAGGGCGCGGCGGGTTCGACGGGGGCGTCCGTGCGCAGGGTGCGCAGTTCGGTGCGCTGGGCGTAGGGGAGCCAGATCTCGACGTCCTTGAGGTGACCCGCGAGGCCGGTGAAGCGGACGGTTCCGGGCGGGCCGGGGGTCAGTTCGCTCGCGCCTGTCGTCATGTCGACGGTGAGGGTGTCGCCGCCGGTCGCAGCGGCGCGTGCGGCGGGTTCGCCGTCCACGAGGACGTCGTAGTACGCCGGGGGCCGGGGCGGGGCGGGGACGTGGACGCGGGTGGTGGGCAGGACGGTCAGCTCGATGTCCGTGGCGCGGGTGCGGAAGGCGAGGCGGACGCCGGAGGGCTGGGCCTCGACGGCGGCGAGCTGCGGGTCGGTGTTCTGGGCGCGGGCGCGCGGGGGCAGGCGGTGCGGCACGAGGCCGCCGTCCGGGGTGGTTTCGAGGTCGAGGGCGCCGCGTATCAGGTCGGCGGTGACGGGGGTGGTGTACGACGGCATGGTCAACCTTCCTGGGCGGGCGGCCAGTTGCGCAGGAGCGCGTCGAGGCCGTCGAGGATGCGCACCCAGCTCTCCCGGGCGTCCGGCTCGCTGTGCGCGAACCCGCCGGCCGCCTCCAGGCTGACGTACCCGTGGAAGACACTGCCGATGAGGCGGACCGCGTGGGTCTCGTCGGGCTCGGTGAGGTCGTAGCCGCGCAGGATCGCCCGCATCATGCGGGAGTGCCGCAGGGCGGCGCTCGCTGCGGCGGTCTCGGGGTCCAGGCGGAAGCGGGCGGCGTCGTAGCGGCCGGGGTGGGCGCGGGCGTAGTCGCGGAAGACGTCGGCGAAGGCGGTGAGAGCGGCCTTGCCCGAGCGTCCCGCGAGGGCGTCGGCCGCGCGGTCGGCGAGTTCCTCCAGGGCGAGCAGCGCGATGCCGGTCTTCAGGTCCCGGGAGTTCTTGAGGTGGGCGTACAGGCTCGCGACCCGGACGTCGAAGCGCCGGGCCAGCGCGGAGAGGGTGACGTGTTCGAAGCCGACCTCGTCGGCGAGTTCGGCGCCCGCGAGGATCAGGCGTTCAGGTGTCAGCCCCGCGCGCGCCATTGTCGTATCCCTTCCGTCTTCCTGAAGGGATTATGTGCTTGCCTAAAGGTTTTAGGCAAGCACGTGAAGGCAGTAGGGGTCAGTCCACGCTGGGCAGGATGTGGGGCTCCGCGAGGTCGTCCTCGTAGCCCGCGAGACGGATCGGCGCGGAGCGCGCCCACACGTCGAGGCTGCCGAGGTCTCCGGGCCGTCGGCCCGAGCGCTCCGCACGTTCCTTCGGGCGCTGCTCGCGATTCGTCTTCTCCGGTGTCACCGCGCACTCCTTATGTGTTCGGGTCACCCTCGGGTCGTGCCGGTCACCCTACGGTCCGGCGCCTTACGCACCCTTGGGTTTTGCTTGAAGGCCAGTTCGGACGCGGTGGCGCCGCCGAGCCGACAACGCGTGGGTACTGCTGTCCGCCGAGCCTTAGGTTAACCAAATGAGCGGCCCTCCGCTCGATAGCGCTGTTAATTTGGCACAACGATGACGCGTCACGCAGATGTCACGCCTTGTCCGTTGACCCCGGTCCGGCTCGCAGCGCAGTTCAGACGCCGTTGGCCCGGGCGCAAGGTCACCATGCTCTGCTGACTCGCGCACCGGCTGTCTCGCGGGAGGACCGACGGATGGAGCTGCGCAGCGTCGAGGAGTTGATGGACCTGCTGTACGCGTGCAGGGACGTCCGTGAGGCGGGCGCCAGGGCCGATCTGCACGACCACGCCCTCCGGACCGCCGCCCTGCTCCGCCGCACCCGCCCCGCCGACAAGGAGCTTCAACTCACCGGCCTGGTCCGCCCGGTGGGCCGACTCCTGTGCCCCACCGACCCGGCCGGCCGCGCCGCCCGCACCGCCGACGCCGTCCGCCCCCTGCTCGGCGCGCGTGTCGCCGCTCTGCTGCGCCGCCACCCCTGGCCCGCGCACCTCGCGGACGGCGACCTCGCGCGCCTCGCGCACGCCGACGAGGAGGCGAGGTCCGCCGGGTTCGACGCGGGCGTGCTGGAGGACTGGCGGACGGTCCTGCATCTCGTCGCCGCCCGCAACTCCCCACTGGGGGCTGTCGACTGACGGTCCGTCATGAGACGGTACGGCGATGACGTACTCGCTGCACGGCCGGGCGGCTCTCGTCACCGGCGCCACGCGGGGCATCGGTCTCGCCGTCGCCCGTGCGCTCGCCAACGCGGGTGCGCGCGTCTGCGTCACGGCCCGCGATCCCGCCGAGGTGCGCGCAACCGCCGCCGCTCTCAAGGGAATCGGCCTCCCCGGCGACCTCGCCGACCCGGAGTTCCCTCGCCTCCTCACCGACCACGCCCTGCGTGAGTACGGCCGCCTCGACATCCTGATCAACAACGTGGCCACCAACCAGCCCCTCGGCCCCCTCATGGACGCCGAACCCGCCTTGTGGGCCCGCGCGTTCGCGGTGAACGTGGAGGCGCCGCTGCGGCTGGCGCAGTGCGCGTGGCGGGGGTGGATGCGCGAGCACGGCGGCGCCGTCGTCAACATCTGCACGGAGGGCGCCGTCCATGTGGGCGCCGGCGTGGGCGCGTACAGCGTCAGCAAGGCGGCACTCCTGCGCCTCACCGAACAGTTGGCGGGCGAACTGGGGCCTCACGTACGCGTCAACTCCGTGTCACCGGGGCTCACTCGCACCGAGATGGCACGGTTCGTGTGGGAACGGCAGACGACGACCGGGCTCCCCCTGGAGCGCATCGGGGAGCCCGAGGACGTCGCGAAGGCGGTGCTGTGGCTGGTGTCGGAGGAGGCGGGGTGGGTGACGGGGGCGGATCTGCTGGTGGACGGGGGGACGCGGGTGCGGCGGGCGCGGACCTTCTAGACCGAGGTGTCACACACCGCATAGGCCGAGGTGTCACACACCGCATCGAGGTGTCACACACCGCATAGGCCGAGGTATCACACACCACACCCCGCCCGACTACCCCTCCGCCCCTACCACTTCCCCGGCGCGTAGTCCTTGAGGAAGACCCCGTACACGTCCTCCCCCGCCTCCCCGCGCACAACCGGGTCGTACACCCGAGCCGCCCCGTCCACCAGGTCCAGCGGCGCGTGGAACCCCGCCTCCGCGAGGCGCAGCTTGTCGTAGTGGGGGCGTTCGTCGGTGATCCAGCCGGTGTCGACGGAGGTCATGAGGATGCCGTCGGTCCGGAACATCTCCTCGGCGCTGGTGCGGGTGACCATGTTCATCGCGGCCTTCGCGGCGTTGGTGTTGGGGTGTCCGGCGCCCTTGTAGCCACGGTTGAACACCCCTTCCATCGCGGAGACGTTGACGACGTACGCACGCTTGCTGGCGGCCTTGCGCGCGGCCTCCGCCATGCTGGGCCGCAGGGCGCTGATGAGGATGAACGGGGCGGTGTAGTTGCAGAGCTGGGTCTCCAGCAGCTCGACGGGCGAGATCTGCTCGATGGACTGGACCCAGGTGTTCGTCTCGACGACGTCCGGGACGAGCCCGCCCGCGTCGATGGCGGTCCCGTCGAGGTGCCGGGCGACACTCGCGTTCCCGGCGACGAGCGCGAGGTCGGCGACCTTCTGCGCGTCGATCCCGGAGGAGCCGGCGCCCAGCGGCAGCGCCGCGAGCCCGTCGACCGCCCCGGAGCCGAACGCCCCGATGACGTGGTGCGCGGGCAGTTCCCCGGCGGGCAGCGGCGCGGACTCGCCGTCCACGAGGGCGGCGTACGCGGACGGCAGCCGGCGGACCGTCTGCGTCGCGTTGTTGATGAGGATGTCGAGCGGCCCGGCCTCGGTCATCCGCTCGCCGAGGGCCACGACCTGGGCGGGGTCGCGCAGGTCGATGCCGACGACTTCGAGGCGGTGGATCCAGTCCCCGGAGTCGTCCATCGCCGTGAACCGGCGGATGGCGTCCTTGGGGAACCGGGTCGTGATGGTGGTGTGCGCGCCGTCGCGCAGCAGGCGCAGCGCGATGTACATGCCGATCTTGGCCCGGCCGCCGGTGAGCAGGGCGCGCTTGCCGGTGAGGTCGGTGCGGACGTCCCGCTTGGCGCGGTTGAGGGCCGCGCACTCGGGACAGAGCTGGTGGTAGAAGTAGTCGACCTCGACGTAGCGGGTCTTGCAGGTGTAGCAGGAGCGCGGGCGCTGGAGGACCCCGGCGATCTGTCCGGCCTCGGTGACGGAGGACGGCAGGATGCCTTCCGTCTCGTCGTCGATGCGCTGCGCGGAGCCGGTCGCGGTGGCCTCGGTGACCGACTTGTCGTGCGCGGTCTTCGCGGCGCGGCGCTCCTGGCGGCGGCGCTGCTTGACCGTGCGGTAGATGCCGGCGGTGGCGCGGCGCACGGCGATCGCGTCGGGGTGGTCCACGTCGAGCTTGTCCAGCTCGTCCAGCACGCTGAGGCAGACGGCCAGCCGCTCGGGGTCGATCCCGGGGCCGTACGCGACTTCGCCGCCGTCCTCTGCTGTCACCGTCATCGCGCTGTGTTCCTCGACTCGCCGTGCGGCGCGCCGGTCGCGCCCGCTTTCGAACGGGTGATTCTACGGACCGCCGGGGCCGTCCTCCAAACCCGTCGAGGCCGCCGTGACCAGGGTCTCCACCTCGGCGGTCAGCGCGGAGGCGAGGCGGTCGAGGTCGGGTACGGCGGCGGCGTCCGCGACGAGCCCGACGTGCACCCGCCCCCGGTAGCCGGAGAGCGCGACGGCGAGGGCCTGTCCCCGGGCGAGCGGGGCGTAGGGGTACACCTCGACGACGGGGTGCCCGCCGAGCCTGAGGCCGATGCCGGGCAGGGGCACGCTGGTGACGAGGACGTCGAACCACAGCCGCGCGGCCTGTCCGGCCAGCGGTCCGCCGAGCCGGTGTCCCAGCGGCGGCACGTGGTCGGCGAGCAGCGCGACCGCGCCCGCGCCGCGCCTGGGCCCGGCGTCCTTGTTGCGGTCCATCGCGGTGCGGACGGCGGCGAGCCGCGCCACCGGGTCCGCCTCGTGCACCGGCAGCCGCACGAGGTAGCCGGAGAGCCGGTTGCCCTGCGGCTGCGCGGACCTCGGCCGCCGCTGCGACACGGGCACGAGCGCGCGCGGGGTGACGTCATTGCCGTCCCCGCGCTCGTCGAGCCACCGCCGCAGCGCGCCCGCGACGACGGCGATCAGGACGTCGTTGACGGTGCCGCCGACGGCCTTGCGCACCCGGTGCACGTCGTCGATGTCGATCACCGCGCCCGCCGTCCGCCGTGTCCCGCTCGGCCCGGCGGTGAGCGCCGCGCTGGGGCGCGTGCCGAGACCGGAGACGGCGACGGAGGCGCCGATGTCGAGCGCGCGGCCCGCGCTGGAGAGGGCGTCGCGGAGGCGGGCGGGGAGGGCCGCGGCGGCGGTGAGGGCGTCGGCGAGGGGGTCGGCAGCCGCGTCGGCGGCGGCCTCGGCGGCGGCGAGGAAGGGGCCGGGGAGGGCGTGGCGCACCGTTGCGGAGAGCTTCGCGGACGTGTCCAGCACGCCTCGTACCGGGCCGAGCAGGCGGCCGGGGTCCGGCAGGCGGCTCGGATCCGGGAGGGCCCGGCGTGCGGGGGCGGCGAGGGCGTCGCGTGCGGGCGCGGTGAGTCTCGCCGCACCGGACAGGGCGGCGCCCGCGAGTCCCGTCAGGCGGCGGACGCCCGTGGGGCGTGCCGGGGCCGGGCGGGGGCGGCGGGGTTCGGGCGGTTCCATGGGGTCCAGGAGGGCCGCCGCGAGGGTCAGGGCGCGCAGGCCGTCGGCGAGGGCGTGGTGGAACTTGAAGAGGACGGCGAAGGCGGTGCCGTCCTCGCCGGGCAGGACGTGTGCCTCCCACGGGGGCCTCGCCCGGTCCAGGGGGCGTTGCATGAGGCGGCCGGCCTCGGCCTGGAAGTCGGGGGTGGGGGCGTGCAGGACGACGTGGTGGAGGGGGTCGAAGCCGGGGGCGGGTTCGCGCAGGGCGCCGCCGAAGGCGAGGGGATGCCAGGTGTCGCGGATGCGCATGCGCAGTCCGGGGACGCCGGCCGCGCGGGCGGCGAGGAGGTCGGCGGCGTGGGCGCCCGCGGTGGGTGAGGGGGCGGAGAAGACGCCGAGGGCGCCCAGGTGCATGGGGTGTTCGGCGGACTCCAGGTGCCAGAACGCCAGGTCGAGGGGTGCGAGCGGATCGGCGGTCAAGGGCTTGCCTCGCGTCGGCGACGGGTGGAGCAGCAGTCAAACCCGTACGAGCGATTACGGTCAAGTACGATCAAGCTACGCTCAGTTAACAACGGATTAAGTCGCCCACCCGGACGCATCACGGGCCGCACCGCTCGCCACAGCACCGGCCGCCCCACCGCCCACCCGCACGCCCCGCCCCTTCAGCTCACGATCTGCCCCTTCCCCAGCGCGATCACCCCACCCGGCGACACGGTGTACAGCTCCCCGTCCCGCTCCGGATTGACCCCGATCGTCGCCCCCGGCGGGACCTCCGTGTTCTTGTCGAGCACGGCCCCCCGCACCACCGCCCCGCGCCCGATGCGCACGTTGTCGTGCAGCACAGCCCCCTGGACGACCGCCCCGGGGTCGACCACCACCCCCGGCGACAGCACCGACCGCGTGACCTGCCCCCGGATCAGGCACCCCGCGCTGATGATCGACTCGCTGGCCATGCCGCCCGCGTTGAAGCGCGCCGGGGAGAGCTGGCCGGAGTGCGTGTAGATCGGCCAGTCCCGGTTGAACAGGTTGAACGCGGGCCGCTCGGCGATGAGGTCCATGTGGGCGTCGTAGTACGCGTCCAGCGTCCCGACGTCCCGCCAGTACCCGCGGTCGCGGCTGGTCTCGCCGGGGACGTGGTTCTGACTGAAGTCGTACAGGTACGCCTCGCCGCGCGCGGTGAGCTGGGGCAGGATCGAGCCGCCCATGTCGTGCACGGACTGCTCGTCCTCGGCGTCGCGCTGGAGCGCCTCGATGAGGGTCTTGGTGGTGAACAGGTAGTTGCCCATGGAGGCGAACACGGTCTCCGGGTCGTCCGGGAGGCCGGGCGGGTCGGCGGGCTTCTCCAGGAACCGCTCGACGATCTGCCCGTCGCTGCCGGGGGTCATGACCCCGAACGAGGACGACTCGGCGCGCGGTATCCGGATCCCCGCGACGGTGACGCCGGCGCCGCTCTCCATGTGCTGCGCGAGCATCTGCCGGGGGTCCATCCGGTACACGTGGTCGGCGCCGAACACCGCGACGTACTCGGGCCGTTCGTCGTGGACGAGGTTCAGCGACTGGAGGAGGGCGTCCGCGCTGCCGAGGTACCAGCGGGGGCCCAGGCGCTGCTGCGCGGGCACGGGGGTGACGTAGTTGCCGAGCAGGCTCGACATCCGCCACGTGGTGGTGATGTGCCGGTCCAGCGAGTGCGACTTGTACTGCGTCAGCACGCAGATGCGCAGGATGTCGGCGTTGACGAGG
>DATCQX010001109.1:0-2555 GCA_036569285.1 Streptomyces sp.
GGGCGTGGGCGCGGACGGTCGGGTCGCCCTCGGGGGGCGGGAGGAGGGACCAGCGGCCGGCGACGGTCGGGGGGCCGCCGTCCCCGCCTCGGCGCTGGAGAAGCTGGTCCTGCCGTCGCGCGTGCGGGACTACTCCCCGGCGATGCTCGACGAACTCACCGCCGCCGGGGAGATCGTCTGGGCCGGCGCGGGCGCGCTCCCCGGCAAGGACGGCTGGATCTCCCTCCACCTCGCGGACACGGCTCCCCTGCTTCTACCCCCGCCGCACCCCTTGGAGCCGACGGCCCTGCACGAATCGGTCCTCACGGCCCTCACCGGCGGCTACGGCCTGTTCTTCCGCCAGATCGCCGACCAGGTCCGCGCCACCACCCACCCGGAGGCCACCGACCCCCAGCTCGCCGACGCCCTCTGGGACCTCGCCTGGTCGGGCCGCCTCACCAACGACACACTCGCCCCGATGCGCGCCCTGCTCGGCTCGGGGCGGACAGCGGGCTCGACGGCCCACCGCGCCCGGCGCGCCGTCCCGCGCGGGCGCTACGGCTCGCTGACGGCCGCCGCCCGTCCCGCCTCACGCGGCGGCCCCCCGACCGTCGCCGGCCGCTGGTCCCTCCTCCCGCCCCCCGAGGGCGACCCGACCGTCCGCGCCCACGCCCTGGCCCGCACCCTCCTCGACCGGCACGGCGTGGTGACCCGGGGCGCGGTCGCCGCCGAGGGCGTGGAGGGCGGTTTCTCCGCCGTGTACCAGGTGCTGTCCGCGTTCGAGGACAGCGGCCAGGCCCGCCGGGGGTACGTCGTGGAGGGCCTCGGCGCCGCCCAGTTCGCGATGGACGGCGCCGTCGACCGCCTGCGCGCGGTGGCGAACGCCCGCGACCGGGACGAACCCCTCCCCGCCCCGGCGACCCCGGCCGACTACGGCTTCCCAGCGAGCGCCACGCGCGGCATCAAACCGACCCCGGAGGACTTCCCGACGTCCCCCGACGCCCCGTACGGTCACCCGGCCCACCCGGACGACGCCTTCGACTGGAGCGCTCCGGCCCCCGCCGACACCCTCGACTTCGCGGCCCCGGGAGGCCCGGAACGCCCCGCCTCACCCCCGCCGTACGCGCAACGGCACCCTCACCGTCGTACGCCCCTCTCCCGAGCCGTCGTCCTCGCGGCGGCCGACCCGGCGAACGCGTACGGTGCGGCCCTCGGCTGGCCGGAGCCGCCCACCGGGGCGGGGCACAAGCCGGGCCGGAAGGCGGGTTCGCTGGTGGTGCTGGTCGGCGGGGAGCTGACGCTGTACATGGAACGCGGCGGGAAGACGCTCCTGGCCTGGCCGAGCACCCCGGACGACGCCCCCGCGGACGATCCCCGGCTCCGCGAGGCGGCGGAGGCACTCGCCGAGGCCGCCCGCGCGGGCACGCTCGGCACGGTCACCGTGGAGCGCGTCAACGGCGCCCAGGCCCTGACCTCCCCCTTCGGCGCCGTCCTGGAAGGAGCAGGCTTCATCGCGACCCCACGCGGCCTGCGCCTACGCGCATGACGAGCTCCCGCGCGGGAACACGCCTCACAGCACCCCGTGCCGATCCCGCGCACACGACGACACCTCACACGCGGACACACCACACAGCACCCCCACCCCCCGAAGGCCCCCATGCCCGAAGGTGACACCGTCTGGCAGACCGCCCGCCGCCTGCACACCGCCCTCGCGGGCACCCCCCTGACCCGATCCGACCTCAGGGTCCCGAAGTACGCGACAGTCGACCTCACGGGCCGGTCCGTCCTGGACGTCACCCCGCGCGGCAAGCACCTCCTCACCCGCATCGAGGGCGGCCTCACCCTCCACTCCCACCTGCGGATGGAGGGCTCCTGGCAGGTGTACGCGCCCGGTCGGCGCTGGAGCGGCGGTCCCGGACACCAGATCAGGGCGATCCTGGGGACGGCGGACAGCACAGCCGTCGGCTACCGCCTGACCGTGCTGAACCTGATCCGGACGGCGGAGGAGGCCGGCCTCGTCGGCCATCTGGGCCCCGACCTGCTGGGCCCGGACTGGGACCCCGGCCCGGCCCTCGGCAACCTCCTCGCGGACCCCGCGCGCCCCCTCGGCGAGGCCCTCCTCGACCAGCGCAACCTCGCCGGGATCGGCAACATCTACAAGAGCGAGCTCTGTTTCCTCACCGGCGCCACCCCCTGGCTCCCGATCGGCGCGCTTCCCGCCGCCCGCGCGGCCAAACTCCCCGACCTCGCCCACCGCCTCCTGACGGCCAACCGCGAGCGCCCGGTCCGCACGACCACCGGCCGCCGGGGCCAGGACCTGTTCGTGTACGGCCGCGCGGGACGCCCGTGCCTGCGCTGTGGCACCGTCGTCCGCCTCGCCGACCAGGACGGCCGCCCGACCTACTGGTGCCCGAGCTGCCAGCAGGGCCCCACTCATTGACGGACCGTCAGATCTGTTCGTACGGTCCTTGAATGGCCGTGAAGGCGTACGACCTCACCGGGCGCACCGCGTTCGTCACCGGAGCCGCGAGCGGCATCGGCCGCGCCTGCGCCGTCCTGCTCGCGGAGGCGGGGGC
>DATCQX010001110.1:0-15062 GCA_036569285.1 Streptomyces sp.
ACGCATCGGTGACGGCGGCGATCTGCTCAAGTGCTCGTTCTGCGGCAAGAGCCAGAAGCAGGTCAAGAAGCTCATCGCAGGGCCTGGTGTGTACATCTGCGACGAGTGCATCGATCTCTGCAACGAGATCATCGAGGAGGAACTCGCCGAGACGAGCGAGGTGCGCTGGGAGGAACTCCCGAAGCCCCGCGAGATCTACGAGTTCCTGGAGGGGTACGTCGTCGGCCAGGAGGCCGCGAAGAAGGCCCTCTCCGTAGCGGTGTACAACCACTACAAGCGCGTCCAGGCGGGCGAGAACGGCGGCGGCCAGGGCCGCGAGGACGCCATCGAGCTGGCGAAGTCCAACATCCTCCTGCTCGGCCCCACCGGCTCGGGCAAGACGCTCCTCGCCCAGACCCTCGCGCGCATGCTGAACGTCCCGTTCGCGATCGCCGACGCGACGGCGCTGACCGAGGCCGGGTACGTCGGCGAGGACGTCGAGAACATCCTGCTCAAGCTGATCCAGGCGGCCGACTACGACGTCAAGAAGGCCGAGACCGGGATCATCTACATCGACGAGATCGACAAGGTCGCCCGCAAGAGCGAGAACCCGTCGATCACGCGCGACGTGAGCGGTGAGGGCGTCCAGCAGGCCCTGCTGAAGATCCTGGAGGGGACGACCGCGTCGGTTCCCCCGCAGGGTGGCCGCAAACACCCGCACCAGGAGTTCATCCAGATCGACACGACGAACGTCCTGTTCATCGTGGGCGGCGCCTTCGCGGGCCTGGAGAAGCTCATCGAGGCCAGGGCCGGCGCGAAGGGCATCGGCTTCGGCGCGACGATCCGCTCCAAGCGCGAACTCCAGTCGAAGGACCAGTTCGAGGAGGTCATGCCCGAAGACCTCGTCAAGTTCGGCATGATCCCCGAGTTCATCGGCCGCCTCCCCGTCATCACCTCCGTGCACAACCTCGACCGCGAGGCCCTCCTCCAGATCCTCATCGAGCCGCGCAACGCGCTGGTGAAGCAGTACCAGCGCCTCTTCGAACTCGACGGCGTGGAGCTGGACTTCGAGCGCGAGGCCCTCGAAGCCATCGCCGACCAGGCGATCCTGCGCCAGACCGGCGCCCGTGGCCTGCGCGCCATCATGGAAGAGGTCCTCCAGGGCGTCATGTACGAGGTCCCCTCCCGCAAGGACGTCGCCCGCGTCGTCATCACCGCCGACGTCGTCCTCTCCAACGTCAACCCGACGCTGATCCCGCGTGACTCGCGCGGCGGTCGGGGACCGGGGGAGCAGAAGTCGGCGTGATCCTCCGACCGTTGTCATGACGAAGGGCCCCTGGAAGCGAACTCCAGGGGCCCTTCGTCATCGCCGTACGCCTCACATCTTGACGCGGGCTTCCTTGCGCAGCTTGGTCGTGATGTCGATCGCGGTGGCCTTGTCGACGCTCTTCGTGTTGTCGCCGGGGGACACCATGGCGACGGTGCTGTAGTCGGCCCAGACGCAGAACCAGTCCGTGGCGGCCTTCTTCGTCAGGCTGTTGACGCTGGACGCGGCCTGGCACTTGGCGGCGGCGCCGTCGATGTCGGCCTTCTCCGGCTGCCCTTCGAGGGTCGTCTTCGAGGCGCCCGAGGCCGAACCCCCGGACTCGATCGCCTTGTTGTTCGCCTCGATCCGCGCGGTGATCGCGGCGAAGTACAGGTCGAGGGTCGCCTCGGGGTCGGCTATCTCGCCGTACCCGCCGAGCATCGTCACACCCCGCGCGGTCAACAGCTCGGACTGGGGCGGCAGTTTGGACGGGTCGGGGTTTCGCGGGTCGAAGTCCTCCCCGAAGTCGGCCGTGGACCACTGCCCGACGACCGCCTTGCCGTCCTTCACCCCGCTGGTCCGCAGGTACTTGACGGTGTCCGCGTCGTCCGTCTCCCCGCCCTTGCCGACCCGCTTGTAGTCGGTGACGACCTTCGCCGGGGTGTCCAGCCGATGCGCCCCGTCGTTCTCCAGCCCCCCGCCCCCGCCACTACTGCCGCCCACGACGTACGCGCCCACCGCGACGGCCACGACGGCGGCGGCGATCCCGACGACCATCCCGGCACGCTTCTTCTTCGGGGGCACGGGAACGGGCGCCTGCTGCATCGGGGGAGCCCCGTAGGGGGCCTGCCCGTAAGGGGGTTGCCCGTAGGGGGCCTGGGGCGCCTGCACCTGCCCCATCGGCTGCGTCGGCTGCGCGTACGGGTTGGCCTGCGGCGGCACACCCTGCGGCGGCACACCCTGCCCCGCACCCTGAGGAGCCTGAGGGGGATACCCGTAACCCGGCTGCCCCGCCTGCCCGCCGTAAGGCCCCGCCTGCCCGTACGGCCCCGCCTGCCCATAGGGACCCGGCGAGCCGTACGGACCGGACTGCTGCGGCTGACCGCCGTACGGACCCGGCTGGTTGTTGCTCATCCCTGGGTTCCCCTCCAGATGCCTCACGTGTTCCTGACATCCTGGCCCAGCCCCGCGCGGCCCACGGCATCGGGGTCCGGCCCGCCCCCGGGCAAACGCGTTTCTGGACGGCCCCGCGGCACCTTTAAACTGGGCCCGTGACCGAGAACCCTCAGCAGCACCCAGCGCCCACCACCGACCTGCCGACCCAGTACGCGCCGGCCGAGGTAGAGGGGCCGCTGTACGAGCGCTGGGTAGAGCGGGGCTACTTCGCGGCGGACGCGGCCAGCGACAAGCCGCCGTACACGATCGTCATCCCCCCGCCCAACGTCACCGGCTCGCTGCACCTCGGCCACGCCTTCCAGCACACGCTGATGGACGCCCTCACCCGCCGCAAGCGCATGCAGGGCTTCGAGTCCCTGTGGCTGCCCGGCATGGACCACGCCGGCATCGCCACCCAGAACAAGGTCGAGCAGCAGCTCGCCGAGGAGGGCAAGTCCCGCCACGACCTCGGCCGCGAGGAGTTCACCGCGCGCGTCTGGCAGTGGAAGGACGAGTACGGCGGCAAGATCCTCGGCCAGATGCGCCGCCTCGGCGACGGCGTCGACTGGTCCCGTGAGCGCTTCACGATGGACGAGGGCCTCTCGCGCGCCGTCCAGACCATCTTCAAGCGCCTCTACGACGACGAGCTGATCTACCGCGCCGAGCGCATCATCAACTGGTGCCCGCGCTGTCTGACGGCCATCTCCGACATCGAGGTCGAGTACCAGGAGGACGCCGGCGAGCTGGTCTCCATCCGGTACGGCGAGGGCGAGGACAGCCTCGTCGTCGCGACGACCCGCGCGGAGACGATGCTCGGGGACACGGCCGTCGCCGTCCACCCCGACGACGAGCGGTACAAGCACCTCGTCGGCAAGCGGATCAAGCTCCCGCTGACCGACCGCACGATCCCGGTCGTCGCGGACACCCACGTCGACCCCGAGTTCGGCACCGGCGCCGTCAAGGTGACCCCGGCGCACGACCCGAACGACTTCGAGATCGGGCGGCGGCACGACCTGCCGAACATGACGATCATGGACGAGCACGGGATCATCACCGTCCACGGCCCCTTCCTCGGCCTCGACCGCTTCGAGGCGCGCTCGGCGGTCGTCGGCGCGCTCAAGGAGCAGGGCCGGATCGTCGCCGAGAAGCGGCCCTACATGCACTCCGTGGGCCACTGCTCGCGCTGCAAGACGACCGTCGAGCCGCGCCTGTCGATGCAGTGGTGGGTCAAGGTCGCGCCCCTCGCGAAGGCCGCCGGGGACGCCGTCCGGGACGGCCGTGTCGCGATCCACCCCGAGGACATGTCGAAGCGGTACTTCGACTGGGTCGACAACATGCACGACTGGTGCATCTCGCGCCAGCTGTGGTGGGGCCACCGCATCCCGATCTGGTACGGCCCGGGCGGCGAGGTCGTCTGTGTCGGCCCCGACGAGCAGCCGCCCACCGGCGAGGGCTGGACGCAGGACGCCGACGTCCTCGACACCTGGTTCTCCTCGGGCCTGTGGCCCTTCTCCACCCTCGGCTGGCCGGAGAAGACCCCGGACCTGGAGAAGTTCTACTCGACGGACGTCCTCCTCACCGGCCACGACATCATCTTCTTCTGGGTCGCCCGGATGATGATGTTCGGCCTCTACGCGATGGACGGCGAAGTCCCGTTCAAGACCATCGCGTTGACCGGTCTCGTCCGCGACGAGTTCGGCAAGAAGATGTCCAAGTCGAACCCCAACGCCGTCGACCCCCTGACCTGGATGGACAAGTACGGCTCCGACGCCGTCCGCTTCACCCTCGCCAAGGGCGCCAACCCCGGCGCGGACGTGCCGATCGGCGAGGACTGGGTCCAGGCGTCCCGCAACTTCACCAACAAGGTGTGGAACGCGACGCGGTTCGCCCTGATGAACGGCGCGACGGTCGAGGGCGAACTCCCGCCCGCGGAGGCCCTGTCGGCCACCGACCGCTGGATCCTCTCCCGCCTCAACAAGACGGTCGCCGAAGTCGACGCCTTCTACGACGACTTCCAGTTCGCCAAGCTCAGCGAGGCCCTCTACCACTTCGCGTGGGACGAGGTCTTCGACTGGTACGTCGAACTGTCCAAGCCGACGTTCTTCGCGGGCGGCGACCAGGCGAAGGTCTCGGCGCGCGTCCTCGGCGAGGTCCTCGACGTCATGCTCCGCATCCTCCACCCGGTGATCCCGTTCGTCACGGACACCCTGTGGACGACGCTGACGGGCGGCGAAACGCTGGTCACGGCGGAATGGCCCTCGGACTCCGGCTTCCGCGACGACACCGCCGAGCAGGAGATCGCCCTCGTCCAGCAGGTCGTCACCGAAGTCCGCCGCTTCCGCAAGGAGCAGGGCCTCAAGGACGGCCAAAAGGTCCCGGCCCGCCTGGTCCTGGACGGCACCCCGCTCGCCGCCCACGAGGCCGCCATCCGCCAGCTCCTCCGTCTCCAGCCGGAGACGGACGAATTCTCGGCGACGGCGACCCTCCCCGTGGCCGGCGCCACGGTCGCCCTCGACCTCTCCGGCACGATCGACGTCGAGGCCGAGCGTAAGCGCCTCACGAAGGACCTCCAGGCCGCCGAGAAGGAGAAGGCCGAGGCCGAGAAGAAACTCGGCAACGAGTCCTTCGTCGGCAAGGCCCCGGAGGCCGTCGTCGCCAAGATCAAGACCCGCTTGACGAAGGCGGAGGCGGACATCGCGCGGATCACGACGCAGCTGGAGAACTTGCCGAAGGCGTGAACCAGGACAGGGCCCCGGCACTGAAAAGTGCCGGGGCCCTGTCTCTCTTGCCGTACTCCGCACTCCCTGGGCGCACTGTCACACCCCCTCCGTAGACTGGACCCCGTGACACAAAGCGACCCGTTCGACGAGATCATCGCCGCCGAGACCGACCGTGACCCCGACCTCGCGGTCATCGAGGCGGGGAGCCGCACGCTCCGGACCCAGGGCGCAGGGCAGGCCGAGGCGGACGTCCCGAGCCGCCCCGCGGACCCCGAGGTCGACAAAGCGCTGCGCACCGTCGAGTCGGAGCTGGCGACGCGCTGGGGCGAGACGAAGCTGGAGCCGTCGGTCAAGAGGATCGCCGCGCTGATGGACGTCCTGGGCGAGCCCCAGAACTCCTACCCGTCGATCCACATCACCGGCACCAACGGCAAGACGTCGACGGCGAGGATGGTCGAGTCCCTCCTCGGTGCCTTCGAACTGCGCACCGGCCGCTACACCTCCCCCCACGTCCAGTCGATCACCGAACGCATCAGCCTCGACGGCGCCCCCATCTCGGCGGAGCGCTTCGTGGAGACGTACGAGGACATCAAGCCCTACGTCGAGATGGTCGACGCGAAGGAGGACTTCCGCCTCTCCTTCTTCGAGGTGCTGACGGGCATGGCGTACGCGGCGTTCGCGGACGCCCCGGTGGACGTCGCGGTCGTCGAGGTCGGCATGGGCGGCACCTGGGACGCGACGAACGTGATCGACGCGGACGTCGCCGTCATCACCCCCATCTCCCTGGACCACACCGACCGCCTCGGCTCGACGCCCGGGGAGATCGCCGCCGAGAAGGGCGGGGTCATCAAGCAGGACGCGACGGTGATCCTCTCCCAGCAGCCGGTGGACGCCGCACAGGTCCTCCTGAAGCGCGCGGTCGAGGTCGACGCGACGGTCGCGCGCGAGGGCCTGGAGTTCGGGGTCGTCGAGCGGCAGGTCGCCGTCGGCGGCCAGCTGCTGACGCTGCGCGGCCTCGGCGGCGAGTACCCCGAGGTGTTCCTCCCGCTGCACGGCGCCCACCAGGCGCACAACGCGGCGGTGGCGCTGGCCGCGGTGGAGGCGTTCTTCGGCGTCGGCGCGGCCCGCGCGGAACCCCTCGACCTCGACGTCGTCCGTAAGGCCTTCGCCAAGGTCACCTCCCCGGGCCGCCTCGAGGTCGTCCGCCGCTCCCCGACGGTCGTCCTGGACGCCGCGCACAACCCGGCGGGCGCGCAGGTGACCGCCGACGGGATCAGCGAGGTGTTCGACTTCAGCCGACTGATCGGGGTCGTGGGCGCGAGCGGCGACAAGGACGTGCGGGGTCTGCTGGAGGCGTTCGAGCCGATCTTCGCGGAGATCGTCGTCACGCAGAACTCGACGGCGCGGGCGATGGACGCGGATGCGCTGGCCGCCATCGCGGTCGAGGTCTTCGGCGAGGACCGCGTCCAGGTCGAGCCCCGCCTCCCCGACGCCCTTGAGGCCGCGATCACCCTGGCCGAGGAGGACGGCGAGTTCTCCGGCGCCGGCGTCCTCGTCACCGGTTCCGTCATCACCGTGGGCGAGGCCCGCGTGCTTCTGGGAGGGCGCTGAGGATGCGCACGCTGTGTTCGTCGACGCTGATCGGTGAGTTCTTCATCGTCGGTTTCGCCGGTCTCGTTGCTATGAAGGACCCCGACCTGTCGGTGTCGACGGTGTGGACGGTCTGCGGCGTCGCCATGTTCCTGTGCGTCCTGCTGTGCGGCGTCGTCACCCGCCCCGGCGGGATCGCGCTCGGCTGGGCCCTCCAGATCGCGCTGATCGTGTCCGGCGTCTTCGTCCCGCTGATGTTCTTCATGGGCGCGGTCTTCGCGGCGCTGTGGTGGGCGTCGGTGCACTACGGTCGGAAGGTCGACGAGGCGAGGGCGAGGTTCGCCGCGCAGGCGGCCTCCACTACACCTGACGCTGCGTGACGGCGGTACCGACACGCCCTGTAACCTCGTGACACCGCACATCAGCAGCGAAGGAGCTTCCCAGTGAGCCAGCGCACCCTCGTCCTCCTCAAGCCCGACGCCGTCCGTCGTGGCCTGACCGGCGAGATCATCGGCCGTATCGAGCGCAAGGCGGACTGGCGGATCACCGCGCTGGAGCTGCGGACGCTGGGCCGGGAGATCCTGGAGCAGCACTACGCGGAGCACGTGGGGCGGCCGTTCTACGAGCCGCTGATGGAGTTCATGGCGTCCGGTCCGGTCGTCGCGCTGATCGTCGAGGGTGAGCGGGTCATCGAGGGCGTGCGGCAGCTGGCCGGTCCGACGGACCCGATCGCCGCGGCGCCGGGCTCGATCCGGGGCGACTTCGGCGTCATCGTCCGGGAGAACCTGATCCACGCCTCGGACTCGGAGGAGTCGGCGGAGCGCGAGGTGAAGCTGTTCTTCCCGGGGCGTGACTGACCGTCGTCCAGGGCCGTCCACGAACTCTCAGGGAGTTTTTGTGGACGTTTTTGACGGAGAGTCAGCTCGTCTGTTTGTCAGTTCGGGGACGGCCGTACATTTTCGGCCGTCCTTCGGCATATGCGGTCCCGATCGGGGGAACCGGTGCCACCGATGGACCGTCTCCACAAGCGAGGCGGGTCGGCACGTGCTGACAATGGCGAAGACCCTCGCGCGGTGTCCGTGATGGCGCGTCTACGATGTAATCCTTCACGTCACCCGCACCCACTTCGCCGTCCTGAAAAGCTCTCAAAGCTTGTGGGAAGGCCAGACGAATCCTGATGGGGAACTCAATGTCGTTCATCGGCCGTGACATGGCTGTCGACCTCGGGACCGCCAACACGCTGGTGTACGTCAGGGGTCGCGGGATCGTCCTCAACGAGCCGTCCGTGGTCGCGATCAACACCAACACCGGTGGCATCCTCGCGGTCGGCTCCGAGGCGAAGAAGATGATCGGCCGCACGCCCGGCAACATCGTCGCCGTGCGCCCGCTCAAGGACGGCGTGATCGCCGACTTCGAGATCACCGAGCGGATGCTGCGCTACTTCATCCTGAAGATCCACAAGCGCCGCTATCTCGCCCGGCCCCGCGTCGTCGTGTGCGTGCCCAGCGGTATCACCGGCGTCGAGCGCCGTGCCGTCATCGAGGCGTCGACCCAGGCTGGCGCCCGCCAGGTGCACATCATCGAGGAGCCCATGGCCGCCGCCATCGGCTCGGGCCTGCCGGTCCACGAGGCGACCGGCAACATGGTCGTCGACATCGGCGGCGGCACCACCGAGGTCGCCGTCATCTCCCTCGGCGGCATCGTCACCGCCCAGTCGATCCGCGTCGCGGGCGACGAATTGGACAACGCGATCATCCAGCACATCAAGAAGGAGTACTCCCTCCTCCTCGGTGAGCGCACCGCCGAGCAGATCAAGATCACGATCGGTTCGGCGTACGACCTGGACGACGACGAGCACACCGAGATCCGCGGCCGTGACCTCGTCTCCGGCCTGCCCAAGACCGTCGTCATCTCGGCCGCCGAGGTCCGCAAGGCCATCGAGGAACCGGTCAACGCGATCGTCGACGCCGTCAAGACGACCCTCGACAAGTGCCCGCCCGAGCTGTCCGGCGACATCATGGACCGCGGCATCGTCCTCACCGGCGGCGGCGCCCTGCTGCGCGGCCTCGACGAGCGGCTGCGCCGCGAGACCGGCATGCCCATCCACATCGCCGAGGACCCGCTGGACAGCGTGGCGCTCGGCTCCGGCAAGTGCGTCGAGGAGTTCGAGGCACTCCAGCAGGTGCTGGACGCCCAGCCGCGCAGATGACGTAACTCTTCGATTCCGCCGTACGAGATGATCTCCTCTCGTGCGGCGGATCGTTGATATCGAGGCATAAGCTCCCATAAACGCAACTTCAATGAGAAGGGCACGGCCGCCGCACGTGAGGGACACACGAGAGAGCCGGCTGCTCCTGGTGCTGCTGATCGCCGTCGCGTTCGCGCTGATCACGGTCGACATCCGCGGCGGGGAGGACTCACCGGTCGACGGTGCCCGCCAGGCCGCGGCCGCCGTGTTCGGCCCGGTCGAGGACGGTGTGTCGTCCGCGGTGAACCCGGTCGGCAACGCGGTGTCGGCGATCCGCGACTCCGGCGAGCGGCACGACCGGCTCGCCGAGCTGGAGAAGGAGAACGCCGCCCTCAAGGCCAAGCTCGGCAGCGACGACCGCAACTCCAGCCGCCTCAAGCAGCTCGACAAGATGCTGAAGATCGCCGGCGAGGGCCAGTACGGCATCAAGGGCGCCCAGGTCATCGCCATAGGAGCGGCCCAGGGCTTCTCCTGGACCATCACCGTGGACGTCGGCGCCCACGACGGCATCCAGCGCGACATGACCGTCCTCAACGGCGACGGCCTGGTCGGCCGCGTCACCACGGTCGGCCCCGACACCGCCACCGTGCTGCTCGCCAACGACCCCGACTTCACCGTCGGCACCCGCATGGAGGCCTCCGACGAGCTCGGCTTCGCCTCCGGACAGGGCGACCGCCCGCTGCGCGTGGAACTCCTCAACGGCAAGGCCGACGTGAAGAAGGGCGACCGCCTGGTCACCTTCGGCTCCCAGGCCGACAAGCCCTTCGTGCCCGGCGTGCCGGTCGGCGTGGTCTCCCGCGTCGACCCCTCCGGCGGCGACCTCACCCGCACCCTCTACGTCACGCCGTACGTCAGCTTCACCAAGCTCGACATCGTCGGCATCGTCGTCGAGGCCCCGAAGAAGGACCCGCGCGACACGGTGCTGCCCGCCAAGCCGAAACCGACGCCCACGCCGACCGTGACGGTCACCGTCACCCCGTCCGCCAACGCGCCGCTCGACGGCGAGATCCAGCAAGAGCAGTAGGAGCTGTACCTGATGCGCGTCAACCGGATCCTGCTGTCGTCGGCCCTGATCGTCGTCGCCCTGGTCGTCCAGGTGAGCGTCCTCGCCCGCCTCCACCTCCCGGGCGCCGTCCCGGACCTGCTGCTCCTGACCGTGCTGGGCCTCGCCCTGGTCTACGGCCATGTCGGCGGCGCCCTCGTCGGCTTCGGCGCCGGCCTCCTCGCCGACCTCGCCCCGCCCGCCGACCACGCGGCCGGCCGGTACGCCCTGGTCCTGTGCGTCATCGGCTACCTCGCCGGACTCGCCAAGCCGGAGAACGGCCGCCTCAAGTCGGCCACCGGACCCATGGTCGTCGTGGTCGCCGCCGCCCTCGGCACCACCCTGCTGTACGCCGGGGTCGGCGCCCTGGTCGGCGACACCACCGCACGCCATGTCGGTCTGCCCAGCCTGCTGTTCACCGCCGCCCTGTACGACCTGCTGCTCGCCCCGTTCGTCGTCCCCGGCATCATGGCGCTCGCCCGCAAGGCCGAGAACGACCCGCTCGCCGAGACCAGCTCCGCGGCCAAGTCCGCGGACATCTCCTCCGGCTGGCTCTCCTCCGGCACCGGCCTCAAGATCGGCGGCCAGCGCGGGGGCCTGGGCGGCCTCAAGAACAAGGCACGCACCCGTACGGCCCGCGTGGGCCGCATCAAGGGAGTCAAGCGGCTGTGACCCCACGGCAGTTGGCGGACCCCGTTCACAGGTTCGCCGTATATGACACATACACACACTGAGAGGGGGCGGCAGCCGCAGTGACCAACATCCCCGAGACCGGACGGACCCCACGGGTCCAGATCCGTCTCGTCGTCATCCAGATCCTCGTGCTGTCCCTCCTCGGCACCCTCGGCGGACGCCTCTGGTACCTCCAGATCCGCGAGGGCGACGAGTACGCCAAGGAGGCCTCCGGCAACCACGTCCAGCAGGTCGTCGAGCCCGCCGTGCGCGGCTCCATCCTGGACGCGCGCGGAGTGCCCCTCGCGGACAACGAGACCCGGCTCGTGGTCTCCGCCTCGCGCACCGACCTGCTGAAGATGCGGGACGACGGCAAGGCCGTCCTCACCAAGCTGGCCGGCGTCCTCGGGATGAAGCCCGCCGAGGTGATCCAGAAGGTCCGCCTCTGCGACGCCAAGACGCCCCAGCCCTGCTGGAACGGCTCGCCCTACCAGCCGATCCCCATCACCGACGAGGCCACCGCCAAGCAGGCCCTCCAGATCCGCGAGCGCGCCGAGGACTTCCCCGGCATCACCGCCGAGCCGCAGGCCGTGCGCCGCTACGCCGCCCCCGGCAAGGCCAACACCGCCCAGGTCCTCGGCTACCTCTCCCCGGTCACCGACGAGGAGATCACCAAGGCCCAGGACACCGACTCGCCCTATCTGCGCTCCGACCAGGTGGGCCGCTCGGGCCTCGAGCGCCAGTACGACAAGGAGCTGCGCGGCAAGGCCGGCGTCACCCGCTACGAGGTCGACAACCTCGGCCGGGTCATCGGCCAGGCCGAGGCCGACGAGGCCCAGCCCGGCGCCAACCTCGTCACCAGCATCGACGCCCGCGTCCAGCGGGTCGCCGAGTACGAGCTGCACAATGCGATGAAGATCGCCCGCCAGCAGTTCGACAAGATCACCGGTGAGAACTACAAGGCCGACTCGGGCGCCGTCGTCGTGATGGAGGCCAAGACCGGCCGGATCGTCGCGATGGCGTCCGCCCCGACCTACGACCCGAACGTCTGGGTCGGCGGTATCTCCGCCAAGGACTACAAGAACCTCACCAGCAAGAACTCCGACTACCCGCTGCTCAACAGGGCCATACAGGGTCAGTCCGCGCCCGGTTCGACGTTCAAGGTGGTCTCCACGGCCGCCGCGGTCGAGGCCGGCTACGAGTGGGACGGCGGCTACCCCTGCACCAGCTCGTACTCGGTGGGCGGCCAGGTCTTCAAGAACTTCGAGGGCGAGAGCTTCGGCCCCATCTCCCTCGGCCGGGCCCTGGAGGTCTCCTGCGACACCGTCTTCTACGGTCTCGCCGACCGGGAGTGGAAGAAGGACGGCGGCATCAACCCCAAGAAGGGCGAGCCGAAGGACTACTTCTACAAGGCGGCCCACCAGTTCGGCCTCGGCAAGGAGACCGGCATCGACCTCCCCAACGAGGTCACCGGCCGCGTCCCCGACCGCCAGTGGAAGGAGTCGTACTGGAAGGCCAACAAGGACGCGTGGTGCAAGACCGGCAAGAAGGACGGCAGCTACGTCGAGAAGATCGCGTACGAGAACTGCCTCGAAGGCAACAAGATGCGCGAGGGTGACTCCATCAACTACTCCATCGGTCAGGGCGACACCCTCGTCACCCCGATCCAGGAGGCCAGGATCTACGGAGCGCTCGCCAACGGCGGCACCATGTACCAGCCGAGCATCGGCAAGGCGATCATCAGCGCCGACGGCAAGACGGTCCAGGAGATCAAGCCCAAGGCGACCGGCCGGCTCCCGGTCAGCAAGGCCACCCTCAAGGGCATGGACGCCGCCCTGGAAGGCGTCGTCACCCGCGGTACGGCCGCCTGGAAGTTCGGCGGCTGGCCGCAGGACAAGATCCCGCTGCACGCCAAGACCGGTACCGCCGAGGTCTACGGCAAGCAGACCACGTCCTGGCTGGCCACGTACTCCAAGGACTACACGGTCGTCATGACGATCGCCCAGGCCGGTACCGGCTCCGGCGCCTCGGGTGAGGCCGTGCGCCACATCTACAACGCCCTGTACGGCGTCGCGGCCGACGGCACGATCGACAAGAAGAACGCGCTGCTGCCGAGCCCGCAGACGAGCCTGCCGAAGATCCAGACCGACGGGACCATCAAGTCCCCGAAGATCTCCAAGGACCCGGCCAAGGACCAGCGGGTGAGCCAGGAGGGCGCGCCCGAGCCGGACGAGTCCCAGCCGGCCGCGACCGTGAACACCGCGACGGGCGGGAACCGTCTCACCCGTCGCCGGCGCCGTGCGCGCGGAAACCGGAGGATGCTCACATGACCGGGGCGAACAGCTTCCAGGTCTCCGGGTACGGCCCCGAGCGCGCGGGCTGGACCCGGCTGCTGGCCCGTGACTCGCTCGCCCGCCGGCTCGACTGGCCGATACTGTTCTCGGCCCTCGCGCTGTCGATGATCGGCTCGCTCCTGGTCTTCTCGGCGACCCGCAACCGCACCGAGATCAACCAGGGCGATCCGTACTACTTCCTGATCCGGCACGTCATGAACACCGGCATCGGGTTCGCCCTGATGATCGGCACGGTGTGGGTCGGCCACCGCACCCTGCGCACCGCCGTGCCCCTGCTGTACGGCGCCTCGGTCTTCCTGATCCTGCTGGTGCTCACCCCGCTGGGCTCCACGGTCAACGGCGCCCACTCCTGGATCGTGCTCGGCGGCGGCTTCTCGCTCCAGCCCTCGGAGTTCGTGAAGATCACGATCATCCTGGGCATGGCGATGCTGCTCGCGGCCCGGGTCGACGCGGGCGACAAGCCCTACCCCGACCACCGCACGGTCCTCCAGGCCCTCGGCCTCGCCGCCATCCCGATGCTGATCGTGATGCTCATGCCCGACCTCGGGTCGGTCATGGTGATGGTCATCATCGTGCTCGGTGTGCTGCTCGCCTCCGGCGCCTCCAACCGCTGGGTCTTCGGCCTGCTCGGCGCGGGCACGCTCGGCGCGGTCGCGGTGTGGCAGCTGCACATCCTGGACGAGTACCAGATCGCCCGCTTCGCCGCCTTCGCCAACCCGAGCCTCGACCCGGCCGGCGTCGGCTACAACACCAACCAGGCCCGGATCGCGATCGGTTCCGGCGGTCTGACCGGCGCGGGCCTCTTCCACGGCTCGCAGACCACCGGCCAGTTCGTCCCCGAACAGCAGACCGACTTCGTCTTCACCGTCGCCGGCGAGGAACTGGGCTTCGTCGGTGCGGGCCTGATCATCGTCCTGCTCGGCGTCGTCCTGTGGCGCGCCTGCCGGATCGCCCGCGAGACGACCGAGCTGTACGGCACGATCGTGGCCGCCGGGATCGTCGCCTGGTTCGCCTTCCAGGCCTTCGAGAACATCGGCATGACCCTCGGCATCATGCCGGTCACCGGTCTGCCCCTGCCGTTCGTGTCGTACGGCGGATCATCGATGTTCGCGGTGTGGGTGGCGGTGGGGCTGTTGCAGTCGATCAGGGTGCAGCGGCCTATGTCGGCGTAGGGGGCGCCTGGTTCGCCGGGGCTGGTGTGCCGGGGTTGGTGGTGCCTGTGTGCCGCGGATGGTGGAGGCCGGAGTGCCGGGGTCGGCGGTTCCCTGTGTGCCGCCGTCCGCGGTGGTCGGAGTGCCCCGGCCGCCGTGGCCGGAGTGCCCCGACCGATGGTGGTCGGAGTGCCCCAATCAATGGTGGCCGGAGTGCCCCGACCGGCGGCGGCCCCCTGCCATCACCGGCGTTTGACCACTAGATTCGGGTCATGGCGGACACAAAGCGGGAGATCGAGCGGAAGTACGAGTCCGACGACAGCGGGCTGCCGGACCTGACCGGAGTCGCCGGCGTCGAGGCCGTCGTCGACAAGGGCATGGCGAGTCTGGACGCCACCTACTACGACACAGCAGACGAACGCCTGATGGCGTCCTCGATCACCCTGCGCCGCCGCACCGGCGGCTCGGACGCGGGCTGGCACCTCAAGCTCCCCGTCTCCGAGGGCGTACGCGACGAGATCCGCGCCCCGCTCTCCGACACCCTCCCCGACGAACTCGCCGCCCTGGTCCGCTCCCGCACCCGGAACGTGGAGCTGCTGCCCGTCGTCCGGCTGCGTTCGGACCGCGATGTACGCCACCTCCTGGACGCGGACGGACAGTTGCTCGCCGAGGTCAGCGTGGACGCCGTGCACGCCGAACGGCTCAGCGGCGGCGTCGGCGACGCCCAGTGGACCGAGATCGAGGTGGAGCTCGCCGACGACGGCGACCCCGCCTTCCTCGACAAGGTGGAGAAACGGCTGCGCAAGGCAGGCGTACGACGCTCCGGGTCCTCCTCGAAACTGGCC
>DATCQX010001111.1:0-9998 GCA_036569285.1 Streptomyces sp.
CCTCCACGCCCTCTTCCTCCTCCGCCACCTCCAGCCCTACGAGGGCCTCCTGGCAGCGGAAGGCGCCCTGACCCCCGCCCAACTCCACGCCCTCCCCACAGCCCGCACCACCCTCACCGCCGCCCTCGCCCCCCACCTCCCCACCCTCACCGAGGCCTTCGACATCCCGGAGGAACACCTGGGCTCTCTCCCGATGCTGGCCTCGTAAGACCAGAACGGCCCGCACTCCCCACCACAAGAAGTGCGGGCCTCGGTTCATCTCGTCCAGCCCCTCCCCTCCACGAACACCGGTGCCCAGACCCACCAGGCGCACCGCGCGATCTATCGGACGAGGTGCTCGACCTCCTCAACGTGGTACTTCCCGTACCCGAACTGCTCACCTATGGCTCGGTACCGCTCGTACTGCTCCGCCGTGATCCACGCGGACACCGGTTGCAGCGTGCGCAAGAACAGCCGGAACCCGAGGTCGGGATCGACCTGGACAGCGACCTGCTCCAACGCTGCCATGGCCGCTACGGCAGGAACGGGCTGCCAGTACGGGCTGACGGCCTTGTCCGCCACTCCGAGCGCGGTCTCGCGAATCTCCCGCACCACCCTGTCCGTGACCTCCGACCGTGCTGCCGAAACCGTGGGCACGTAGGTGGGAGCAACTCTCCTCAGCCGCTCCTCGCACACTTCCACCACCAGCAGCAGCCAGTCACGCCCGTCGACCCGCAGTGCCGCGTCGGAGACAGCGACCCAAAGGGTGGTGAGCGTGCCGTCGGACAGCGGGGAACGCAGCAGCCGCAGCGCGTCCTCCAGCAGCAGAGCCGCCGCCGTCCCCGGTGCCTGCTCCGGCTGGTCTCCGTCAGCCACCCAGCGAATTTCCCTGCGGGCTCCGTCGGGGCTCCAGTCCTGGTGAGCGTTCCCCGCGAGCCCGGACAGCCCGAAGTCCCAGGCCGTGTCACGGCGCCTCGTGTCGATGGGAGGCCATGCGACGTCAAGGCCGTCCCGGACGACCGCGGCCGGATACCCGAACCGGTCACTGAGCCGAAGAAGCCGGTCGTACTGTTCCTTCGGGACGCGCACGGCCTGTGTCTTCAGAACCCGCAGGAACAGCCGGAACCCGACGTCGGCGTCGGCCAGCACGACCACCTGTTCCAGCCCGTCGGCGAGGTCCGGCGAGAAATGGGCACCGGCCGGTCCGCGAATCTCGACGACCACTTCCCGGCACAGGTCCTCGTCCCGGACCGGCCGGACCGGCGGTGGGACGTAGGAGCGTTTGTTCTGCCGGAGGCGGGCCGTGGACAGGTCCGACAGTTCTCGCAGCCAGGAACGGACACCCATGCCGTGCTCTGCCGGATCGAAAGCTCCGCCGGATGCCGCCAGCCACACCGCGCGCAAGGCTTCCTCCGGCATCGAACCGCCCAGCAGACGCCGGGCGTCCTCCCCCAGCTCCACGGCCTCCTCCCCTTCGGACCCGTCCGCCGCATCCGCCGCGATCGCGAGAGCGGCGGAAAAGTCGACGGTCAAGTGCCCCGAAGAGCACAATCGCTCGGTCAGGCCGGTGAGGCCGAAATCGTCGGAGTAACCCAACTCGACGTAGGTCGTCGGTTTTTGCGGCATGAGTCATATCCTATGCAGGTCGTTTCCTACCTCGGGTAAGCGGTTTTGACGACGAATCCGTACGAGCCTCTTCCGTTGTGTCCCTTGACCTTCATCAGGATCACCACAACCTCGTTACCGGCGGCCTCAATCGTCCTTCCGTCCGGCAGATACCGCTTCCCCAGCGAGGAGTAGGCGTCCCATCTTCCAGTGATGTCCCGGTACTGCTCACCGTCCCTGGCCTTGGCCGCCCAGTCCTGGAACTTCTTCCATTTCTGTTCGTCGACGACCTTCTGGCCGTTCGGAAGCCGTTTACTGAAGTAGTCGCCCACCACACGGTCGATGGCCTGCTGAGCGATCTCCTGACTCGTCCAGACACTGTTCGGTTTGCCACTTTGGACAGCGATTGCGAATGCCTCACTGTCGTTCGGCTTCACATGCTTCTTCAGCGTGTGGATCTCTTCTCGGTATTTCTCCAGAGCCTTGAGGTCCTCGTCCCCCAGGTTCAAACAGTTGTGGACCATGAGATCCGCCGCCCCGGCCCCCTTCGACCGCACGTAGAACGTGTGCAGGTCGTCAACAGTCAGGTCGTACACCTGGCGCGGGACAAAACCCCGCCGGTCACGGACGTCAGCCACAGCGCGGAACGTCCCGTCCGGGCTGAGCAGCCGGTCACCTGGGCGCAGTTCGGCGGCGAGAACCCAGCCTCGGCCGTCGGTGCGGATCTTGTGCCCGGCAGTGGTGTCCAAGCTGCCGCCACCTGCCAGACCCACGGTCACCAGCCGTTCGGTGTCGTGTCGGAAGGTGTCGGTGACAGGCTCGGCGACCAACCGTCCGGTGCTGGGGTCCCCGGCCATGACCAGCTCACCCTCCCGTACATCGCGGATGGCCTTGCGAGTCCCGTCGGCCATCAACACCAAGGTGTCGCCCGGAAAGCTGTTGAGCCGGCACGTCGTGACGACGTCCTCGTAGGCGTTCACGCTGACCTCGATCTTGGCCAGCGTCCCCGGGTCGATGCCGTCCAGCGCCTTCAGCGCCTTGAACGCGTCCGCGACACCGACACCGGTGTGCATCGCCGCGTCCAGCGCGCGGATGCCTTCGGCGATCTTCGCGAACGCCTTGCCCGGGACGAAGTTGGACGCCGCCCAGGCGCAGCCGCCCGCGCTCCCGTGCCAGCAGTCGATGAAGTCCTGGACGAGGAGTTCCTTGCCAAGCTTCAGATAGGTCTGGACGAGACCCTTGAGGATGTCGTACTGGCTGAAGGTGCGGGTGACCTTCTTCGTCAGGCCCTTGTAGGGCTGGGTGGACAGGAAGACGGTGTCGGCGGTGGGGCAGCCGGACTGAGTGGCAGGGACGTCGGGGTTGGCGCAGAGGTAGAAGTCGACCTTCGCGTCGAACGTGAAGGTGAAGGTGACGGTGCAACTGGTGCCGATGCCCGGCGGGAGCTCGCAGAGATTGTCCTGCTGGGCGTCGGTGACGTCGACGTCGTTCTCGTCGACGACGTAGAAGATGCCGCCGAGACCCGTTCCCGCACCGCTCTTGACCTGATCGTTCGCGCCCTTCCGCTCAGCAGAGTCCGCTGCGGCCTGCGCCTCCCCCGCATACTTGTCCGCATCCTTCGCAGCCGCCTCCGCCTCGGCGGCAGCCGTGTCCGCCCGCCCCGCAGCAGCCCGCGCGTCCTTCGCCGCCTGCTCGGCCTGAGCAGCGGCGGCCCGCGCGGCGGACGCGTCGAGGGCCGCCGAGTCGGCGGAGGACCGGGCGGAGGCCGCGTAGCCTTCGGCCCGCCCGGCGGCGGCATCGGCAGCGGCGGCGTCCACACCCGCCTGACGGTCGTACTCGGCCGTCCGAGTCAGGGACGCGGACGCGGCGACGGCGGCCTTCGCCGCGGCGTCCGAGTAGCCGAGGGCCTCGTTCGCGTAGCCCCGGGCCGTCGCCGCGTATCCGGCGGCGTTCGCGGCGTGGACGTACGCCTGTTTCGCGTCCCCCTTCGCCTGCTCGGCGAGGTTCTTCGCGGCGGCGGCCTCGGCGGCGGCGTTCCTCGCGTGCGCGTCGGCGACGGCCTTCTGCTGCTCCGCGATCGTCTTGGACGCCTGCCTGGCGAGGACGACCAGGGAAGCGGCGGAGTCCGTGTCGACGTACCGGGAGCCGATCTGGACGGCGTCGTTGGCGGGGTCGGCGACCTGCGAGGCGGCGGCACCGGCGTCGACGGCGGCCTGGGCGGTGACGTAGGCGAACCCGGCGGCCTTCGCGGAGGCGGCGAGCGCCTTCGCGGCCTCCTCGCGCGCCCCGACCGCCTCTGCCCTGGCCGCATGGGCCTGTGCCTGCGCCTCCCCGGCAGCGGCGACGGCGGCTGCGGCTTCAGCGGCAGCACTCCGAGCGGCCTCGACGGCGTCGGCGACGGCGGACGTCGCCGTCTTCACGGCCGCGTCGGCGCGCAGCTTGGCCGCCTGAGCGCCGTCCGCGTCCGCGCGGGCCCGCTTGGCGGCGGCCTCGGCGCGGGTGGCCGCGGCATCGGCGTCGGCCGCTGCCTGCGTGGCACCGTCCGCAGCCGTACGGGCCCGCCCGGCCGCCGCTTCCGCGTCCCCGGCGTGCCGGCCGGCCTCGTCGGCGGCAGCACGAGCCGCGTCGGCCGCGTCCCCGGCGTCCAGGGACTGCGCGTACGCCTCCTTGGCGTCCGCCTTCGCCCGCAACGCGTCGGCCTTCTGCTCCGCCGCCCACGCGTCGTCCCGCAGATCACGCGCCTTGTCCCGGGCCTTGACCGCGTCGTCCCGGCGCGCTGTTGCCGTCGCCTCGGCGGACGACGCCTTCGACCGGGCGGTCTCCGCGTTGGCCGCCTCGGCCTGGGCGGTCTGCTTGAACTGGTTCGCCTCGGCCTGCTTCGCGGCGGCGTTCTTCTGCTCCGCCAGCGCCGTCTTCTCCCCGGCCTCGGCCGCGAGCCGCTTCGCGTGGGCGTCGGCGGCAGCGGCCTTCGCGTCGCCCTCGGCCTTCAGCGCGACCGCGAGCTTCGCCTCCGCCGTCTCCTTGTCCCGCTTCGCGTTGTCCCGGTGCAACCGAGCGGCGTCCGAGGCGGCCTTCGCCTGCGACTCCGCGGCCCGCGCGGCCTCCTTGCGGAACTCCGCCTTCGACTGCGCCGCCTGGGCCAACGCCCGCTGAGCGACCGTCTCACTGTCGGCGGCAGCGGCACGCGTGGCCGCCTCGGCCGTCTCCCCCGCCTTCACCAGCGCGGTCAGCGCGGCCAGCGCACCCTGGGTGACCTGCGCCTTCTGCAACCCGACCAGCAACCCGCGACCGCGCGGCGCACCGGCGGCGTCAGCGATCCCGTACGCGGCCGAGACAGCGGTGTCGGACGACGCCGCCGCCTTCCGCACCGTCTCCAACTGAGCCTTCAACGTGACCAGTTGCTTCCTCGCCGCCACTCGCGCTTCGGCGACGGCCTTCTTCGCCGTGTCGAACTCCGCCTTCTTCGGGTAGAGCGGGCTGTCCGTGCCCTTGTGGCCGGACGGTTTGACGAGGAAGTTCTGCGCGGCCGGGACGGGGTTCTTGCAGTCCCACAGCCGCGCGTCCGTGCCCTTGGTGAAGTTGGCGAGGTCGAGGCACTTGCCCGTGGTCGCGCTCTTCAGCGGCGCGGTGGCGCGTGGATTGCCCTGCCAGGACTGTCCGTTGGTCTTGTAGCAGTCGGTCACCACGATTTTGGTGCCGTTCACCGACGCGTTCCCGGCGACGTCCAGGCATCGCGTCGAGGCGACGTTGCGGAAGTGCAGGTCGCTCCCACCGCTTTCGAGGGTCCACTGCTGGGCCGAGCCGCCGTTGCACGGGTTGATCCGCACCGGCGTGCCGTTGGTCTTGCCGCCCGCGACGTCCAGGCAGTTGCCCTTGGCACCGGGCACCTCGATCGTCACCGGGCTGTCTCCGATCCACCCTGCCCCGCCGGCCGACCAGTGGTCCTGCCAGCGGGTCGCGTAGTCCGCGAGCCACGACTGCCCGATCAACTGCCCCAGGGTGTAAGCCCCTTCCTGCAACGCCTTCGTCGAGGAGGCCGAGTCCGCGAGGATCTGCTGACGCTGCGCGGCCTGCGAGGCGATCTCCTGCTGCCACTCGGCGGACGCCTGCGCGACCTCCTTGCCCAGCACCCGGTTCGGGTCGATCGGGGAGTGCCAAGTGCACGACGCGAAACGGGACTTCAGGTCTTCGACCGCGATCCGGAACTCCGGGGTGTCCGGGGCCGGAGCGGTCCGGGGGAAGCCTCCCGAGGCCAGGAAAATCCGCGCGTCATCGGTGAACACCCGCGGAACGAACAGCACGTTGGGGACGATCTCCCCGGAGTTCTTCTGCCACAGCTTCCACGCCTCCTGCTCCGCCGGCGTCGAAGTGGACGTACCCGCGCCGGTGTACAGCGGGTCCCCGACCGCGAGCGCGGCCGTCTTCGTGGCTTTGTCGGCGGTGGGTGACGGGTCGTAGAACGGCGAGAACAGTTCGATGGACTTCCAGTACAGCTGCGACTGCCACGGACGCAGGCCGGTCCGCTCGAAGATGCCGAACGCGTCGTCCTGCCGGGAGTAGAAGTCCAGCGGGCCGACGGCGACGTTCCACGCCAGCTCCTGGTCTCTCATCTTCTTGTACCACTGGCTACTGGCGTCACTGTCCGCTCTGTCCGCCTGGTGCAGCGGAGTGTCGCCATCAAGGATGTCCCGGTAGACCTTCTGGTGCAGTTGATCGGCCGGCAGCCCGATGGCCCCCTGCGCGAGCGCGAACATGCTCGCCCCACCCGTCCGCAGGGCGTCGGAGGCCACACACTGGTCCTCGCGCAACTGCTCGGCGGCCTTGACGTCGAATCCGTCGTACGAGTCACCCGTCGCGGCGGTGACACGCCGCTCGGCCGCCTGGCTCGGCGGGACGGCGAGTCCCCCCAGGACGGCCAGAGCGGCGACGGACGTGACAGTCGAAGTGAGCGATCTCAGCCGGAATTTGGGCATGCTGAACCGTCCTTCCCCCTTGGCGGCACAGACCCCCCGGCCGCCACACCGCACGCACATGTCACGAGCGCGAGAAGGTGGTCAGCCTCACTCGAACAGGCGTGCGGTGATCACCATAGCCACACGTGATCGAGTCGCTACAAGGGATTTGTTTCAGCCACCGCCCACCCCTCCACCGCCACCCCGTTGTCAGTCCCTCCCCCTACAGTCACAGACATGGCGACACTCCCGAACCCCCTGCCCCGACTGACCTCCGACCCGAGCGGCCGCTCGCTGGGACTGCAACTCCCGCCGGGAAGAGTGATCGCGGCGGTGCTGTGGTGCGCGGAGAAGACGGCCGCGCCGGGAACGTGGGCCGCGTTGGGGGCGCCGGCCGGCCGCGCGGGGCTGGTGCCGGTGCTGGTGGATGCGGGGGACCCGCAAGGGGGCCCGGAGAGCTGGGAGTTGGCGCCGGAGGAGGCGTCGTATCCCGGGGATCACGACGTCGAGGAGGTGCTGGAGGAGTACTGGGCGGAAGATGCCGGGGACGACGACGAGTGGCCGGGCCTCGCCCCGTCGCCCACCCTCGTCGCCGACCCCGACGTACGCGCCGCCGAGATCGCCGACACCCTTACGCAGGAGGAGAGTTACGCGGGCCTGAGCCTCGCCCTCGTCCCGGCCCGCCGCAGCGCGGACGTCCCCGCGGCGCTGGGCTGGAGCGGCGCCGCCAACTACGAGGAGGACGTGGCGAGACTGAGCGCGGTCCTGCGTTCCTGGGAGGACCGGTTCGGCATACGCGTCGTGGCCCTCTCCTACGACCGCCTCACCGTCTCGGTCGCCGCCCCGCCGGCCACCCCCGAGGAGGCCGAGGCCCTCGCCCTGGAACACCTCGGCTTCTGCCCGTACACGGTCCTGCGGACGTCGGACGACACACTGGAGGCGTACGCGAAAAACCTGATCGGCGCCCCGTCCTGGCACTTCTGGTGGGACTGACGCCCCCAGCCCCTCACACCTTCGTCCCCGTAGCCCCGTACACATTGATGTCCGCGTCGGTCACATCGTTGATGTCCCGATACCGGATCTTCTCGATGTCGTCCAACGCCTCGAACTCCTCCGCGTCGATGGCGGGCGGCAGCGGCGCGGGCCCCGGGTGCCAGTGGTGCACCGGCACCACCCCGGGCGGCGAGTCGAGGACGAGGCCGGGAGTGTCGTCGAAGAACCGCGCCACCTCGTCCCGCGACCGGAAGACGAAGGTGAACCCCCGCTCGGTGTACGTCCGTTGGACGGCCCGGGCCGGAACAGGGTGCATCTCGTCGGTGAGATGCGTCAGCATCAGCCGGCTCCCCGACGGCAGCGCCTCGACGAGTTCCCGCACGATGGGATACGCGTACTCGTCCTCCACGAAGTGCAGGACAGCGACGAGGCACAGCGCGATCGGCTTCCCGAAGTCCAGTGTCCGCGCGGCGAGTTCGAGGATCCGCCCCGGCTCGGCCAGGTCCGCGTCGACGTAGTCGGTGCGCCCCTCCGGCCCCGACGTCAGCAGCGCGCGGGCGTGCGCGAGGACGATCGGGTCGTTGTCGACGTACACGACCCGCGACTCCGGCGCCGTCCGCTGCGCGATCTGGTGCACGTTCTCCGCGGTGGGCAGCCCGGTCCCGACGTCCAGAAACTGCCGCACCCCGTCCTCGGCTAACCGCGTCACAGCCCGGCGCATGAAGTCCCGGTTGTGCCGGACGTCGAGATACCCCCGCGGATTCGCCGCGAGCCCCGCGGCAGCGGCCTCCCGATCGACGGGGTAGTTGTCCTTCCCTCCCAGGAAAACGTCGTACACCCGCGCGGAATGCGCCCTGGTCGAATCGATCCGCTTACGCAGCTCAGCAGGATCCACATCGAGCGCGTCACCGGACATGGGGCTCTCCCTCCGTCACAACCACCAATGATCCGTCAACAACCTAACGGCCAAAGGGAGTTGGCGTACTCAACGCGCTGCCTCGACACGTCACGGACCAGCCGTCACCCCCTCACTGCCACCCGTCCAGCTTCTGCGCCGCCTCCACCGCCCAGTACGTCAGAATGTTCCGCGCCCCCGCCCGCCGGATCCCGGTCAGCGTCTCGAAGATCGCCCGGTCCCGGTCCACCCACCCCTTCTCCGCGGCGGCCTCGACCATCGAGTACTCCCCGGAGATCTGGTACGCGACGACGGGCAGATCCACGGCGTCGGACACGCGCGCGAGGATGTCGAGGTACGGCCCGGCCGGCTTGACCATCACCATGTCGGCGCCCTCCTCCACGTCCAGCGCCAACTCCCGCAGAGAGTCACGCCAGTTGGCCGGGTCCTGCTGATACGTCTTGCGGTCCCCCCGCAAGGACGACCCGACGGCCTCCCGGAACGGCCCGTAGAACGCGGAGGAGTACTTCGCGGTGTAGGCGAGGATCGCGACGTCCTCCCGCCCGATCTGATCGAGCGCGTCCCGGACGACGCCGATCTGGCCGTCCATCATCCCGCTGGGCCCGACGACATGCGCGCCCGCGTCCGCCTGGACCTGAGCCATCTCGGCGTACCGCTCCAGAGTGGCGTCATTGTCGACGCGCCCCTGTTCGTCGAGGACCCCGCAGTGACCGTGATCGGTAGTCTCGTCGAGGCACAGGTCGGACATGACGAGCAGTTCGTCCCCGACCTCGGCCCGCACATCGCGAATGGCGACCTGCAGAATCCCGTCGGGATCGGTCCCCTGAGTGCCGTACGCGTCCTTCTTGGACTCCTCAGGCACCCCGAACAGCATGATCCCGGAGACCCCGGCCTCGACGGCCTCCACGGCAGCCTTCCTCAGACTGTCCCGCGTGTGCTGCACGACCCCGGGCATCGCCTGAATGGGCACCGGCTCGGCCACCCCTTCCCGCACGAACGCGGGCAGGATGAAATCCGCCGGATGCAGCCGTGTCTCCGCGACCATCCGCCGCATCACGGGCGAGGTACGAAGCCGCCGAGGCCGAGAACCAGGAAAAGAACCATAGGTAGCCATATCCCTAAGCTACGCCCGCCCCGAGTGCACCTTTGCCGACGCACTGTCGACCAACGCCGGGCAAGCGCCTACCGGCTCGGGTGGTTTCGGTGAGTGGGCGAGTGCGGGCCCATCGTGGCCGTTCGCGCAGTTCCCCGCGCCCCTAGAAGGCGGCTGCTCCGCCATGCCCGGGTACCTGCAGCCGGTCCGTCGAGCCACGCCCACCAGCTCGGGGGGTTTCGGTGAGTGGGCGACTGCGGGTGCGTTGTGGCTGGTCGCGCAGTTCCCCGCGCCCCTAAAAGGCGGCTGCGCCGCCATACCCGGGCACCTGCAGCCGGTCCGTCGAGCCACGCCCACCAGCTCGGGGGGTTTCGGTAAGTGGGCGACTGCAGGCCCGTCGTGGCCGTTCGCGCAGTTCCCCGCGCCCCTAGAAGGCGGCTACGCCGCCATACCCACGCAC
>DATCQX010001112.1:0-6980 GCA_036569285.1 Streptomyces sp.
CGGCTGAGTTTCATCGTCACCGGCGGCCTGGTCTTCTGGGTCCTCGCGCTGCTCGCCCGGGTCCGGGTCGTGGCCGACGAGGCCGGGGTCACCGTCGTCAACATCGCCTCCAGGCGCCGTCTGGAGTGGGCCGAGATCCTCCAGGTCAACCTGCGTCCGGGCGACCCCTGGGTGTTCCTGAACCTCAGCGACGGCACCAGCCTGCCCGCGCTCGGCATCCAGCCGGGCCTCGACAAGAAGCACGCCATCACCGACGCGACCGCCCTGCGCGCGCTGGCCGAGGCGCACTCGATCCCCGACCCCGAGACGCCCTGATCCGCGACCCCGAGACGCCCTGGGGGAGACTTCGGGGCTGACTCGGGGCCGCCGGGCCTGCCGCAGAGGGCCCTGTCTTGATTAATCTGGTGGCGGAGACGCATTCGTGGCGCCTCCGCCCCTGCCGTACCGCGCCCCGGAGGGCAGGGGGACACCTGCTATCCGAGGAGTGACTCCCTCCGGCAATGGACGGATCGTCCTGTAGTACCTGCGCCGCCCCCTCTCCCCTCACTGCGGAGGCGGCGGCATCATGACCACCCCCCTGTTGCTCCTGACGGCCGCGTTCGTCCTGATCCTGGCCAACGGCTTCTTCGTGGCCGCGGAGTTCGGACTCGTCACCGTGGAGCGCCCGGACGCCGAGAAGGCCGCCGCCGAGGGCGACAAACGCGCCCGTACGGTCGTGGAGTCGCTGAAGGAGCTCTCCTTCCAGCTCTCCGGCACCCAGCTCGGCATCACCATCACGTCCCTCGTCGTCGGCATGCTCGCCGAACCGGCCCTCGCGGATCTCCTCGACGGCCCGTTCAGCGCGATCGGCGTCCCCGACGGCGTCGTCTCCGGTGTCGCCGTCGCCGTCGGCATGCTGCTCGCCTCGGCCATCCAGATGGTGATCGGCGAACTCGTGCCGAAGAACTGGGCGGTGTCGAAGCCGCTCCAGGTCGCGCGGTTCGTCGCGGGCCCGCAGCACGCGTTCTCGCGGCTCTTCCGCCCGGTGATCGCCGCCCTGAACACCGTCGCCAACCGCCTGGTGCGCGCGCTCGGCGTCGAGCCCGCCGAGGAGCTGGCCTCGGCCCGCACCCCCGGTGAACTCGTCTCCCTGGCCCGGCACTCCGCGCAGGCGGGCGCCCTGGAGCAGGACACGGCCGACCTGTTCGTCCGCACCCTCTCCCTGGCCGAGCTGACCGCGCAGCACGTGATGACACCCCGCGTGAAGGTCAGCGCCCTCCAGGCGTCGGCCACCGCCGAGGACGTCGTCAACCTGACCCGCGCCACCGGCCTGTCCCGTTTCCCCGTCTACCGCGAGAAGATCGACGAGATCGTCGGCATGGTCCATCTGAAGGACGCCCTGGCGGTCCCGGTCCAGGACCGGCTGCGCACCCCGGTGAGCCGGATCGCCCGCCCCGCCCTGCTGGTCCCCGAGACCCTCCCCGTCCAGCCCCTGCTGGCCCGGCTGCGCAGCGAGCAGCCCATCGCCGTCGTCGTCGACGAGTACGGCGGCACGGCCGGGGTGGTCACGCTGGAGGACATCGTCGAGGAGATCGTCGGCGAGGTCCGCGACGAGCACGACGGGCAGGACGCGCCGGAACTCGCCGCCGCCCCGCCGGAGGACGGCCGTCCCGCGTGGGACGTCGACGGCAGTTGCCGCGTCGACACCCTCCAGCGCATAGGCCTGGAGGTCCCCGAGGGGCCGTACGAGACGGTCGCCGGCCTGGTCGCGGACCTCCTCGGGCGGATCCCGGCCGTGGGGGACCGCACGGAACTCCCCGGCTGGCGGCTGTCGGTACGCCGGGTGGGGCACTACCGGGCGGAGCGGGTGCGTGTGGTGCGTACGGGGGTTGTCGTGGAGGTCGCGCGATGAGCCTCCTGCAACTCCTCTTCGCCGGGCTCCTCGTCCTCGCCAACGGGTTCTTCGTCGGCGCCGAGTTCGCGCTCGTCTCCGTGCGCCGCAGCCAGATCGAGCCGCTGGGCACGGCACGGGCCCGCCAGGTGCTCTACGGCCTGGAGCGGCTCCCGCAGATGATGGCCGCCGCCCAGTTCGGCATCACCCTCTGCTCGCTCACCCTGGGCGCGGTCGCGGAACCGACCGTCGCCGAGCTGCTGGAGCCGGTCTTCGAGTGGATCCACCTCCCGCACGGCATGATCCACCCCCTCGGGTACGTCATCGCCCTCGCGGCGGTGGTCTTCTTCCACCTCGTCATCGGTGAGATGGTCCCGAAGAACCTCGCGATGGCGGCCCCCGAGAAGGCCGCGCTCTGGCTCAGCCCGGGGCTCGTCTGGTTCGCCCGCCTCTGCAAGCCGGTCACCGTCGCCCTCGGCGCCGTCGCCCAGGGCATCCTGCGGCTCTTCCACGTCGAGCCGAAGGACGAGGTCGAGGCGGTCGTGACGAGCGAACAGCTCAACCGGCTCCTGGAGGACTCCGGCCAGGCGGGCCTCCTCGACCCCGAGGAGCGCGAACGCCTCGAAGACGCCCTGGAGCTGGGCTCCCGCCCGATCACGGACGTCCTCCTGAAGCGCGAGGCGCTGGTGACGGTGACTCCCGCGGTGACCCCGGGGGAGATCGTCGCGCTGACGGCCCGTACCGGGTACTCGCGGTTCCCCATAGCGGCCGAGAAGGGCGCCTTCATGGGGTACCTCCACATCAAGGACGTCCTCGACCTGGAGGACTCGGAGCGTGCCGTCCCGCAGCACCTCTGGCGCCCGATGACGACCCTGCGCTCCGAACTGCCCCTGGACGACGCCCTGACGGTGATGCGCCGCGCGGCCACGCACCTCGCGCAGGTGGCGGACGGGTCGGGGAAGGTGCTGGGGCTGGTGGCGCTGGAGGACGTGCTGGAGATGCTGGTGGGGGAGGTCACGGACCCGGCGCACAGGGAGTCGCCGGAGACGGCGATGGCTGTCTGAGGCCCGGCCTGACGGGGAGGGCGCTCGGGGCGGCGGTCACATGGCCGACGGGTCCTGCGGCCCCCTCCCCGACAGCACCTCCCCGTACGCCTGCATCAGATCCGCCAGCCGCAGCGTCGACAGGTCGTCCCGCGACAACGCCCCCGTGTACATCGACAGCCGCAGATCCCGGTAGGCGCAGCTCTTCTCGTACAGCGTCCGCAGGAACCGCCCGTTGCCCAGCTCGTCGATCCACCCCTGCTCCACCACGTGCCCCGCGATGGACCGCAGTTCGTCCAGGGCCTCCTCGTCCCACACGTCCCCGTTCTCCGCCGCCAGCACCTCGCCGATGGCGGTGAGTTCGAGGGGCCGGTAGGACGGGAAGTCGACGCGGGAGGTGAACCGGGACGACAGACCGGGGTTGGCCGCGAGGAGCCGGTCCATGCCCTCCGGGTACCCCGCGAGGATGACGACGAGGTGGTCCCGGTTGTCCTCGGCCCGCTTCAGCAGCACCTGGAGCGCCTCGTCGCCGTACGCGTCGCCCTTGCCGTACCCGGAGTTGGAGAGCGAGTACGCCTCGTCGACGAAGAGGACGCCGCCGAGCGCGGAGTCGATCAGTTCGTTGGCCTTGACGGCGGTCTGGCCCAGGTACTCCCCGACGAGGTCGGCGCGCTGGGCCTCGACGAGGTGGTCCCCGCTGAGCAGACCGAGCGCGTAGAAGACCCGGCCGAGGATGCGGGCGACGGTGGTCTTGCCGGTGCCGGAGGGCCCGGAGAAGACGAAGTGTCGTTTCGGCGGCTGCACGGGCAGCCCCTGCCCGGCCCGCAGACGCGCCATGTTGAGCTGCGCGGAGAGCGCCTTGACCTGCCGTTTCACGGGTTCGAGCCCGACCATGCGCTCCAGTTCGGCGAGCGCTTCCTCAAGTAAGACGGGGTCGGCGGGGCCGGGCGGCAGCGCGGAGGCGATCAGCCCGGACTTCTCGCGCACACCCGGTTCGGAGACGGGCGGCAACGGTACGACGGGCGGCAGGTCACCGGGGTCGGTGAGTTTCAGGTCCCGGCCCTCGGTCCCGAAGAGCGGGTCGAACCCGTCGGTGCCGTCCACGCTGTCCTGCCCGAACCCGGTGAGGGTGATCGCCGCGAGGTCGGCGGAGTCGTCGTAGCCGTCGCCCTCGGCTATCGCGGCGAGACGCGCGGAGGTGTCCATGAAGGCGGCGTCGACGCGGTGGACGGCCCGGTAGAGGGGGAGGGCGGCGGCGGAGCGGCCGGTGCCCTCGTGGGCGCGGGCGAGCCAGTAGCGCAGCTCCTTGCGCTGGGGCTGTTCGCTGCGGCAGCGCATGAGGGCGGTGGAGAGCAACGGCTCGGCCTGGCCGTACATTTCGAGCCGGACGCGGGCCATGCCGCCGAAGAGTCCGGCCTCTATGCCGAGGAGGGGATCGTCGAGGAGCGGGTCGGTGTGCCGGGTCAACTGCTCCCAGTCCTTGACCAGATAGGCCCGGCAGGCGTGCAGGAACCGCACCTGGTGGTCGGTGTCGACGGGGGGCAGTCCGGCGAGCGCGCGGTCCAGTTCGGGGACGTGGCGGCCGTCCAGCCAGTGCGAGGCGTGCGCGAGCAGCAGATCGCGCGGGCTCTCCAGGACGGGCTGCACCCACCAGCCCAGCCAGTACCAGGAGTTGAGTGTGCGGCGATGGCGGGTGCGCTGTTCGCCGAAGCGGTCGCGGTGCCGGAACATCCGCAGCAGCGCGGTGGTGGTGTCCACGCGCAGCGCGTGCAGCCCGAGCCAGCCGTCGGCCATACCGGGGTCGATCCGCACCGCGGTGCGGAACTCCTCCTCGGCCTGCGGATAGGCGCCCATCGTGTAGGCGTCCACGCCTCGCAGCCAGGCGAGGTCGGCCGGGGCGTCGGGGCCCCGGGTGCCGAAATCCATCACGTCCCCCACAAACCGAGCCCCCGTCGGATGACCGCCGGGCCGTCGCCCGTCGGCCGTCAGAGCCGAACCGCTGTGCCACGGACCGGAGTTGAGAGCAGCCGTCCGGAAGGTCGCACCGAGGGCATCGTACCCGCGCGGACGGGGTCGGCCGTAGGGTGCCGCACCGGACGTTCGACGAGGTGGGAGCAGATGGGGCGCATCCGGAGCGGTGACCCTGGGTGATCGGAATCAGCCATTCCGGGGCCGTGCGCGGCTGGAAAAGAGGCTCTCGGGCCGCGTGAGGGCAGAACGAAGCCCCCGATCACGGGGGAACAACCGGGGGCTTCGCGTCTTCGGGCGGCTTCGAATGCCGCACATTGAGAACGTAAGTCCTGTACGGCCCCTCGGTCAAGCCGAGTTGAGGCACTCAGCGGGTTTCCGTATCGAGAGCCTTCACGACTTCACCACATCGCGGACGTTTAGTCACCCTGTGTGACTTCTTGGTCCGGACCAAGAAATCCCAGGGGCCCCGGAAGCACCTCGTACCCCTCGAACGTCTGCCGTACCAGCAGATTTGCGAAAGGTCGTGTGGGATCTTCGGCGAAATGTGTGCGTTCCGCCCGTACCCACCCGTCCCAGAACTCCCGCTGCTCCGCCCCGTCCCGCGCCCGCCCCCGCGCCCAGGCCGTCTCCCGGTCCAGATCCATCCACAGCACCGCCGCGAGATGGGGCCGCAGCGCCCGCCGCCCGGCCCCCACGCCCTCGACCAGGACGACGGGCGCGGACGGCAGCGCCCGGGGCGGCCCGAAGGAGCGGGTGTGCCAGTCGTACGGCGCGTAGACGGCGTCCTCCCCGCGGCCGAACGGCCCCACCACCCCCGTCAGCACCCGCTCCGCCCACCCGAACAGCTCCGCGTGGCTCGCGACGTCGTCGATCCGCAGCACCGGCGCTCCGCCCAGCGCCCCGGCCAGCCGCCCGGCGAACGTCGACTTCCCCGACCCCGCGTGCCCGTCCACGCCGATCAGCCGGACCGGCCCGCAGGAGGGCGGGAGGCGGCGCAGGCGGGCGGCGAGCTGGTCGATGGCGGGTCCTGTGGGGCGAGCGGGAGAAGGGGAGATCAAGTCTAGGCGTGTTCATGTCGGTGCCGGACAGGGCGGGCGGACGGGGTCATAGTGGGCGGACAGTCCGACCGATCCCGGGGGTGCCGTCCATGAGCCGATCCGAGCAGCCGTCGCGGCGGGCCGTCCTCGCGGCCGTCGTCGCCACCGCGACCGTCACCGCCGCCGCCCCGCCCCCGGGGCCGCGCACCGCGGGCTTCCACGGCTGGGCCTCCCGCGCGGACTGGTGCGGCGGGGACGCGGACGGCGTGGTGGTGCGCGGGGGAGCGCGGCCCGGGGTGGCGGTGGGCAAGGCCGCCGGGACGACGTCGTACACCGACCCGCACACCGGGACCGGCGCCGAGTGGGAGTACGCGACCTGGACCTCCCCCGTGCGGCGGTTCGCCGTCCCCGCGACCGAGGCCATCGCCTCCTGGAACGCCGACACCCCGCCCGGCACCTGGATCCAGACCGAGCTGACCTGCGCCTACTCGGACGGCACGGCGACGCCCTGGTACGTGATGGGCCGCTGGGCGTCCGGCGACCAGGACATCAGGCGGACCTCCGTCGACGGGCAGAAGGACGGCCGCAGCGCCGTCTCCACGGACACCCTGGCGATCGACGACCCCGGAAGCGGCCTGCGCCTCACCTCGTACCGCCTCCGCCTGACCCTCCACCGCCGCCCCGGCACCCGCCTCACCCCGACCGTGTGGCGGGCCGGCGTGATGGGCTCCGACGTCCCCGACCGCTTCACCGTCCCGGCCTCCACCCCGGGCCTGGCACGGGAGCTGATCGTCCCGCGCTACTCCCAGGAGATCCACCAGGGCCAGTACCCGCAGTACGACGGCGGCGGCGAGGCGTGGTGCAGTCCGACCTCCTCGCAGATGATCGTCGAGTACTGGGGCGGGCGCCTCACCGCCGAGCAACTCGCCTGGGTGGACCCGGCGTTCACCGACCCCCAGGTCTGCCACGCCGCCCGCTCCACCTACGACCACCAGTACGAGGGCTGCGGCAACTGGCCCTTCAACGCCGCCTACGCGGCGACCTACCCCGGCCTCCAGG
>DATCQX010001113.1:0-10294 GCA_036569285.1 Streptomyces sp.
ACGTCGCCGGAGCCGTGCATCGACTTCGGGTCGAGGTTGCCCTCGAACTCGCGGAAGATCTGCGCGTACGACTTGCCGACGATGTTCGCCAGGACGTTCAGGCGGCCGCGGTGGGCCATGCCGATGACGACCTCGTCCAGGCGCGACTCGGCGGCCGAGTCGAGGACCGCGTCGAGCAGCGGGATGACGGACTCGCCGCCCTCCAGGGAGAACCGCTTCTGGCCGACGTACTTGGTCTGGAGGAACGTCTCGAAGGCCTCCGCCGCGTTCAGGCGGCGCAGGATGCGCAGCTGCTCCTCGCGCTCCGGCTTGGAGTGCGGGCGCTCGATGCGGTCCTGGATCCACTTGCGCTGCTTCGGGTCCTGGATGTGCATGAACTCGACGCCGGTGGTGCGGCAGTACGAGTCGCGCAGGACACCGAGGATGTCGCGCAGCTTCATCAGGGACTTGCCGGCGAACCCGCCGACCGCGAACTCCCGCTCCAGGTCCCACAGGGTGAGGCCGTGTTCGGTGATGTCGAGGTCGGGGTGCTTGCGCTGCTGGTACTCCAGCGGGTCGGTGTCGGCCATCACGTGACCGCGCACCCGGTAGGAGTGGATCAGCTCGAAGACGCGGGCGGCCTTCGTCACGTCGTTGTCGTGCGAGGCGTCGATGTCCTTGAGCCAGCGGATCGGCTCGTAGGGGATCCGCAGCGACTTGAAGACGTCGTCGTAGAAGCCGCTCTCGCCGAGCAGGAGGTTCGCGACGATCCGGAGGAACTCGCCGGAGGCGGCGCCCTGGATGACCCGGTGGTCGTAGGTCGACGTCAGCGTCATGACCTTCGAGATGCCGAGCTTGTTCAGGGTGTCCTGCGAGGTGCCCTGGAACTCCGCCGGGTAGTCCATCGAGCCGACGCCCATGATGACGGACTGACCGGGCATCAGACGCGGCACGGAGTGGACGGTGCCGAGGCCGCCGGGGTTGGTCAGGGAGACGGTGACGCCGGTGAAGTCGTCCATCGTCAGCTTGCCGTCGCGGGCGCGGCGGACGATGTCCTCGTACGCCTGCCAGAACTCGAAGAAGCCGAGCGTCTCGGCCTTCTTGATGCCGGCGACGACGAGCTGGCGGTCGCCGTTGGGCTTCACCAGGTCGATCGCGAGACCGAAGTTGACGTGCGCCGGCTTGACCAGCGTCGGCTTGCCGTCCTTCTCCGCGAACGAGTAGTTCATGGAGGGCATCGCCTTGATGGCCTGCACCATCGCGTACCCGATGAGGTGCGTGAAGGAGATCTTCCCGCCCCGGGCGCGCTTGAGGTGGTTGTTGATGACGATGCGGTTGTCGAAGAGCAGCTTCACCGGGACCGCGCGCACGGACGTCGCCGTGGGGACCTCGATGGAGGCGTTCATGTTCTTCGCGACGGCGGCGGCCGGGCCGCGCAGGGTCACGAGCTCGGGGCCCTCGGGGGCCTCCTTCGCGGGGGAGGCGGCGGGGGTCGTCACGGCGGCGGCCTTCGGCTTGGGAGCGGGTGCGGGCACGGCGGCGACGGGCTGGGGAGCCGGTGCCGCGGGAGCCGCGGGAGCGGGGGTGGTGACAGGTGCCACGGGCGCCGTCGGCGCGGCGGCGGGCTGCGCGGGCGTCGTGGTCCCCGTGGCCCCCGCGGACACAGGAGCTGCCGCCGCGGCCGGAGCGGCGGCCTCGGCTGCCCCCGGCTTGTAGTCGGCGAAGAAGTCCCACCAGGCCCGGTCCACGGAGTTCGGGTCCTGGAGGTACTGCTGATAGATCTCGTCGACAAGCCACTCGTTGGGTCCGAAGGCGGCGGCGGGATTCCTACCCGCTCCGTCCGCTCCGGCCGAGGTGCTCGATCCGTTATTGGGGGACTGTGACGACACGGCGGCAACCGCCCTCTTCCGCTTCACAAGGTGATGGACAGCGGGAATAAAGGCTACGCCTCCAAGACCGAGAAGGAGAGGCCGGGCCGCCGCATCGTCGTGTAAGTCACATCGAACGCCGTGTTTCATCGCCGGAAATGGCGGGAAACAAGCGGGGTTCCGCTCGAAACGGCTCTTCTTCGTCCACGATGACGCTGGTCCGGCACCTTTACTGCCCGACGATGATCGAACTGTACGTCAACCGCCGACCTGGGACTCCCCTGGAAGGGTGACGAGGATCCGGCATCCGCGCTCGGATTCGGCCACCCCGATCCGCCCGCCGTGCAGATCGACGGCCCAGCGCGCGATGGCGAGCCCGAGCCCCGTGCCCCCGTCGCTGCCGGGACCGTGCGGGCGCCGGACATTGCCGCGGTTGAACCGCTCGAAGACGCCGCGCCACTCGGAGCGCGGGATGCCCGGACCCTCGTCCAGCACCTCCAGCTCCAGCGAGTCGGGCTGCGCGCCCCGGCGGGCCTTCACCGTGACCCGGCCGTGCGGCGGGCTGTGCTTGACGGCGTTGTCGATGAGGTTGGCGACCACCTGGTGGATGCGCTCGGGGTCGGCGTGCGCGGTCAGCTCGGGCGGCGACACGTCGAGGTGCAGATGGACGTCCGAACGCGTGTGGTTCCCCGAGCCGGAGGCCATCCCCGCGCGCGCCGAGGCGACCATGTTGGCCTCCTTCAGCACGCCCGAGAGATAGGGCCACACCTCGAAACGCCGCTTGCGCAGCGGGACGACGCCGTTGTCCAGGCGGGACAGGTCGAGCAGGGTCTCCACCAGCCGGCCGAGCCGCTCGGTCTGCTTCAGCGCCGTCCGCATGGTCTCCGTGTCGGCCTCGGCGATGCCGTCGACCACGTTCTCCAGGACGGCGCGCAGCCCCGCGATCGGGGTGCGCAGCTCGTGCGAGACGTTCGCCACCAGCTCCTTGCGCTGCTGGTACTGCGCCTCCAGCTCGTCGGCCATGACGTTGATCGTCTCGGCCAGGTCGCCCAGTTCGTCGCGCCGGTTCTCGCGGACCCGGCGGGTGTAGTCGCCCTGCGCGATGGACCGGGCGACCAGGTTCATCTCGTCCAGCGGGGCCGTCAGCGAGTGCGCCACGAACTGGGTGATCAGCAGCGTCGCGATCATCGAGAAGACCATGATGAACCGCAGCTCAGTCTTCGTCTGCACCGCGATCATCGACAGACCGGTCGTGATCAGCACCGAGATGACGACGAGCGCGCCCAGCTTGGTCTTGATCGAGAACGGCCGCATACCTGCCCAGGGCTCCCCTCTCGGCCCGCCCTCCGGCCCGCCGCTCATGGCGTCGGGGTCTCCAGGGCGTACCCGACACCGTGCACGGTGCGGATGCGCTCGGCGCCGATCTTCCGGCGCAGCGCCTTGATGTGGCTGTCGACCGTGCGGGTGCCGGAGGCGTCCGCCCAGTCCCAGACCTCGGCGAGGAGCTGCTCGCGGGAGAGCACCGCGCGCGGGGTGTTCGCCAGGCACACCAGGAGGTCGAACTCGGTGGGCGTCAGGTGCACGTCCTCCGAGCGGACCCGCACCCGGCGCTGCGCGTGGTCGATCTCCAGTTCGCCCAGGCGCAGGATGCCCGAGCGGGGGGTCGTGGCGGCGATGGCGGCCCGCTCGACCCGGCGCAGCAGGACGTGCACGCGCGCCGCCAGCTCCCGCATGGAGAACGGCTTGGTCATGTAGTCGTCCGCGCCGACCCCGAGCCCGACCAGCATGTCGGTCTCGTCGTCGCGCGCGGTGAGCATCAGTACCGGGACGGGCCGCTGGGCCTGCACGCGTCGGCAGACCTCCAGCCCGTCGAAGCCTGGCAGCATGATGTCGAGAATCAGCAGGTCAGGCTGCCAGGCCTCCGCCGTGTCGACCGCGGCCGGGCCGTCTCCGGCCGTTTGCACGAGGAATCCCTCGGCGCGCAGTCGGGCCGCGATGGCGTCGACGATCGTCTGGTCGTCCTCGACGACCAGAACGCGGCGCTGAGCGCCCGGGGTAGCCGTCGTCGTGCCGTTCTGCGAGGTGTGTGTCTGCTCCATCGCCCGCCCCTGGGGTGCTTTCCGGAATCCGTGGGGTGATCCCATGTCTGCGCATGACTGCGACCGGCGCATGAATGATCGGCGCCAGGTGAGCAGAGTACGGGGAGTCACATCGGCTTTGCTATCCAGGGCGGACGGCGAGATGCACCACGTCCGGAACGCCTCGGGCAACAGGCACTTCTTCGGTACGCACCCCCCGGAACCCGGCATTCCAGAGGGATTGCTCGAAGTCGGACGACGGTTTCGCGGACCACACGGCGAGTACGCCGCCCGGCGCCAACACCCGCGCGCAGGTTGCCAGTCCAGCGGGGCCGTACAGCCCGTCGTTGCCCTCTGTGACGGTCCATTCCGGGCCGTTGTCGATGTCCAGACATAGCGCATCGAATGTGTCGGATGTCTCACGGAGGAAATCGAGGAGATCGGTGACGACGACGCCGGCGCGGGGATCGTCCAGAGCCGCCCTCGACACCTCGCCGAGAGGGCCGTCGGTGTGCCAGTCGACGACGGCCTGCTCGCGTTCCACGACGGTGATCCTGGACCAGCCGGGGTTGGTGGCCGCGTGTGCGAGCGAGAAGCCGACACCGAGGCCGCCGATCAGGACGGACGGCTCGTCGTGGGTCTTGTCGAGTTCCTGCCACGCGGCGTCGATCAGGAGGCGTTCCGAGCGGCCGTCCGACGTGTCCATCAGGAAGCAGCCGTTCGCGATGATCTGGAGGTGGGAGCCGTGTCTGCGCAACACGACCTCTCCGTAAGGGCCTTCGCGGCGGTCGAGGATCTCGGGGGGTTGCGGTGGCGGCGACGAGGGCATCCGACCATCCTGGCACTCTGGGCCTCGGACGCCCACGGAATTTCACCGTCCGGGGTTGTGTTCGGCCTGTGCGCGAGTTTGAGAGGTTGCTGAGAATCCACCCCGACGTGGTCTGAGTCACAGACAGCGGGGGCGTGGGGCGCGAAAGGTGTAGCTGAAACGGAAGGAGCGCCTCACGGTGGAACGTACCGAGACGGCTGAGACGCCGGGGGCCGAGGCGCCCGGGGCGCTGCTGGACGGGGTGCCGAGACAGCGGGGGGCGGATGCCGGGAGCGCTGCCGCTCTTCCGGCGGGCGCTGTTCCGGTGCTGGAGGCGTCCGGTGCGGAGGCTGTGCCCGCTGCCGGGGCCGTGGGGACCGCCGGGGCTTCGGGTGTGCCCTTCCCGAGGGTGTGGCGGCTGGTGCCGACGCCCACGGGGACGCCGTTCACCTTCTGGTACGCCGTCCTGCTCGTCGTCACCTCGTACGTCGCCGACGCGGCGGATCCCTCCTGGGTGGACGGGGTGCTCCAGGCGTCCAGCACGGACGTCACCCATCTGGTCCACGCGCCCGCGCTCGTGCTGGTCGCCAGCGCGCTGTGGGTGGCCGGGGGGCTCGGCTCGCCCTTCGTCGCCGTCTTCCTGCTGGTGCTGACCGCGCTCGAACGGCGCGTCGGGGGTGTGCGGACCGCCGCCGTCTTCCTCACCGGCCACGTCGTCGCGACCCTCTCCACCGAGGTGCCCGTCGGGCTCGCCGTCCTCGTCGGGCATCTGCCCGACAGCTCCCTCCACCGCTACGACTACGGGATCAGCTTCGGGGTGGCGGCGAGTGTGGGGGCGCTGTGCGGGGTGCTGCGGCCGTGGGTGCGGTGGCCGGTGCTGGTGGGGTTCGGGGGGACGCTGCTCCAAGACCTCGCGAACATGGCCGACCCGGTGAGCAATTGGGGGCATGTGATCGCGTTGAGTGTGGGGGTGGGGCTGTGGGGGTGGGTGCGGAGATGGAACCTGGAGAAGGTGGCGGGGACGCCGGGTTCCTGAGGCGGCGTCCCTCAGTCCTCTTCCTGGTCCTCGTGGACGACCGTGCCGTCCTCCAGCAGGGTGGGGTGCATCTTCGACGGGCCGTACTGGTCGACGTCTGAGGGGCGGGGGGTCTCGGGGCCGTCCGGGCCCATGCGGACGACCCTCTCGACGCGGCAGACACGGAAGTGCCGGCCGGCGACGGTCGCCTCGTCCGCCCGGCCCGCCGCGCGGAACTCCTCGGCCGCCCGGGCGTACTCGGGCCTGCGGTCCTCGTCCTGCCGGTTGCGCAGGGGCCAGTGCTGGACGAACGCCTGGTACAGCCAGCGCCGCGCCTCGTGCGGGGTCGCGCGGGGTGAGCTGCACGACGTCCATCCGTTGCCGTCCCGTTCCACGACCGTGAAACCGATGGGGAGGCGGACGAGGTCGGGGTGGGTCGTCACGGCCCGCCGGGAGTCCTCCTGGACGGCGTCGTCGAAGCGGGTGCCGACGTAGCTGAACTCCCGTAGGCCGAGGCGGAGGGCGCCCGCCATCGGGCTGTCGTCCCGGGCCGGGTCCAGGACGAAACCGTGGTCGGGGGAGGGGCCGTCCATCGCGTCCCAGTCCAGCTCCGTGTGGTCGGGGTCGGTGGGGCGGGGCGGTTCGAGGCCGTACTCGCCGCTCCAGGCGAACTCGTCGCCCCGGATGACGCGGTAGCGGACGCCGAGTGCCTCCACCTCGTTCGCTGGGTGCTTCTCCAGGACCGACACGGCCGCGATCAGCTCTCGCCGTTCGGCGGGGTCGTCGGTGTCGTCCTTGGCCTTGAACCACAGGTACGAGTGCAGCTCGTCCCTGGACATCTGGGGCATCCCGTCGGTGAGCGGCATCCTCACCCGCCAGCTCCCTTCCCCCTCCTTCATCGCCACCCCGAACACCGGCCCCCTCAACGCCATCCGCGGATACCTCCGCGACGCCTCCACCGCGTCCACCTCCCTCACCCACGCCACCGGATCGTCCCGCCTGATCAACTCCGCGTGCAGCTCGTCGATGTGTCGCTTCCAGTTGTCGGTCATGTGCGCATTGTGGTGGCGCCGGGGGGTCGGATCGGGGCGAACGGGGAAAGTGGGGGCGGGGTTCCGGGGTTCGGCTTGGGGGGTCGACTGCTGGTGCGACGACTGGGGGCGTCGCCCTGGTGGATCCCGGCGCCGAGGGCGCGCCACGCCGAGCCGCCGTCCACCGGCTCACACCCCGGCGCGAAGCCGCCACCGGCGAACGCCGTGCCGGGAGCGCCTTCTGTTGGACCCCGGTTTGGCGGGCCTCGCTCGGGCCTCGCTCGGGGCGTGCTCGGGGCGTGCGAACAGCGGCGGCCAGTGGGCCTGGCGGGGGCGGTTCGACGGCTCCTGCTGGGGCACGGGTGCTCGGGCGCCGTGCCTCGGATGCTCCGCCTTGGGGTCCCCTCTCGGAGAACCTTCTCCGGCAACCTCGTCCCCGAGTGCCCTGCCCTGCCGGGCTGCGGCATGGGGGCCTCGCCTCGGCGGACCGCCGTCGGGCCCGTCGTCCGGTGAACCCTGCCCTCTGCTCCGCCGCCCCCTCCGGTCGTCCCCTCAGTCCCGGCCCTCCCCCTGGAACTTCGCGCTGGTCAGTGTCGCCACTGTCTGCCAGCCCAAGGTCTCGTACAGGGCGCGGCCGGCGGGGGTCGCGGCGAGGATGCCGGTGTGGGCGGCTTGGGTGGAGGCGGTGGAGTGGAGGGTGCGCATGACGGCTGTGGCCAGGCCGCGGCGGCGGTGGGTGGGGGAGGTTCCTATTTGGTCGAAGACGGCGGTGGTGCCGGTCACGGCGACTTGGCCGGATGCGGCGAAGGAGCCGTCGGGGGCGGAGAGCAGGGTGCGGGTGACGGGGGAGTGGGTCCAGGTGTGGGCCGTGTAGCCGGTGGGGGGTGTGGGGAGGGGGGCCGGGGTGAGCGGGGTTGTCATGAGGTAGCCCGGTTCGGGGTCGATCCACCAGCCGGGGCCGAGCCAGGGGCCCACTTTCTCCGGATCGTGGAACACCTTCAGCCACACCCCGTACCCCCTCACCCCCTCCGCGACCTTCCGCACGGCAGCTTCCTCCACGCCCTCCCCGATCGCCCCGAACACATGCCGGCGGACTTGGTCGGGCCGCCCCACCTCGACCGTCACCCCCCACGGCTCGGACACGGGCGAGGCGGCCCCCCGGGAGGCGACCCACCCCTCGACCCAGGCCCGCACGATCTCGTTCACGAAGACTCCGTAATGGTCTCTAGTGCTGTTGAGGTATTACGATCGCTCCTCTCGTCCTCAAGGTCAAGAGCGTGCCCGGCGAGGCCGGCCCTCACCGAAGGGCCGGCCCGAGGGGCTGAAGAACGAACCGCAGCCTCAGAACGCCCGCGCGGCGGCGGCCACCGCCGTCTCGCCGTCCATGTCCTCCGGGTGATCGCCGAGCGTGGTGGTGAACGCGAGACGCTCCCGGACCATCGCCCTCCGTTCCTCCAGAACTGCCTCGTCGAGATCGCCACCGAAATCGGCCGCGGTGTCGTTGTCGAAAGGGCCGGTACCCCAAGTCCCCATACGTGCCTCCCCCTGTCGTCTCCCAGACCCCCACCTTCGCACCCGCCACTGACAGCGCCTCTGACCTGCGGAATCCCTCTGATCGCTCACGGCGAACACGAGGCTGGGAACATTCAGGCGCTCACATGCATTGAGTCGGCATAGCTCAACTTGACTGCCGAAGGGGAGATCATGGCTTCGTCGTCCTCAACGCTCACTCTGCCGGTGCTGCCGCTCGACGGTGAGGTCGTGCTGCCGGGCATGGTGGTTCCGCTGGATCTGAATGACGCTGATGTGAGGGCCGCGGTGGAAGCCGCGCAGGCCGCCGTGAGGAGCGGGGCCGGAAAGCCGAGGGTGCTGTTGGTGCCTCGGGTGGACGGGAATTATGTGGGGACGGGGGTTCTCGGGACTGTCGAGCAGGTCGGACGGCTGGCGGACGGTGACCCGGGTGCCCTGATCAGGGGGCGCGCACGCGTGCGGATCGGGGCCGGGACGACCGGGCCGGGGGCCGCGCTGTGGGTGGAGGGGAGCAGGCTCGACGAGGAGGTGCCGGAACCGCTGCCCGGCAGCGTCACGGAACTCGTCAAGGAGTACAAGGCTCTGGCCACCGCCTGGCTGCGCAAGCGCGGCGCCTGGCAGGTCGTCGACCGCGTCCAGGCCATCGACGACGTCTCGGCGCTGGCGGACAACTCCGGATACTCCCCGTTCCTGACCCTCGACCAGAAGATCGAACTCCTGGAGACCGGCGACCCGGTCGCCCGCCTCAAGCTGGCCACCCAGCAACTCCGCGACCACCTCGCCGAGCAGGACGTGGCGGAGACGATCGCGAAGGACGTCCAGGAGGGCGTCGACAAGCAGCAGCGCGAGTTCCTGCTCCGCCGCCAGCTCGACGCCGTCCGCAAGGAACTGCGGGAACTGAACGGCGAGAGCGAGGGCGAGGAGTCCGACGACTACCGCGCCCGCGTGGAGGCCGCCGACCTCCCGGAGAAGGTCCGTGAGGCCGCCCTCAAGGAGGTCGACAAGCTGGAGCGCTCCAGCGACCAGTCCCCCGAGGGCTCGTGGATTCGCACCTGGCTGGACACCGTCCTCGAACTCCCGTGGAACGACCGCACGGAGGACGCGTACGACATCCAGGGCGCCAAGTCGGTCCTGGACGCCGAGCACGCGGGCCTGGAGGACGTGAAGGAGCGCATCACCGAGTACCTCGCCGTCCGCAAGCGGCGTGGCGACCGGGGCCTCGGCGTCATCGGCGGCCGGCGCGGGGGTGCCGTCCTCGCCCTCGTAGGGCCGCCCGGAGTCGGAAAGACGAGCCTCGGTGAATCGGTGGCGCACGCGATGGGCCGCAAGTTCGTCCGCGTAGCCCTCGGCGGTGTGCGGGACGAGGCGGAGATCCGGGGCCACCGGCGGACGTACGTCGGCGCGCTGCCCGGCCGGATCGTGCGGGCGATCAAGGAGGCCGGTTCGATGAACCCGGTCGTCCTGCTCGACGAGATCGACAAGGTCGGCTCCGACTTCCGCGGCGACCCGGCGGCGGCCCTCCTCGAAGTCCTCGACCCGGCGCAGAACCACACCTTCCGCGACCACTACCTGGAGGTCGAACTCGACCTGTCGGACGTGGTGTTCCTCGCCACGGCCAACGTCCTGGAGGCCATCCCGGAGGCCCTGCTGGACCGCATGGAGCTGGTCCGCCTCGACGGCTACACGGAGGACGAGAAGGTCGTCATCGCCCGCGACCACCTGCTCCCGCGCCAGCTGGAGCGCGCGGGCCTCGACGACAGCGAGGTGACGCTCGACGAGAGCGCGCTGCGCAAGCTCGCCGGGGAGTACACCCGGGAGGCGGGCGTGCGCACGCTGGAGCGGTCCATCGCGCGCCTGCTCCGCAAGGTCGCCGCCCAGCACGAACTGGGCGAGCGGGAGCTGCCGTTCACCATCCGGGACGAGGACCTGCGCGCGCTCATCGGCCGCCCGCACCACGTCCCCGAGTCCGCCCAGGACCCGGCCGA
>DATCQX010001114.1:0-3381 GCA_036569285.1 Streptomyces sp.
CCCCCGACCCCGTCTCCGCCCTCCGCACCCTCCCGCACCCCCTCCTCGTCCTCGACGGCGTCGACCCCGTGCACGCCGAGTGCGTCGGCCTCGTCCAGAGCCTCCTCATGGCCGTCCCGGCGCTGAAGGTGCTCGTCACCGCGCGCCGCGCCCTCGGTCTCGGGGAGGAACACGTGCTGAGGCTGGGCGCGTTGGGGCTCACGGGCCCGGCCGTGGAGCTGTTCCTCGAACGGGGCCGGAGCGCGACGGGGCGTGAACTGCGGTACCGGGACGGCGACTTGGCGGCGGCCGAACGGATCTGCCGGCTCCTCGAAGGCGTCCCCCTCGCCATCGAACTCGCCGCCGGACAGCTCACCCGGCACTCCGTCACCGACCTCGCCGCCCGCCTCGAACGCGACCAGTGCTGGCTCGCCGCCCCCCACCCCGGCCCCCGCAGGCACCGCTCCCTGCGGGACGCCGTCGGCGCCGGATACCGGTTGTGCGAACGGGAGTCGAGGGTCGTGTGGGCGCGCGCCAGCGTCTTCGCGGGCTCCTTCACCGAGGCGACGGCCGTCTTCCTCTGCTCGGGCTCGGGCGTCGAACCCCACCAAGTGCCGGGACTGCTGGCCCAGTTGGCGGCGTCGGGCGTGCTGGAGACGCTGGGCGAGCCCGGCGGCGTCCGGCCGCCCCGCTACCGGATGACGCGGGCCGCACGCGACTTCGGTGCCGAACGCCTGCGTGAGGCGGGCGAGTCGGCGGTCGCCCACGACCGGCACGCCCTGCACTACCGCCGGGTCGCGGCCGTCGCGGAGAACCTCTGGGCGGGCGGCAGGCAGAGGCAGGCCGTGCGGCTCGTCCGCGAGGAGTACGACGACCTGACGGCGCTCGTCCGCCGGGCCCGCCTGCGTCCCGGACATGGCGAGGCGGCGCTGGAGACGGTCGTCAGCCTCTGGTTCTGGTGGGCCGTCCACGGCCACGCGGCCCAGGGGTACGCGCATCTGCGCCGTCTGCTGCCGCTGGTCGAGTCCGACAGCCCCCTCCTGCCGCGCGCCCTGTGGCTCACGGCCTGGCTCGGCGCCGGTGATCCCGAGCCGGCGCGGGAACTCCTGGGCCGGGCCTGGACCGGTGCGGTGCTCGCGGGGGACGACGCGACGGTGGGCCGTATCGCCCACGTCGAAGGGGTGCTGGCCTGGCGGGACGGCTCCCTCGGGGTCGCCGAGTCCTGTTTCGCGCAGGCCGCCGACCTGATCCCGCCGGACGCCCCCGGCGGTCCTTCCCCGGCGGTCAGCCTCGCGGCGCTGGCGATCGTCCAGTCGTACCGCTCGCCCCGCGCGGCCCGGCGCACCGCCCGCCGCGCGCTCTGCGTCCCCGACGTCGCCGCCGACTCCTGGGCGAACCTCGTCGCCCGCTACGCCCTCGCCGTCATCGACCACCCCACCCACCCGTCCCGCGCCTGGCACCGGGCGCGCCGGGCCCTCGCCACGATCGACACCCGCATCGACGTTCCGCAGGGGACGGCGGCGCTGCTGAGGCTGATCGCGGACGTGGAGTGCGGGAGGGACGGGGACGGGGGATGGGGGGCGTTCATGCCGAACGCCGCGCCGCCGCGTGCGGGGCTTGACGAGGCGCGAGCGTGAGTTCTGTGGCCGGCGGACGCGTTTCAGCCGAGGCCGCGCCCGGTACGAACGCGGGGCCGTGTCCACGAGCCCGGGTGCACGGTGAACAGGGGTGTGGGCGGGCCGGAAGCGGCCTCCCGGTGCAGCCGATGTTGTGCAAATTGTTGACGGCGATGAGAAAACGGCCCTAGATTCCGTGCCGCGTCCCCGCTCCACCCGCCCACGAGAGCCGTCCGCCGACAGGAGCCGACCTATGCGCACCCGCCCCCGCACCACCCTCGCCGCCCTCACCCTCAGCCTCTGCGCCGTCCTCGCCGCACCACCCGCCCACGCGGACGCCCAGGCCTCCACCCGCCTCACCGGCACCCTCGCCGACGGCGCCACCTGGATCGCCGACGTCCCCGCCGCCTGGAACGGCACCCTGCTGATCTACAGCCACGGATTCGGCCCCACCGTCGCCGCCAACGCCCCCTCCGAGGCCGTCCGCCTCGACCTCCTCGCCCGCGGCTACGCCCTCGCCGGCTCCTCCTACGACCCGAACGGCTCGATGTGGGCCCTGGAGAGCGCCGAACGCGACCAGTTCGCCACCATCGACGCCGTCACCGCCGAAATCGGCACCCCCGCGCGCGTGCTCTCCATCGGACAGTCCATGGGCGGCCTCGTCAACGCGCAGATGGCACGTGACAGCGCCGGACGCATCGACGGCGCCCTCGGCCTGTGCGGGCTCGTCGCCGGCGCCACCGACCTCGACAACTACCAACTGGACGCCGAGTACACGATCGCGAGGCTCCTGCTGCCCGGCGAGGACGTGAAGCTCGTCCGCTTCACCTCGGCCGCCGAGGCCGCCGCCACCGCCCAGCGCCTCACCGCAGCCGTCACCGCCGCCCAGACCACCCCCCAGGGCCGCGCCCGGATCGCCCTCGCCGCCGCCTTCCTCAACCTCCCCGCCTGGGCCCCCGGACAGGACCGGCCCGCCCCCGGCGACTGGGCCGCCCAGCAGGAGCAGCAGTACGCCTGGTTCGCCCAGGGCGTCCTGTCGTTCATCGAGGGCGGCCGGTACGCGATCGAGCAGTCCGTCGGCGGCAACAACTCCTGGAACAAGGGCGTCAACTATGAACGCCTCCTCGCCGGTTCCGCCCACGCGCCCCAGGTCCGCGCCCTCTACCGGGGCGCCGGACTCGACCTGCGCGCCGACCTCGCCCGCCTCACCGCGGGCGCCGCCGTCACCGCCGACCCGGCCGCCGTCCGCACCGCCGAGCGCACCTCGTCGGCGGGCCAGGGCCTCGCCGTCCCCTTGCTCAACGTGCACACGACCGCCGACCAGCTCGTGCCCGTCGAACAGGAGAGCAGGTTCGGCGCGCGCGTGCACGCGGCGGGCGACGGCGCGCTGCTGCGCCAGGCGTACGTGGAACGGCAGGGGCACTGCGCCTTCACGACCGCCGAGACCGTCGCGGCCCTGCACGCCCTGGAACACCGCGTCGACACCGGCGCCTGGGGCGCCACGGCGACCGCCGCCGCCCTCCAGACCTCGGCCACCGCCCTCGGCCTCGACGGCGCCGCCTACATCCCCTACCGGCCCGCCCCGCTCACCGTCGGCAGGTGAACATGACGAAGGGGCGGACGATGAACTCGTCCGCCCCTTCGACGACCGGATCAGCCCTCGACCCAGCCATGGTGCTTGGCGAACTGCGCCAGGCCCTGACGCACCTGGAGGATCTGCTCGCCCGTGAGCGAAGGAGCCGACGACAGCAGCGCCTCCGTGACCTCCCGGGTGAACTCCTCGGTG
>DATCQX010001115.1:0-3153 GCA_036569285.1 Streptomyces sp.
TCGGACCGCGCGACGACCGGCTCGTGTTCCTGCTGGCGGATGGCGGCTTCGATGTGCTCGCGTACCCCTTGGACGACGTCCAGGGTTCGCTGCCGTTTGCGCAGGCTGTCGGCCCTCTGGGAGGCAGCGAGGACGTCGTCCGGCATGTGGGCCATGCGCTTGCGCATTTTTTCGGAGACCTCCTCAGAGGAAGTGATCTGAGCCGTGAGGTTGTCGATCACGAAGCCGCAGCCTGAGCACTGGAAGCGGATCGGGCATGCCTGGCCACCGGCTTTGATGTCGGAGGGTTCGGTGCAGCCGCCGAAAGGGACGGCGACCGACCGCCGTTCGTAGGCCAGCGGTGCGCACGGGGAATCGGAATGGGTGGGGCTATTCATCGAGGTACCGGTGTCTGATGTCGGCGGGCGAGATGACGAGCTGGCCTTCGCGGACCTGCCACTCAGTCGTCCCATCGACTTCATGGCTGGCCAGGAACAGGCCCCGGATGAGGTCTCCGTCGTCGTCGGAGGCTGGGACCCGGGCGATCTCTTGGAGCTGGTTCGTGAACCAGTCCAGGGCCGATGCGCGGATGTCGGCGCCGTAGAAGATGTAGTGGGTCCAGTTGACCTGCTGCCGAGGTGTGCTCCATCCGCCGGAGTAGTGATCGTCGGCGTGGGACGAGATGATCTTCTGGATGCTGGCGAGTTGTGTCTCGTCGCACTCCAGCCATCCTCTGACCGACACGTAAACGCCCATCTTGTATGTCCTTTCTGTCGTTGTCAGTCCTGGTGTGAGAGCCGTCTGACTGCCATTTGACAGCCACGGTGATGCCGATGCCGAGGGTTCGGGCGAGGATCGCGGCGGGCAGCCTGGGCAGGGAGGCCACTTCGGTCGGGCGGCGATCGCAGTCGCGCGGGACGACGTAGACGGCGCGGAACATCGTCCGCACCTCGTCGGGATCGAGGTCTCCGTAGTGGGTGTCGGCGGGGAAGGAGTCGAGCTGGCGGATGACGTGCTCCGGGATGGCCCGGCCGATCTCGTCTGGTGTCCTCCTGGGGGACACGGTGCGAGGAGTGGCGGGCGAACATCCCCGGCGCTTCTTCGACCGGAGGCCGACGTCTACGCCCTCGGCGCATCCCTGTTGATCTCCGCCACCGGCCGGCGGGCCGTCGAATACCCCGCCGACGCTCCACGCTCCGTCCAACGGGAAGCGTCGGCTCGTGAAGGCACCCGGCATGCTCGGCGACCTGAGCGACGCGATGCTCAGCCACAACCCGAAAGACCGGCCCGCCCTCCACGAGGTGGCCGCAGCTCTGCGCCAGTCCCAAGCCCCGGCCGGTCCAGGGGCTGTGGGATTCGAACCCACAGGAGCGCTTTCACGCCCTTACGTTTTTTGACAACCTGATTCCAGCCAGGTTGTCATGGACACATGATCAGTCCCGAGGCCGGGCGCCACGAGCTGCTCGGTGTCGCTCGGGCCGAACTCGACGCCGGACGCGGTGTGCTGCTGCACGGTCCCGAGGGAATCGGCAAGTCCGTCCTGCTCGGCGCCCTCCTCGCGGACGCGCGGGGAGCCGTCCTGCGGTGCGCGCCCGCCGAGGACGACGCCGGGCTCCCCTTCGCCGGGCTCCTCGACCTGTTCGCGTCGGTGCCGGACAGCCGTCTGGAGCCGCTCGCGCCGCCCTTGCGGGAGGCGTTGCGGGGTGTGCTGCTGCGCGGTGAGGAGAGCGGGGACGGGCGGGGGCGGCTCGCCGTCCGGGTCGCCGTCCTCGACGTGGTGCGGCGACTGGCCGCCGAGGGGCCCGTGTCGCTGGCCGTGGACGGCCTCCAGTGGCTCGACGCCGAGAGCGCCGGGGTGCTGGCGTTCGTCGCGCGGCGGGTGGACGGGCTCGGGGTGCGGTTCGTGGCCGCCGAGCGGGTGGACGACGGTGAGTCGCCCGGGCGGCTGGGGTGCTGCCCGCCCGGCACCGCCGTCCTCCACGTGCCACCGCTCACCCCGGACGGCATCGCCCGCGTCGTCCCGGACGGACTCCCCGCCGACGTGCTGCGCGCGCTCCAGGACACGGCCGCCGGGAACCCGTCGTACGCACGGGAGTTGAGCGGATCCGAACTGCGCGGCCCGCTGCTGCACGTCCCCGGCGGGCTGCGCGCCCGGCTCCTTCGACGTGCCCGGCTCCTGCCGGAGGCCACGCGCCGCACCCTCCTCGTCGCGAGCGCCGCCGAGCACCCGAGCCTCACCGTCCTGCGCGCCGCCGGGCTCGACGACCCGGCGGCGGACCTCGCCGACGCCGAACGCCTCGGTGTCGCGGCGGCCGACGCGGAAGGGGCCGTCCGGTTCACGCACCCCGTGCTGCGGGCCGCCGTCTACGCCGACGCCTCCCAGGACGACCGTCGGCACGCGCACGGCATGCTGGCCCGCGCGGTCGCCGAACCCGTCGAGCGGGCCCGGCATCTCGCGTACGCGCGGCCCTACGAGGACGAGGACACGGCCCGCACGCTGGAGTCGGCGGCGGACCACGCGCGCGGCCGGGGCGAGCCGGACACGGCCTTCGCGCTGGCCCGCCTCGCCGCCCGCCGGACCCCGTCCGCGCAGGTCACCGAGCGGGTCGAGCGCCTGCTGCTCGCCGCCGGATACGCCTCCGACGCGGGCCGTCAGGAGGAGGCGGGCGAGGCCGCCGAGGCGGTACTCGCCGCCTCGGGACACGCCCGGCAGCGGGTACGGGCCCGGATCGTCCTGCTCCGCACGGCGGGCCAGGCGCTGGAGGGAACCCGCGACCTGATCGCCGACGGCCTGCGGGACGCCGCCGGCGACCCCGAGGCCGAGGGCTGGCTCCACCACTGGGCCGCCGTCCGGGGCCTCCTGTGCGGCGAGTTGTCCATGGCGGCCCACCACGCCCGCCGAGCCGCCGACGTCGGCACCCCGGCCACGCGGGTGGGGGCGCTGGCGACGCTGGCGCGGGTGCTGTCGCTGGCGGGTGAGGCGGTCGCGGCGGGGGCGGCGATCGAGGAGGCGTTGGGGCTGACCGGGGGTCACGGGGGTGGGCCTGGCGGGGGTGATCCTGCTGGCAGCCGTCTCATCAGTGATGGCCTCGACGGCAGCGGGGTCGACGTCGGCGGCCCCAACAGCGGCTCCAGCGGCGGGAGTTCCAACAGTGGCCGTCCCACCAGCGGCAC
>DATCQX010001116.1:0-3841 GCA_036569285.1 Streptomyces sp.
GCGGGCGGGTTCGGGGTCGGGAAGACCACGTTCGTCGGCGCGGTCAGCGAGATCGCGCCGCTGTGCACGGAGGAACTGCTCACCACCGTCAGCGCCGGCACGGACAGCCTCGACGGCGTCGAGAACAAGGTGGAGACGACCGTCGCCATGGACTTCGGCCGCATCAGCCTGGACCCCGAACACGTCCTGTACCTGTTCGGGACGCCGGGCCAGCAGCGGTTCTGGTTCATGTGGGACGAGTTGTGCGAGGGCGCCCTCGGCGCGGTGATCCTCGCCGACACGCGCCGCCTCCAGGACTGCTTCGCCGCCGTCGACTTCTTCGAGGAACGCGGCCTCGGATTCATCGTCGCCATCAACGAGTTCGACGGCGGCCACCGCTATCACCCGGAGGAGGTCCGGGCCGCTCTGGACCTCAACCCGGCTATCCCGGTGGTCCGTTGCGACGCGCGCATCTCCGCCTCCGGGGTGCAGACCCTGCTGACGCTGGTCAAGCACCTCATCGCCCACACACCCGCCGAGAACGCTCGGGCGTGAACCCAACTCCCCGTGAGGAGACGCGAGATGAGCTACGGACCGCCGCGCCCGGTGGGGCGGCTGCTGGTCACGCCGGAGGACCGGGAGGCGCCCGCCCGCGCCCGGAGGCTGAGCCGACTCGGCCTCGGGGAACGCGCGGAACCCATGCTGGACCGGCTCGCCCGGCAGCTCGCGGAGATCACCCGGGCGCCGTACGGAATGGTCAACTTCGTCGGTGAGGAACGGCAGTTCTTCGCCGGCCTGTACGTCGCGCCGGGCGCGAAGGGGCCCTGGGAGCGGGAGTTGCCGCGCGATCACGGCTACTGCCCCCATGTCGTCGTCCGCAAAAGGGCGTTGGCCCTCGGAGACGTCGGCGACTACCCGAGGTTCGCCGGCAACCCGGTCGTGGACGAGTACGGCGTCCGCTCCTACCTCGGGGCGCCCCTCGTCGACAGCACCGGCATGGTCCTCGGCACGGTCTGTGTCGCCGACCGCACGCCCCGAGCCTGGGGGACGACCGGCCTGGAGACCGTCAAGGCCGCCGCCGCCGAACTCGTCGTCCTGCTGGAGGAGAGGGCGTGAAGCAGAGCTGCGGTTCCGCTTAAGAAAAGCTCGATGGACCGGGGAGGCGCCGGTACGGCAGATTCGTCACCGTATCCACCCCCCTTTCCCGGACCAGGGCCGCCTCGGCATGCCCGAGGCCGGAGAACTCACCTCAGGAGCCGCTGCGTTGAAGGCGCTGGTCAAGGAGAAGGCGGAGCCGGGACTGTGGCTGCGGGACGTCCCGGAGCCCACGGTCGGCGCCGGTGACGTGCTGATCAAGGTGCAGCGCACCGGGATCTGCGGCACCGACCTGCACATCCGGTCCTGGGACGGCTGGGCCCGGCAGTCCATCAGGACGCCGCTGGTCGTGGGGCACGAGTTCGTCGGCGAGGTCGTCGAGACCGGCGCGGGCGTCACCGATGTCGCGATCGGCGACCGGGTCAGCGGCGAGGGCCACCTGGTGTGCGGGAAGTGCCGCAACTGCCTCGCCGGACGGCGCCACTTGTGCCGGGCGACGGTCGGGCTCGGCGTCGGCAGGGACGGGGCGTTCGCGGAGTACGTCGCGCTGCCCGCGTCCAACGTGTGGGTGCACCGCGTGCCCGTCGACCTCGATGTCGCCGCGATCTTCGACCCGTTCGGCAACGCCGTCCACACCGCCCTGTCGTTCCCCCTCGTCGGGGAGGACGTCCTCATCACCGGCGCGGGCCCGATCGGGCTGATGGCGGCGGCGGTCGCCCGGCACGCGGGTGCGCGCAACGTCGTCGTCACCGATGTCAGCGAGGAGCGCCTCGACCTCGCCCGGAAGATCGGCGTGAGTCTCGCGCTGAATGTGGCGGAGCATCAGATCGCGGACGGGCAGCGGGAGTTGGGGCTGCGCGAGGGCTTCGACGTCGGGCTTGAGATGTCCGGTCGGCCCGAGGCGCTGCGCGACATGATCGGCAACATGACGCACGGCGGCAAGATCGCCATGCTGGGCCTGCCCACCGAGGAGTTCCCCGTCGACTGGGCCCGGATCGTCACCTCGATGATCACCCTCAAGGGGATCTACGGCCGTGAGATGTTCGAGACCTGGTACGCCATGTCCGTCCTCCTGGAGGGCGGCCTCGACCTCGCCCCCGTCATCACCGGCCGCTACGACTACCGCGACCACGACGCGGCGTTCGCCGACGCCGCGAGCGGCAGGGGCGGCAAAGTCATCCTCGACTGGACGAGCTGAAGGAAGCAGAATGTTCGACTCCGTACGCGACGACCTGCGCGCCACCCTCGAAGAGATCCGCGCCGCGGGCCTCCACAAGCCCGAACGGGTCATCGACACCCCGCAGTCCGCGACCGTCAACGTCAGCTCCGGGGGCCGCCCCGGCGAGGTGCTGAACTTCTGCGCCAACAACTACCTGGGCCTCGCCGACCACCCCGAGGTGATCGACGCCGCGCACCGCGCCCTCGACCGCTGGGGCTACGGCATGGCCTCCGTCCGCTTCATCTGCGGCACCCAGGAGGTGCACAAGGAGCTGGAGGCGCGGCTCTCACGGTTCCTCGGCCAGGAGGACACGATCCTCTACTCCTCCTGCTTCGACGCGAACGGCGGCGTCTTCGAGACCCTCCTCGGGGAACAGGACGCGGTGATCTCCGACGCCCTCAACCACGCCTCCATCATCGACGGCATCCGCCTCTCCAAGGCCCGCCGCCTGCGCTACGCCAACCGTGATCTCGCCGACCTGGAACGCCAGTTGAAGGAGGCGGCCTCGGCCCGGCGCCGCCTGATCGTCACCGACGGCGTCTTCTCCATGGACGGCTACGTCGCCCCCCTGCGCGAGATCTGCGACCTCGCCGACCGGTACGACGCGATGGTCATGGTCGACGACTCCCACGCCGTCGGCTTCACCGGCCCCGGCGGACGCGGCACCCCTGAACTCCACGGCGTCATGGACCGCGTCGACATCATCACCGGCACCCTCGGCAAGGCCCTCGGCGGGGCCTCCGGCGGATACGTCGCCGCCCGCGCCGAGATCGTCGCCCTCCTGCGCCAGCGCTCCCGCCCGTACCTCTTCTCCAACACCCTCGCGCCGGTCATCGCCGCCGCCTCCCTGAAGGTCCTCGACCTGATCGAGTCGGCGGGGGAGCTGCGGGAGCGGCTCGCGGAGAACACCGCCCTGTTCCGGCGCCGGATGACCGAGGAGGGGTTCGACATCCTCCCCGGCGACCACCCCATCGCGCCGGTGATGATCGGCGACGCGGCCAAGGCGGGGCGCCTCGCGGAGCTGCTGCTGGAGCGCGGCGTGTACGTGATCGGCTTCTCGTACCCCGTCGTCCCGCAGGGGCAGGCCCGCATCCGGGTCCAGCTGTCGGCGGCGCACTCCACGGAGGACGTGAACCGGGCGGTGGAGGCGTTCGTGTCGGCGCGGGAGGAGCTGGAGGCGGAGCCGGAGTCGCAGGCGGTGTGAGGGGCATTTAGAGAGACACGGGACATCTTGCGATAATCGGACCCATGATCGAAGCTCGGCGGCTCCACATCCTCCGCGCGGTGGCCGACCACCGCACGGTCACCGCGGCGGCCGCCGCGCTCTACCTCACCCCCTCCGCCGTCTCCCAGCAGCTCGCCGCCCTCGAACAGGAGACCGGCCACCGTCTCGTGGAGCGCGGCGCCAAGGGCGTACGGCTCACCCCGGCCGGCGAGATCCTGCTCGGCCACACCAACGCCGTCCTCGCCCAACTGGAGCGCGCCGAGGCCGAGTTGGCGGCGTACAGCAACGGCGAGGCGGGCACGGTGACGGTCGCCGCGTTCGCC
>DATCQX010001117.1:0-5230 GCA_036569285.1 Streptomyces sp.
GGGATGCCCCCGCCGTACGGCAGGGGCGTGCGGATCTTCCTCGGTTCGGTCATCGCCGTAACTCACTCCATGACGTTCTGGGATCGCTGATCCGACCGTCCGGCAGCTCGGCGAAGCCTGTCCGGGGCCTGAGAGCGACGGTCTGTTCCTGCTCTGCGGATCGGGGAAGCTCAAGGACACGAGAGGCGGTCATCCCGGCGATCCGAGCCAGGGTTCGCCCGAGGGGCGAACGCATCGGAGCCGAACGCCGTCCGGGTTGACCTCCCAGCGCGGCGGCGCCTTTCGGATCGTCAGGGAGGCGGGCCGTCACGTCGATGGCCAGTTCCCTGGCGACCTCGTCGGCCGGGTAGCCGTCGCCGACGAGAACGAAAAGGGGGCACCTCGACCAGCGGGCCACCGCATGCCACTGTGTGGCGACATGCGTGAGGGCATCATCACGGGCGTGGGCCAGCAGGAGCATCACGTCGGCTTCCTGCACCACCGTCAGCGCCGGAGAGTCCGCGTCGACGCGTCCGCAGTCGGCGATCACCACGGTCCCGGCCCGATTCGCCGCCCACCGCAGTGCCTCGGCCCCGCTCCGGGTGAGCTGTGCGAGCGACGCCCGCGCCTGGAACACCCCGACCGGCCCGACCACCACCGGCAGCCCGCCCGGCAGCCGCTGCGTATGCTGCCACAGCAGCCCCGGACCAGCCCGGTGCCGGACCGCGGCGGCCAGACTCATCAGCCCCGGCGTCGTCTCCAGTCGGAAACGCCCCATCAGATCTCCGCCGGCCGGATCACACTCCACGACCACCGGCTGCTCCCCCGACGGCCACCCCACCGCCAGCCCCAACGCGGCCGTCGTCACCCCCGGAGACCCTTTCAGACTGCACAGCGCCACCAACGTCACTGTCCGCCTCCGTGAACCGTCACCACACTGATCTGGCCCACGGGCTCTGCGGCCAGCCGGCGGGCATCGCTCTCAGCCATCAGCAGCGAGATCACCGTCGTCTGGCCGGAGTTGTCATCACGCACATCGGTCACGGTCGCGTCCCACACCACCGAGTCGCCGGAGCCGCTCGCATCACCAGGCACCGTCACGACACTCACCCGGCTCCCGGCCCGCACTCCGGGCGGGAATTGCCCGGCCTTCAGACCTACCGCCGCTTCCGCCTCACCGGCCGCCGGAACGCGGGCCGCCCCCAGCAGGTTCTTCGTCAACGGGGTCCCCGCAGGCAGGCTGTAGGCGACCGGACGTCCCTCCGCCCGCGACCGGAACCGGGCAGGAATGAACCCGAGCCCGCTGCCGGACGGCAGGCTCTCCTCCCGCAGATCACGTGCGGACAGCACCTGTCCCACCGCGACCGGGCGGGCCAGCACGAGCACCGGTGCACTGTCCCCGATGCTCGTCGCCACGACAACGCCCCCCGCCGCGCAGCCCAGCACCAGCAGCACGCCCGCCAACAGGTACGGAAGCCGACGCCCCTTCGTCGCGCCGACCATCCGCGTCGGAGGTTTCCCTCCGCCGCCCCCTGCCCGGCGCGCGGACAACGGGCCGTCTCGCTCGGGTCGCCCCGAGGGCGTGAACACCCGGGTATTCACCAACTCCCACCTCCAGCGCAGGATTTATCCGCAACCACGTCGGCGACGTGGTGCACACGTTCATGTGGGGGGATACCGATCTGCGGCCGGGCGGCGACGTCACGACCGTGGGCGAACATCAGCCGTTGCCGCTCAGCTCTGGTTCAGTGCCTGGCTCTCCGCGACCCGGAAGCCGGCGTTCGACGTTGTCGTCAGGCCAGGGAAGACACCGCTCTGACCGGCACCGGACCAGCTCACCGTCCAGTGCACCGTGGCGGAGACCGCGTACGCACTGGAGGGCTGCTCGGCGGAGGAGGAACGGTAGGTGTAACCGCAGTCAGGAGACGTGCTCTTGGGGTTCGCCCGTGCGCCGTACGGTGTCCCGGGGCCGTCGCAGGTGACCGAGCTGCCGTCACCCATGGCCCACACCACCGACTTCGGCCGCGCCACGGCCGTCACCGAGACTCCCGGCACCGATGCCGTCGCCGACACCGGGTCCCAGACTCCACGGTCCAGCCACAACCAGGTCGGCAGGTTCACCAGCTGCTCGCCAGCCGGGCTCGCCTGGATCTGCGGTGACGGCAACCGCAGTTGCTCACGGGCGACTTGGGCCAACTGCGCGGGGGACGGAAGCGGAGCAGCGCCGTCTTGCCTCGGCCCGTCCGGAATCCAGATCGGCGGCCGGTACAGGGCGTCCCGGACACCGCCCGCCTCACACTTGTACTCGTACCAGGCCCCCGCCTCACCGGGCTTCGGATCCGCGGCGGGCACAACTACCGACGGCGCGCGCGGCACGTACCCGGCGGCCATTACCCCGCCCTCTCCCCGCCCGCCGGAGTACGACGTCTGCACCATGTCGGACGGAGGCCGATAGCCACTGCGCTGATACGAACAGGACGCCAGATTCAGATCGGGGTTCGAGAACCTCGGCGTCTTCTGCCCGTCTGCCTCACCGCTGCTTCCTCCACCGGATGGTTCGTTCCTCCGGTCCTCCGGCGAAGGCGCGCGGTTCTGCCCACCTGACCCCGCACCGAGTTCACACCCCGTACTCGGATTTTGCTCACACTGCACCGACCACCACCCGCTGCCGAACGCCGGTACCGCGACTGTGCCTACGACGGCCAAAGACACGCCCAGGACAACACCCGTCCGCCTCAACACGAGCCAACTCCCCGGACCGCGAAACGCGAGACCCTCCAGGCACCGTCCGCCTTCTTCACCTCGGCCGTGATCGCCTGCCGTCCACCGACCTCGCCGTCAGCGAGCCGGCCGGTGTCCCTCCGGTACCTCAACCAGTGCGTCGAATCACCGCAGTCGGAGATCATGACCGTCGTCGGATTCGCCTCAGGTACTGCGGCGCTCACCTTCGGGTAGTTCTTCGGCGCCCCCTTCGTCACCAGCCCGTTGCGGTGGTCCGCGTACATGCCGCGCGAGATCGCCGACAGCGCTTCTCCCGTCGCGTGCCGGGCCAGAGACGGCGACTTCCAGTCCGACGTCCTCGCCGCGCGCGCCATGTCCTGCCACATCCCCACGTACGCCGCGGTCGCCTGGGTACGCGCAACTTCCTTGGGCAAGGCGGAGGGCGAGGAGCCGGACGCGGCTCCGCTTCCTGAGCGAGCGGACGCTCCGATGCTTCCCGACGGCAGCGGATCAGTCGTCTCCGCTGCGCTACAGGCCACGATCACCGACAGGAGCGCTACCAGACTCGTCTTGCCTCCGACTCGCCCCGCCGACGGGCGTATCCCTAAAACCGCCACAGCAACATCACCTCGCGAACGATGTGGGTCCGCCATCCGGCATATGACCGTTCTTCACATCTACCGCGCCGCACCGTCCCCACTGCAAGGTGTGAACGGGCCTCGGTCCGTCCTCACTTCAGAGTGAGGACGGGCTTTTTGTTATTTATTTAACCTTTCCTGAGGTTTCCTTGGATCCGATTGGGTGGGCGGGGTGGATCGGGCTCTAGTGCTGGGCTGGCCTTATGTAGCCCATTTATCTGCACTTCAGGTAAATAATTGCCTTTGAGTCCAACGCACAGCTTCACGATGGGATCTAACGATCTGTCGCTTGTGAAGGTGGAATTGTCCCCTCGCCCTAAACGCGGCGGCAATCAACATCCGGTGGAAGGCCTGGCTGCCCAAGTCGTAGCAGTAGCAACTCTCGCGACCTCCGGCGTCAGAGCTGGGACATCCCCAACAGGCCAACCGCCCCCGGCTGCACAAGCGCTATAACTGCACCCGCGTAAAGTCGGGTTCACGGCCCCGAGTCACGCGGCCGGGTCTACTTCCGCTTCTCCAGGATTGGCCGTGAAAATCCGATCAGAGTAGTGCTGTTGACGATCTCCATGCTCCTGGGTGCGGCTGAGCTGATCTATTTGTCTGCGCTCGGTGCTGGACAAACCTGGATGAAAGTGGATCTCGTTACGGGGGCGGGGCCGCAAGGGCAGGGCAGACGGATGCGGAAGCCCGCACCGGCGCTGCGCGCTGGTGCCTGATCGCCACCCCCGCCCGCTTCGCCCTGCTCGAAGGCCCCAGGTTCGCAAGAGGGGGAACGCATACGGGCGGGAAGGGAGTAATTCCCTTCCCGCCCGGTGCGCGGTCAGTAGCGGTGACTACCGTGCTAGCAGGTTGTACGCGGCCCCCGCCGCGTGGACCACACCGCCCCACAAGGGCGAGGCCATGTACTCCCGGTCCGTCCTTTCGGAGCCCTCGGCAGTGAGCAACTCGTCAAGGGCGTTGCCCAGGATAGTCATGACGTCCACCTCTTCTCTGGACTTCAGGACCGTACCGAGCGTTGCCGCCGGGTCCTCCAGCACCAGGGTGTCGTCGAAGAGGATGTGCAGGTTCATCTCGAAGTCGTCGTAGTAGCCGTCATCGGGGTAGTCGCGGTCGATCCATACCCGGTGCTGGTATGCCTCATCCGCGAGGGCCCGGACAGCGGACACGACATTTCTGCGCATGTCCGGAAAAGAAACCTCGCTCAATTCGGTGAGTTCCATGACTTCCACTTCACCCACTCTTCGAGTGGTATGTGAGCTTCGTATGCATTGGTCTTGATATCACCCGGAATCGGCTTGCCGTCCCGCCCGATAACCCGGCCGCCAGAATTGATCACGACGTGATCGACTTGTTGATATTCTTGAGAGTTGTTCAGATTGCCCTGGTCGATGCGAATCCCGTTTCCCTTTCCATCATTCCAACGCCATCCGACACCCTTCTTGGTGGCCGTTCCTTCACCGAAGGCATCCGGCACCTTACTACTCGCGTTCTTGGGGATCCATGACGGCGTCGAACTGCTGGCGGATCCGTCGGACGCCGCGTCGGCCTCCCGGAACGCTTTGCCCAGCTTGTCTGACCCTGAGTCGATCATTGGCTTGCCAGCCACGATCAGGGAGGCTCCCCCGCCCATGGACGGAGCGCCCGCCGCACACAGGACACCCGTTCCGCACTCGACGACCCCGGAGCCGATGAGGAGCGCCCCGCCGGCCACTCCGAAGGCGCCGCCGGCTGTCTCGAGCAGTCCGGACCAGAAATCCCCGTTCGAGAGCAGGCTGTTGAGGTAGTTGCCGCCGTTCGAACTGGAGTCGCCGGGGCCGGTGATCAGCTTGCACGTTTCGGCTGGACCGATGCCGGAGCATGAGTAGCGGGGGCCACTGCTGCCGGTCTTGCCC
>DATCQX010001118.1:0-5169 GCA_036569285.1 Streptomyces sp.
TGGAACTACTTCGTCGGCGGCAAGGACAACTACGAGGTCGACCGGCAGATCGGTGACCACATCAAGGAGATCTTCCCCGGCCTGGTGGACGTCGCGGTGACGAGCCGGCACTTCCTGGGCCGCGCGGTCACGCACCTCGTCGGCGAGGTCGGCATCCGCCAGTTCCTCGACATCGGCACCGGCCTGCCGACCGCCGACAACACCCACGAGGTCGCGCAGCGCGTCGCCCCCGAGACGAAGATCGTGTACGTCGACAACGACCCGATCGTCCTCGCCCACGCCAACGCGCTGCTGACCAGCACGAAGGAGGGCAGGACGGCCTACCTCGACGCCGACATGTACGACCCGGCGGCGATCCTGGAGAAGGCCTCCGGCACGCTCGACCTCTCGCAGCCGGTCGGGCTGATGATCCTCAACACCCTTGGGCACGTGGCCGATTACAAGCAGGCGCGGGAGCTGGTGGCCCAGTTGATGGCCGGGCTGCCGTCGGGGAGCCACCTCGTCATCAGCGACTCGACGGCGACCAGCGAGGGCATGATCGCCGCGTCGAACGCGTACAACGAGAGCGGCGCCGTCCCCTACTACGTGCGCAGCGTCGAGGAGATCGGCGGCTTCTTCGACGGGCTCGAACTGCTGGAGCCGGGTGTCGTGCAGGTCACCGAGTGGCGGCCCGACGCGGACACGCGGCGGGTGTACGTGGACGCGTACGGGGCGGTCGGCCGCAAGGCGTAGCGCGTGTGAAGTGAGGTGTGGGGCCGGGGAGTTGACCTGGCCCCACTTCTGTGTCGGCACGCGCAGCCCGACGTGCGGGCCTTCCCCGCCGCTGCCCGACACAGACATGCGGGGTCCGGCATCACGCCTGGCCTGCCATGGCCCAGGGCAGGGCTTGCCCCGAGCGCAGGTGCGCTATCAGCCACTGCTCGGTGTTGCTGACGTGCAGGAGCGCGGCGGCCTGGCTGAGGGAGGTGTCGCGCACGGACAGGGCCCGGAAGATCGCCTCATGTTCGGCGAGAGTGCGGTCCGAGGCCCGGGTGTCGACCAGGCCTCGCCAGATGCGGGCGCGCAAGGTACGTCCGGAGATGCTTTCCAGGAGGGCGAGGAGGGTCTCGTTGCCGGTGGCCAGGATGACGGCGCGGTGGAAGGCGGCGTCGTGCGCGTTGAGCCGCTCCACGTCGTCACGGGCTTCGCGCATGGCTTCCAAATGCCTCTCGACCTCGGCCAGTTGCTGGTCGGTGATGCGGGTGGCGGCCAGTGCCGTGGCGACCGGTTCCAGGAGCCGCCGTGCCTCCATGAGGTCCCGCAGCGCGGTCGCGTCGCCCTGCAGCAGTTCCACCGCACCGCCGAGCCCTTCCAGGAGCAGGCTCGGCTGCAGGCTGGTCACATAGGTGCCGTCGCCGCGCCGGATCTCCAGGACCCGGGCGACGGCCAACACCTTCACCGCCTCCCGGGCGAGGTTGCGGGACAGGCCCAGCTGGGCGGCCAGCTCCGGCTCGGGCGGGAGTTTCGAGCCCGGCGGCAGCACTCCGCTGCGGATCAGCTCCCGGATCTGCGCTATGGCCCTGTCCGTCAGGGACATCGTGTCCCCCTCGCGGGCACGTCCGCTCTGATGAGTCCCCGGCCGCGGAGATCGTCCCAGAGGTCTTCAGGGATGTGCTGACGGTGGAGTTCCGCGTTCCGTCCGACTTGTTCCGCGGTGCGCATACCGAGGGTGACGTTGACGACCTGAGGATGGCTGAACGGAAAAGCGACCGCCGCCGCGGGCAGCGTCGTGCCGTGCGCCGCGCAGACCTCGGCGATCTCCCGGGCACGCTGCACCAGGGCGGGGGGAGCCTCCTGGTAGTCGTACTTCATGCCCTCGGCGGGCCGGTCCCGGGAGAGCAGGCCGGAGTTGAACACGCCGACGGCCACCACGCTCTTGCCGAGTTCCCGCGCCGCTGGCAGGACGTCGTCGAGGGCGGACTGGTCGAGCAGCGTGTAGCGGCCGGCCAGCATCACCACGTCGGCCGCGGTCTCGCGCAGGAAGCGGGCGAGCATGGCGGACTGGTTCATGCCGGCGCCGATCGCGCCGATCACGCCCTGGTCGCGCAGCTCGGCCAGGGCGGGCATGGCCTCGTCGGCGGCCTGCCGCCAGTGCTCGTCGGGGTCGTGGAGGTAGACGACGTCGATGCGGTCCAGGCCGGTGCGCTCCAGCGTCTCCTCCAGGGAGCGCAGTACACCGTCACGGCTGAAGTCCCACTGCCGGCGCAGGTCGTCCGGTACGACGAACCCCTGGTCGTCGACGCCCTTCGGGTGCTCGTTGGGGACGAGGAGGCGGCCCGCCTTGGAGGAGACGACGTACTCGCCGCGAGGCCGGTCGCGCAGGGCGGCTCCGAGCCGGCGTTCGGAGAGGCCCAGCCCGTAGTGCGGCGCCGTGTCGAAGTATCGGACGCCTGCGTCCCAGGCCGCCTCGATCGCGGCCCGGGCATCGTGCGGCGGGGTGACTTTGTAGAGGTTGCCGATGACGGAGGCTCCGAAGCCGAGCGCGGTCAGCTCGACGGGGGTGCTCCCGATCTTCCGGCGCCCCATGTCCGGTCGCGTCAACTGTTCTCCTCGGGAAGCGGGGGCGGCGTGAGCGCGCATGGGACGGTCACCTCCTGACGGCGGCCGAGCCGCCTGTCATGAGTGCCTCCACCTCGGCGAGCGAGGCCATGGACACGTCGCCCGGGGTGGTCATGGTGAGGGCGCCGTGCGCGGTCCCGTAGGCCAGGGCACGGCTCAGTGCGGCGGTGTCGGGGGCCGCTCCACCACGGGCGGTCAGCAGTCCGTGGATCAGGCCGGCCGCGAAGCCGTCACCCGAACCGATGCGATCCAGGACGTGCAAGCCGGACATCTGCGGGCCCCGGACGAACCCGGTACGGGCCGACCATGCGGCGGAGGACCAGTCGTTGACCCCGGCGGAGGGCACCTCGCGCAAGGTCGTCGCCAGGACCTTCGCCCCAGGCAGCAGGCCGGCGACCTCCGCGAGGGCGTCCCGCGCCCCGTCCCCTTCGACGCGTACCGCCCCCGGGTACGGTCCGGCCAGGCCCAGGGCGCCCACGACGACGTCGGCGTGCCGGGCCAGCCGCAGGTCGACCTCGCGGGCCCGCTCCGGTCCGCCGCGGCCGGCCCAGAGACTCGGGCGGTAGTTGGGGTCGTAGGAGACGATGGCACCGTGCCGGCGCGCGGCCACCATCGCCTCGTCGGCCACGTCGGCCGTGGTGTCCGACAGCCCGGCGAAGATGCCGCCGGTGTGGAACCAGCGCGCCCCGGCCGAGAACACCGCGTCCCAGTCCACGTCACCCTTGCGCAACTGCGAGACGGCGGTGTGGGCGCGGTCGCTGACACCGAGGGCGCCGCGGATGCCGTAGCCGCGCTCGACGAAGTTGAGGCCGTTGCGGGCGGTGCGCCCGATGCCGTCGTCGGGCACCCAGCGGATCAGCGAGGTGTCGACGCCGCCCTGAAGGATGAGGTCCTCGACGAGCCGTCCCACCGCGTTGTCGGCCAGCGCGGTCACGACGGCGGTGCGGTGTCCGAAGCAGCGGCGCAGCCCGCGGACGACGTTGTACTCACCGCCGCCCTCCCACACCTGGAAGCTGCGGGCGGTGCGGATGCGGCCCTCGCCGGGATCGAAGCGCAGCATGACCTCGCCGAGGGCGATCACGTCGGTCATGACGCGCTCCCCCGCACGGCCTCGGCGGTCAGCCGGCGGATCTCGGCCCAGTCGCCGCTCCTGAGGAGGGCGGGGGTGGCCATCCAGCTGCCGCCGACCGCGAGGACGGAAGGTTCCGCGAGGTAGCCGGGCAGCGCGGCGGCGTCGATCCCGCCGGTCGGCATGAACCGCAGGCCGGGGAAGGGCGCCGCCAGGGCCCGCAGCATCGCCCGGCCGCCGAGCGGTTCGGCGGGGAAGAACTTGACGGTGTCCAGTCCCGCCTTCAGCGCACGCATCAACTCGGTCGCGGTGGCGACGCCCGGCAGCACCGGCACTCCCAACTCCCGGCACCGGACGACGACTTCGTGATCCAGTCCGGGGGAGACGACGAAGCGCGCCCCCGCCGCCACGGCCCGGTCCGCCTGCTCGGCGGTGAGCACCGTGCCGGCACCGACGACCAGATCGCCCTGGGCGGCCATCGCCTCCACGACCTGTTCGGCGTCGGGGGTGCGGAAGGTGACCTCCGCGCAGCGGGCGCCGCCCGCGGCCAGGGCGTGGGCCAGCGGGGCGGCCGTGGCGGGGTCGGGCACGGTCAGGACCGGCACGATCCGCGCCTCGGCGAGGAGGTCGATGAGGTCGGCGGTCACCGGCCCAGCCATCCGCCGTCGACCGGGAGGACGGTGCCGTGGATGTACGCCGCCGCGTCCGACGCCAGGAACACGGTGGCGCCCGCGAGGTCGTCGGCGCGGCCCCAGCGTGCGGCGGGGATGCGCTCCAGGATGGCCTTGCTGCGTGCCGGGTCGTCCTGGAGGGCCTGGGTGTTGTCGGTGGCGATGTAGCCGGGGGCGATGGCGTTGACGTTGACGCCGTGCGGGGCCCACTCGTTGGCCAGGGCCTTCGTCAGGCCCGCGATGCCGTGTTTGGCGGCGGTGTAGCCGGGGACGTTGATGCCGCCCTGGTAGCTGAGCAGCGACGCCGTGAAGACGACCTTGCCGTATCCCCGGGCGAGCATGGTCGCCCCGACGGCCTGGGTGAGCGCGAACTGCGCGTTGAGGTTGACCTGGAGGACGTCCTCCCAGTCCGTGTAGGGGTGTTCCGCGGCCGGGGCGCGGCGGATGGTGCCCGCGTTGTTGACCAGGATGTCCACCGGACGTTCCCGGCCCGCGAGGTCCGCGCCCAGGGCCCGTACCGCCTCCGGGTCGGCGAAGTCGGCACGGATCGCCTCGAAGGTGCGGCCGGCGGCGGTGACATCCTTCTCCACATCGCTGCCGGACTCCTCCAGCGAAGCGCTGACGCCGATGACGTCGGCCCCGGCCTCGGCGAGCGCGCGGGCCATGGCCCGCCCGATGCCGCGCCGGGCTCCGGTGACGACGGCGAGCCTGCCGGTGAGGTCGAAGGCGGTCATACGGCGGCCCCCTGGGCGTCGTCGGTGCAGTCCACCAGGATCTTCATCACGTCCCCGCCGCCCTCCAGGGCCTCGAACGCCGCCGGTGCCTCGGTCA
>DATCQX010001119.1:0-2801 GCA_036569285.1 Streptomyces sp.
ACCCGGACCCGTACGACCCGGAACCCCCCTCAGGGTTCGCCCCCCACGGATCCCGCCCCACCGCCGCACTCCCCCGAGCCGACTCCGCCGACGCGACCGACACCGGCGAAACCGTCACCGAACCAGCCGACCCGACAGACCCACTGGACCCACTGGACCCACCAGCCCCGGCAGCCCCACCAGCACCCGCCGACCCGACAGGCACAGGCACCGCCGGCACCGGAACCGCCGAATCCGGCACCCGCGTAGAGGGGTCCGGTGCCCGCCGCCCCCAGTCGAGGACGTCATCCGGGAACCCCTCCCATCCGGTCAGCCCCGACAGGCCCCGCTCGCCCGGTTCCCCGGATATCTCCCGCCGTTCACCGGTGGACGGCACCGGCTCGGGAAACGTCTGGGTCCCGCCCCCGACCGCCGCGACCCCGTGCGTCGGCGACGCAGGCTCGGGCCACTCTGGTTGGGCGTCATCTCGCCATTTCTTCACGTGCGCACTTCCCCCCACGGGAGCACTCCGGGAACACCCGGGTCCATCCCGGGAAACAGTTCTGGGCGTGTGTTCGACTACCGAGCACACGTCGTACAACCAGGCCCCCACCCGGTTCACGCGCCCCGGATGTCTCTCCGTGCTCGGGGCGCCGAATCTAGCGCAGCGAATGTGCGCCGCGTGCGCGATGTGTCATTTGTGTGCGGATGCCATGCCCATGTCGATGGCTGGAATCCATCCATCGGCGGGAATCTCGCACCACGATTTCTCGACCGCGAGTTCGAGGGCGGATTGACGCAGTACCGCCAAGGCCGGATGGACCAGCCCCTTTCGCCACACGAGTGACACGGGGGACAAAGGGACAGGCTCCACGAGCGGCCGTCGGACCGTTCCCGGCATGGCCGGAAAACCCTCCACGGCGAGCACCGCCCATTTGGACCGGGCCATGACACGCCCGAACTCCTCCTCCCCCACCGCCATCGGTGTCGGCGGCGCGAGCCTCACCCCTCGCCCCTCGAACAACTGCCGTGCCAGATCGGTCCATTCGGGGGTGCGCGGATTCCCGGCCCCCGCGTACACCGTCTCCCCCGCGAGTTCCTCCACCGGGACCGCGTCCCACGAGGCCAGCCGGTGGTCCTCGGCGAGGACGACGGCCATGGGCTCGTACCGGACGAGTTGGTGGTCGAGCCGCGCCCGCAGTGCCGGGTCGAGCCCGGCGTACCGCCCGAACGACGCATCCAGCCGCCCGGCGATCATCTCGGCCGCCGCCCAGGTCAGGCCGCTCTCGTAGCGGGCCATCAACTCGTGCTCCGGGGCGAGCCGCCGGGCCCGTTCCAGGACGAGCGAACCGGTCGCGAGACGCGGTGAGTTGAGGTCGACCAGCAGCGGCCGGGCCTCCCCGAAAGCGGCCCGTAGTTCCTCCTGCGCGTCCAACACCCGGCGCGCGTAAGGGATCAGGCGTTCACCGTCGGACGTGAGGGCCACCTGCCGCGTCGTCCGCACGAACAGCTCGGCGCCCAACTCCCGTTCCAGTCGCCGCACATCACGGCTCAACGCCTGCTGGGCGACGAACAGGCGCGCGGCGGCCCGCGTGAAGTGCAGTTCCTCCGCGACGGCGAGGAAGACCCGCAGCAGTCGGGGGTCGAGATCCTGAGGCATCCGGCGAACCTAACAAGGACTGACAACCCAGGTGCGTGAATTACGGCCGAGCAGGTGTTGGACCGGACAATCACCGCCGTACGACCGTGGACGACATGCCCGACGCCCAGCAGAATCCCGCACGCATCCACAGAAACGCACCGAAAACCCTTTACACGACGACCGCCGACGCCTTGATCGCCGTCGACTTCGCACCCCGAACAAGCCGAACACCCCGAGCAAGCCGAGCACCCCGAGCAAGCCGAGCACCCCGAACAAGCCGAACAGGCCAAGCCCTCCAAGCCCCTCAACCTCCCAGAACCCCCCGTACCCCAGGCCCCTACCGCCGCCTCCTCTCCCACCCCGGCGCCAGAGCCTTCACCCTCGGCAACCTCATCGCCCGCCTCCCCTCGGGCATGTTCAGCGTCAGCGCGGTGATGATGATCGCCGAGCAGCGGGGCTCGTACGCGCTGGCCGGTGCGGTCACCGCGACCGGCCTCGCGGCGACGGCGATCGTCGCCCCCTGGACCGCACGCCTCATCGACCGTCTGGGCCAGACCAAAGTAGCCGTCCCCGCGACGCTGTTCGCGGCGCTCGGCTGCATCTCCCTTGTCCTGTGCGTCCGTTACGACGCCCCGGCGTGGACCCTGTTCGCCGCGTACGCCGCGACGGCGACCACCCCCAACACGGGCGGCATGTCCCGCGCCCGCTGGGCCCACCTCCTGGCCGGCGACGAGGAAGCCCTGCACACGGCGAACTCCTTCGAGCAGGCGGTGGACGAACTCTGCTTCCTGCTGGGCCCGTTGCTCGCGGCGCTGCTCTGCGCGAACGTGTTCCCCGAGGCCGGGACGCTCGCCGGGACCGTCCTCCTCGTCACCGGCATCCTCCTGTTCGCCGCCCAGCGCGCGACCGAACCGCCCCCGCACGGCCGCACCACCACCGGCTCCCCGCTCACCGCCCCGGGGATGCCGCCCCTGCTCGTCGTCTGCCTCTGCCTCGGCGCGGTGTTCGGGGCGATCGAGGTGACGACGGTCGCCTTCGCCGACGAGGCGGGCCACCGGGCCGCCGCCGGACTGGTGTTGGGCCTCCAGGCGGGCGGATCGGCGGTGGCGGGGCTGGTGTTCGGAGCACTGGCGAAGCACGACGCCGACCCGGACTCGAACACCGGCCCACAGTCCGGCAC
>DATCQX010001120.1:0-4754 GCA_036569285.1 Streptomyces sp.
GCCGGCGCCCCCGGCAACCCGCTGGACCAGGCCGGCGCCTACGCGGTCACCTCCGACGAACTCCCCGCCGCCAAGTACCCCCAGTTCGCGAGCGCGGGCGCGGGCAAGTACGCCGGGGTCGTCAACCCCTACGGGCCGTACTCGGGGTCGTACATGGCCGCGGCCGTGCACAGCAACAACGCCTACGACCGGCTGACCCGGACTGTCGACCTCACCTCGGTCACCGCCGCGCAGGCGCCCGCCCTGAAGGCCCGGCTGTTCTGGGACACCGAGCCGGGGTACGACAACGCGCTCGTCGAGGCGCGCACCGTCGGCGGCGAGGACTGGACGACGCTGCCGGACAAGGGCGGCAAGAGCGGCACCGCCGTCCCGGCGGAGTGCGGCGCGGGCTTCTACATCGCGGCGCACCCCTGGCTGAAGCACTACCTGACCCTGACGGGGAACTCCTGCGCGAACACCGGGTCCTCCGGCGCGTGGAACGCCTTCACCGGTACCTCCGACGGCTGGCAGCCGGTCGAGTTCGACCTCTCCGCGTACGCCGGGAAGAAGGTCGAGCTGTCGTTCGCCTACGTCTCCGACCCCGGTTCCGGCGGTCACGGCCTGTTCCTGGACGACACCTCGCTCGTCGTCGGCGGAGCGGCCACCGAGACGGAGGGCTTCGAGACGTCCCTCGGCGCCTGGCAGGTCGGCGGGCCCCCGGCGGGCAGCCCGCCCGTCCTGAAGAACTGGGCGCGCACCGGCGCCCTCTTCCAGACGTACGGCGCCGTCACCACCAAGGACACCGTGTTGCTCGGCTTCGGCCTGGAGCACCTGACCTCGGCGGCGGACCGCAAGGCGCTCATCGGAAAGGCCCTCGCCTCACTTGAGAGGCGATGAGAGGTCTCGGCGGCCCGGTCAAGGGCGGGCCGTGACTCGTAACCGAATCGTGTGAAAAGGTCTCCGAGTCCTGGCGGTCCGTACCCCTACTGGTGGGTACGGGCCGCCTCGCCGCGTATGGCACGACTCGATGTCACCGCTGACCGCATCGGGAGGTAGGGTCGGGGTTGGTCGGGGACATCCCAAACTCAGCTCGCCGGCGACGAAGGCCGGCGTACCAACGAGGAGATCGGTTCGTGACGATCCGCGTAGGCATCAACGGCTTCGGCCGCATCGGCCGCAACTACTTCCGCGCGCTGCTGGAACAGGGTGCGGACATCGAGATCGTGGCGGTCAACGACCTGGGTGACACCGCGACCACCGCTCACCTGCTCAAGTACGACACCATCCTGGGCCGCCTCAAGGCCGAGGTGTCGCACACCGAGGACACCATCACGGTCGACGGCCACACCATCAAGGTCCTCTCCGAGCGCAACCCCGCCGACATCCCGTGGGGCGAGCTGGGCGTCGACATCGTCATCGAGTCGACCGGCATCTTCACCAAGAAGGCCGACGCCGAGAAGCACATCGCCGGCGGCGCGAAGAAGGTCCTCATCTCGGCCCCGGCCAAGGACGAGGACATCACCATCGTGATGGGCGTCAACCAGGACAAGTACGACGCGGCCAACCATCACGTCATCTCCAACGCCTCCTGCACCACCAACTGTGTGGCCCCGATGGCGAAGGTTCTGGACGAGAACTTCGGCATCGTCAAGGGTCTGATGACGACGGTCCACGCGTACACCAACGACCAGCGCATCCTGGACTTCCCGCACTCGGACCTGCGCCGCGCCCGCGCCGCCGCCGAGAACATCATCCCGACCACGACCGGTGCCGCCAAGGCCACCGCCCTGGTCCTGCCCCAGCTCAAGGGCAAGCTCGACGGCATCGCGATGCGCGTCCCGGTCCCCACCGGCTCCGCCACCGACCTCGTCGTCACCCTCCAGCGCGAGGTCACCAAGGACGAGGTCAACGCCGCGTTCAAGAAGGCCTCCGAGGACGGCGACCTCAAGGGCATCCTGTTCTACACCGAGGACGAGATCGTGTCCTCGGACATCGTGAGCGACCCGGCCTCCTGCACCTTCGACTCCTCCCTGACCATGGTCCAGGAGGGCAACACGGTGAAGATCCTCGGCTGGTACGACAACGAGTGGGGCTACTCCAACCGCCTTGTCGACCTCACGGTCTTCGTCGGCGGCCAGCTCTGATCACCGCCTGACAGGCATCCCGATGTGAACCGCAGGGCCCGGGCAGCTCGCGACGAAGCGCCGCCCGGGCCCTGACGTGCGTCACCGCACCTCTACGATCAAGAGCCCCACTTTTCTGGAGACTGCATTGAAGACGATCGACGATCTCCTCGCCGAAGGCGTGTCCGGCAAGCGTGTCTTCGTGCGCGCCGACCTCAACGTCCCGCTGGCCGGCGGCCTCATCACCGACGACGGCCGCATCCGCGCCGTCCTGCCGACCATCAAGGCCCTCGCCCTGGCCGACGCCAAGGTCGTCGTCGCCTCGCACCTCGGCCGCCCCAAGGGCGCCCCGGACCCCGCGTTCTCCCTGCTGCCCGCCGCCGAACGCCTCGGCGAGCTGCTCGGCGCCCCCGTGGCCTTCGCCCAGGACACCGTCGGCCCCGCCGCCCACGACGCCGTGAACGGCCTCCAGCCCGGCCAGGTCGCCGTCGTCGAGAACCTCCGCTTCAACGCGGGCGAGACCAGCAAGGACGACACCGAGCGCGGCGAGTTCGCCGACCGGCTCGCCGCCCTCGCGGACGTCTACGTCGGGGACGGCTTCGGCGCGGTGCACCGTAAGCACGCCTCCGTCTTCGACCTCCCCGGCAAGCTCCCGCACTACGCCGGATACCTCATCGCCACCGAGGTCGGCGTCCTCAAGAAGCTCACCGACGACGTCCAGCGCCCCTACGTCGTCGCGCTCGGCGGCTCCAAGGTCTCCGACAAGCTCGCCGTCATCGACCAGCTCCTCGGCAAGGCCGACCGCATCCTCATCGGCGGCGGCATGGCCTTCACCTTCCTCAAGGCACAGGGCCACGACGTCGGCGCCTCGCTGCTCCAGGAGGACCAGATCCCGGCCGTCACCGAGTACCTGGAACGCGCGCAGAAGCTGGGCGTCGAGCTGCTCGTCCCGGTCGACGTCGTCGTCTCCACGGGCTTCCCCGACCTGAAGACCAAGGCGCCCAGCGAGCACACCACCGTCGACGCGAGCCAGATCCCCGAGGGCAGCCTCGGGCTGGACGTCGGCCCGCGGACCGGCGAACTGTACGCGTCCAGGATCGCCGACGCCGCGACCGTCTTCTGGAACGGTCCCATGGGCGTCTTCGAACACCCCGACTACGCCGAGGGCACCAAAGCGGTCGCCCAGGCACTCATCGACTCGGACGGCTTCACCGTCGTCGGCGGAGGAGACTCCGCCGCCGCCGTGCGCACCCTCGGCTTCGACGAGAACGCGTTCGGCCACATCTCGACCGGCGGGGGCGCTTCCCTCGAATACCTGGAGGGCAAGACCCTCCCCGGTCTCGCCGCACTGGAGGACTGACCCCGATGACCACCCGCACGCCGCTGATGGCGGGCAACTGGAAGATGAACCTCAACCACCTCGAGGCCATCGCCCACGTCCAGAAGCTCGCCTTCGCCCTGGCCGACAAGGACTACGAGGCCGTCGAGGTCGCCGTCCTCGCGCCCTTCACCGACCTGCGCTCCGTGCAGACCCTGGTCGACGGCGACAAGCTGAAGATCAAGTACGGCTCCCAGGACATCTCCGCGCACGACTCCGGCGCCTACACCGGCGAGATCTCCGGCCCCATGCTCGCCAAGCTGAAGTGCGCCTACGTCGCCGTCGGCCACTCCGAGCGCCGCCAGTACCACGCCGAGGACGACACCGTCGTCAACGCCAAGGTCAAGGCCGCCTTCAAGCACGGGCTCACCCCGATCCTGTGCGTCGGCGAGGAACTGGACGTCCGCGAGGCCGGCAACCACGTCGCCCACACCCTCGCCCAGGTCGAGGGCGGGCTGAAGGACGTCGCCGCCGAACAGGCCGAGACCGTCGTCATCGCCTACGAGCCCGTCTGGGCCATCGGCACCGGCAAGGTCTGCGGCGCCGGGGACGCGCAGGAGGTCTGCGCCGCGATCCGCGCGAAGCTCGCCGAGCTGTACAGCCAGGAGCTGGCCGACAAGGTCCGCATCCAGTACGGCGGCTCCGTCAAGTCCGGCAACGTCGCCGAGATCATGGCGCAGGCCGACATCGACGGCGCGCTGGTCGGCGGGGCCTCCCTGGACGCCGACGAATTCGTCAAGATCGTGCGGTTCCGGGATCAGTGAGTAGGCCCTAGCGGCTATTCGTCGTACCCTGGCGGGGGTCGTGACCAAAAATCTGGGCAGTGAGCCCAAGAAATGATCACGATCCCCGTAATCCAGTCAGAATCCGAGGAAGTTGGTCCAGCCGTGGTTTTGGGGTTCTCGATCGCCCTGATCGTCTTCAGCCTGCTGCTGATGCTGCTCGTGCTGATGCACAAGGGGAAGGGCGGCGGCCTCTCCGACATGTTCGGTGGCGGCATGCAGTCGTCCGTCGGCGGCTCCTCGGTCGCCGAGCGCAACCTCGACCGCATCACCGTCGTGGTCGGTCTGCTCTGGTTCGCCAGCATCATCGTCCTCGGACTGCTCATGAAGTCGAACAACTGAGCAGCGCCTCGCAGCACATACGCACACAACGCCCCATGTTCGGTGCGCGCCTTGGAGCGCGGCCTATCATGGGGCTTGCGTCTGTGTGCGGTAACTCCAACCACGGGACGCGCGTTGGGCATTGGTCTTACGTAGACTGAGGCGCTCGCA
>DATCQX010001121.1:0-6155 GCA_036569285.1 Streptomyces sp.
CCGCCGATCCGCCGCCGCCCTCACCAAGAACGCTGCCTCATGCTGACCCGCACCCTCGACCTCCCCACCCCCCTGGTCCTGGTCCCCGCCAACTCCCTCGACGGCCTCCTCGCCCGCCTCCGCCGGGACCACCCCCATCTCCCCGGCAGCGTCGAGGAGTTGGAGGCGGACCTCGCCGCACGCGACACCGCCCCCGCCGTCTTCCCCCCACCGGGCCGGCGTCAACAGGCGCTCGCGCTGCACGGCAGGGGCTGGCTGGCGCTGCTCGTCCCGGCGCCGGACGCCCGCAGCTATCAGGTCCGCACGGTCACCGCACTCCGCTTCGACGACCACCACCGCCTGGCCCGAGGCTGCCTCCTCCTGCGCCCCACCGCGTGGCTGGTCCGCCATTCGCAGGACGCGGCCCCGGGCCACGCGGACACCCACTGGGACCGGCTCACCGCCGAGTGGGACCTGTTGTGCAAGGAGACGGCGACGAAGGGGCACCGGGACCCGGACGACCGTGAGGCCCGCCATCTCGACCTGCTGACGAAGGCCGTCGACACCGAGCACGAGCTGCACCGCGAACGGGCGGCGGCGCAAAGGCCGTTCACGTACCGGGACGTCCAGCCGACGGCCCGCGGCGGGACGTACACGTTCGTGCTGCACGGCCGTCGCCTCCCCGTCGAGGACGAGGTCCTCAGGGTCGGCGGTGAACCCGCCCTGCGCGGCCAGGTGGTGGCGGTCGACCAGCGTGGCGCCCGCCTCACGCTGGCCCTGGACCGCCCCGTCGACTGGGAACACCTGCCGAAGCAGGGCGAGTTGGAGCGCGTCGAGAACACGACCGTCCACGCCCGCCGCACCGACGCCCTCGCCGCCCTGCGCGACGGCCACACCCGCAACCCCCACCTCCTGCCGATCCTCGCGGGCACCAGGGCGCCCGGCCTTCCCAAGAAGGACACGGGCACCCGCGCACCGAAGGCCAACTCCCGCCCCCCGAACCCCGAACCCGCCCTCGACGCATGGCAGCGCTCCGCCCTCCACACCGCCCTCACCACCCCCGACCTCGCCACGATCATCGGCCCGCCCGGCACCGGAAAAACCACCGTCATCACCCAACTCGCCCGCCAGGCAGCCGAGTCCGGCGAACGCCTCCTCCTCACCGCCCACAGCAACACGGCCGTCGACAACGTCCTCACCCGTCTCCCCGCCGACCTGGTCACCCTCCGCGTCGGCCCCGAACACCGCGTCGACCCGGCCGCCCGCCACCTCCTCCTGGACCACCGCGCGGCGGACCTCCGCAAGGGCGTCCTGGACCGGGTCGGAGCCAAGCTCGCCGCGCACCGGGCGGGCGGCGGGAACGCGGACCTGTGGGTGAGGACGCTGTACGACGCCGTCGGCGCCCTGGAGACGGCACGGAGGCGGGAGGAGGAGGCGCGGGCCGCGCTGGAGGAGGCCCGGCGCGGGGTCGCGGGCCCGGCGCAACTGCGGCTGGACCGGGCCGCCGAGCGCCTGCGCCGCACCCTCGACCGCAGGGCGCGGACGGCGGAGCGGCTGGAGCGGCTGCGGGAGGGGAGCCCAGGGTGGTGGCGGGGGCGCAGGGCGGGGCGCGCGGAGAAGGCGCTGGCCGTCTACGCCGAGGCGATCGAGCAGGCCACGCACGACCGGCGCGGCGCCGAGGACGCCCTCGACGAGGCGACCCGGGACCATCCGGCCGTCCGGGAGCGGCGGGCGGACGTCGAGCGCGCCGGGCGGGAGACGGCCCGCTGCCGGAAGGCGGCCGAGGCGGCGGAGGCACCCTGCCGCGCCCTGCTCGCACCCGTCGGCGACGCCCCCGCCGACCTGTACGACTTCGCGCGCTGGACCCGCACCGCGCACCCCCTCCTCGCGGCCCGCAGGTCGCTGCTGGAGGAGTGGCGCGACGCCGTCGAGGAGGCGACCGGGCAACTCCACGCCGAACTCGTCCGGTACGCGCATGTCGTGGGCGCCACCAGCTCCGGCGCGGCCGGGCCCGCGCTGCTCACCGGCGTCGAGTTCGACCTCGTGGTCGTCGACGAGGCCGGTCAGATCACCACCGCCGACGCCCTGGTCCCCCTGGTCCGCGCCCGCCGCGCGGTCCTCGTCGGAGACCACCGCCAGCTCCCGCCCTACGCCGACGAGGAGACAGTCGCCCGGGTCCGCGCCGAACACGGCGACGACGCCGCCGAGTTGACCGTGCGCAGCGTCCTGGAGCTCCTCCAGGAGCACCTGCCGGACACGGCCGTCGCCCGCCTGCGCACCCAGCGCCGCATGCCCCGCGAGATCGCGGACTTCTGCTCCCGCGCCTTCTACGACGGCCAGTTGCTCACCCCGGACACCCCACGGCTCCCCGGCACCCGAGCCCCCGTCCTCGGTACCCGAGCCTCCTTCGCCGCCCACCCCCGACTCCCCAGCCCCGAGCCCCTGTTCCGCACCCCCCTCGTCCTCATCGACACCTGCGACCGCCCCCTCGGCGACCGGGCCGAAGGCGGTGACCCCCGAGGCCGGGTCAACCGCGCCGAAGCCGACCTCCTCGCGGCCCTCGCCCGCCGCTGCACGGCCGACGACGAGGAATGGGCGGTGATCGTCCCCTACCGGGCCCAAGCCGCCCTGATCCGCAACCTGTTGAAGGACCTCCCGCCGGGCAGGGGCGACATCGCGACCGTCGACTCGTTCCAGGGCGGCGAACGGGACGTCGTCCTGTACGGGTTCACCCGCTCCAACCCCTCCGGCGCGGTCGGCTTCCTGGACGAACTGCGGCGCGCGAACGTCGCGTTCACCAGGGCCCGGCGCCGCCTGGTCCTCGTCGGGGACTTCGACACCCTCACCCGGGCCACCGACGAGGGCTTCCGCGACCTGGCCCGCGCCCTGCGCGAACACACGGCGGCGGTCGGCGAGTTGCTGCCGTCCCGCGACCTCGAAGCACGTCTGGGAGCCCGCACCGCATGATCCCGCACCCGCGCAGTACCAGCCCGCTCGGCTTCCCGCCCGCCCGCGCCGTGGAACACGCGGCGCTGCGGCAGGGCCCGGTACCGGAGTCGGTCCACCAACTCCTCGTGCCGGTATGGCGGGTGGAGGTCGAGGCGAAGGTCACCACGGCCGAGCCCTATCAACTCATCGACCGCTTCCTGAGCCGCGCCGTCGCGGAGGCCGGCGTGACCACCCCCGAGGACCTCGCCCGGTTCCTCGGCCTGGACCCGGCGCTGATCGGCCAGGCCGTCGCCTACCTCACGGCCGTCGGCCATCTCCGCACCGAACACGGCCACTTGAGCCTCACCGACCTGGGCACCCGCTCCCTGGCGGACGACGAGCTGTACACGGTGAGGATCGGTGACCGCCGTGTCGTCCACTTCGACGCCTGGACCGGCACCCCCCTGCCCGAGGCCAGTGCCGAACGCGGCCCGGCGGGCCCGGCGCCCCTGGACTCCTGGACGTCACCGCCGCCCCTCCTCGCCCCCGACCCCTTCGACCCGCGCGACGTGGCGAGCCTCGCGGAGCCCGGCGTCCACGAGCCGAGGGCGCTGTCCTGGGACGTCGAGTACCTCCTCGCCCACGTCGTGCGCACGTCCGCCGGACACCTCGTCTGCACCCGCCCCCACCGGGGTGCCCCCGACCCGGTCCTCAGCGAGGCCCTGGACGCCTCGCCCGGCTGCCTCAGCGCCCTCGCGGAGGCCGGCGCGCACGCCCGCAGGCGGTTCGCGGAGGAGGCGGGCCGGTGGCTCAGCCGCCGCGGCCTCGCCGACCGTCCGCCGCACCGCGACCCGGACGACATCCACCGCGTCCGGCTCGCGGAACAGGAGTTCGCCGAGCGCGGAGACCTCCCGGCGCTCGGCTCCGTCGTCGTCCTGCGCTCCGGCGGCTTCTTCCAGCTGTGGTGCGAGGACCCCCGGGCCCGCCGCGCCGAACTGCGCCGCCGCATGGACACCTACCGCGCGGCCCGCCCCCGGGGTGACGAGGCGCTGCGCGCGCAGGAACACCGGCTGGCCGCACTCCTCGACGTGGACGTGTGAACCGGTCAGAAACTGTCACCGGAAATCGCGAGACGAACATAAAGAATCGCTGCTCGATTTCGCATCGAACTCCCCGCAACTGATTCGCCACGCTCTTATGGAAATCAGACACGGCACCCCTCTTGTGGGATTAACGTAATCGCCCACAAGGAGTTGCCCCTGGGGAGAGGGGTGATTCCTGAGGTGGCGCGTCACGACGTGGCGCCACAATTCAGGGGAGTATCGAGATTGATCAGTTCCAGGGGCCGGTGTGTCCGGCTGGGGGCCCTGTTCGCCGTGACGGCCGCGAGTACGGCCGTCCTGACCGCGCCGGCCGGTGCCGAGGGGAGCGCCGACCGGCCCGTCCACTACGTCGTCGCCGCCGACCAGTCCGCGAGCCTCGGCCAGGCCGACGTCGACCGTGAGCGCGAGGCCGTCGGCGCGATCGCCGTCAGCGAGCCGTCGAACCGTTCCACGCTGGAGGTGCTCGGCTTCGCGAGCGCCGAGAAGGCGGGCCAGACCGCCGTCGACAAGGTGTGCCCGGCCCGCGCGCTGGACGCGCTCGCGCGGGAGAAGACGGCGGACTGCGCGAAGCGTCTGCGCCGCCGCGAGCAGAACGAGGGCGCGGGCACCGACTTCATCGAGGTGATCCGGCAGTCGGTCGCGGACCTGAGGGCCGCGCCGCAGGACGACCCGCGCGTCCTGTTCCTGATGACGGACGGCGTCCTGGACGTGAAGGACAGCCTCAAGTACCGGGATCTGGACGCCCGTACGGCCGAGGACGCGGCCCGCAAGGATCTCGCGGACGCGCTCGCCGAGGCCGCCGCCGCGAAGGTGCAGGTGTGGCCGCTCGGCTTCGGCGACGCCGACGAGAGCGCCCTCAAGGAGATGGCGGCGGCCGGTTACCAGTCGGGCTGCGCCGACCTGCCGGACGCCCGTCCCCGGCCGCACATGGCGGACGACCCGCACAAGATCGGCGGCGCCCTCCAGGACGCGTTCGCGACCGTCCGCTGCTACTACCGCGACGAAGGGGGCTCCGAGCGTCCGCCCGGTGAACTCGCCGTCCGTATCTCGCCGTTGGCGACCGAGGGCACCATCGTCGTCGAGAAGGGCGACCCGGCGGTCACCGCCGCCTACTACGACCCGCGCGGACGGCGTGTCGAGCCCGGCACGCGCGACCGCGACTCGACGTACACGTTCTCCGGGCAGGGCGGCGCCACCGAGTCGCTGCGCATCACCCGGCCGCTGCCCGGGAGGTGGAAGGTCCGCCTCGACGCCCCCGAGGGCCACCGGGACAAGGCGGCGACCGTCAGTGTCCTGTGGCACGGCGCGGTGCGCTCCACGATCTCGCTCAGCGAGTACGCGCCCGCGCCCGGCGCGAAGGTCGAGATGCGGGTGCCGATCCTCACCCGCGAGGACTCCCTCCTCGACCCCCGTGACCTGCGCGGCATCACCGTCACGGGCACCCTCACCGGCAAGGGCGTAGACCGGCCGGTGCCGTTCGCGCTCACCGACGACGGGCACGGCCGCTTCTCCGGCGCCGTCACCGTGCCGCGCACCGCGTCCGGCGCCCTCACCTTCACGTCGAAGGTGTCCGCCGTCGGCCTCCAGCCGGACGTCCGCAGCCAGCCCGCCGCCGTCTTCACGCCCGGCCGCTCCCTGGAGGCGTCCCTCGCCCTCGGCGGCGCCGACCTGCGGCCCGGGGACACCCACGAGGCGCAGCTCACCGTCACCAACGGCGGCACGAAACCTCGCACGTTGACCCTCGCCTTCGCCGACACCGACGCCACCGGCCTGACCCTCGGCCCCCGCCACGTCACGGTCGAACCCGGCGCCGAGGCACGCCGGTTCACGGTGAAGCTGACCGTCGGGGACCACCTCGGCTTCACCGTCCGCACCGGCCCCACCGCCCTCGGCGGGAAGATCGTCGTCACCGACGACACCGGCGCCGTCCTCGACGACCAGCTCCTCGACACGGTCACCGTGAGCACCGAGACCCCCACGTGGCCCTGGATCGTGCTGGGTTGCCTGCTCCTGCTGCTCGTCGCGGGCGGCTGGGCCGGCGTGCGGATCCTGCGGCGCAGGGCTGCGGCACGGCCGCGCGGGACGGTCGTCCTGGAGGACCCCTGGGGGCGGTATCTGGGCGGGCGCGAGGTGGTCGACGTCCGG
>DATCQX010001122.1:0-2783 GCA_036569285.1 Streptomyces sp.
GTTGGTCAGCCCCAGGGAGCGGGCCGCCGCGCGCTGCGAGGGGTGCACGGACTCGATGCCCGCGCGGAACACCTCCGCGACGTACGCCGAGTACGTCAGCGTCAGCGCCGTCCCGCCCAGCAGCACCGGATCGACCGTCACTCCCTGGAGGCGCAGTGCCGGGACGCCGAGGACGACGATCATCAGGTTGATGAGCAGGGGGAGGCCCCGGAAGAAGTCCGTGTAGGCCGCCGCGAGCACCCGCAGGGGGAAGAACACCGGGCCGCGCAGCGTGCGCGCGACGGCGATGAGCATGCCGAGCACCAGGACGGCCACGCCGCACACCGCCAGCAGCCGGATGTTCAGCCACAGCCCTTCGAGGACCTTCGGCAGCGCTTCGCGCGCGTAGTGCGCGTCGAAGAACGTCTCCTCGGTGCGCTGCCAGCCCGGCGCGTTGACGACGACCAGGTAGAGCACCGCGCCCACCACGAGCGTCGACAGCGCGGCGATCGCCGTCGCCCTGCGCGCACGCGCGCGCCGGTAGCGCTCACGCTCCAGCCGCCGCTGCGACGGGACGTACGCGTCCCGGGGCTCCTCCTCGGTCTTGGCGAGCGTCACTTGAGCACCGGGGCGGAGACCGCGTCGGACAGCCACTGCTGCTCCAGCTTCGCGAGCGTGCCGTCCTTGCGCAGGGCGTCCACGGCGGCCGTCACACAGGGCGTGAGCGCGCTGCCCTTGTCGAGAACCAGCCCGAACTGCTCGGGCGTGGCGCCCCGGTTCTCGAACTGGCCGACGATCGTGGCGTCGGTGATCTCGGCGCCGGTGATGTAGAACGCGGTCGGCAGGTCCACGACGATCGCGTCGACCTGCTTGTTCTGGAGGGCGGCCTTGGCCTGGTCGTTCTCCGCGTACGCCGCGGCCTGCTGAGCCGGCTTCACCACGTCCTGGATGTACTCCAGGCTGGTCGTGCCGACCTGGGCGCCCAGCTTGAGGCCCTTCAGATCGGCGATGCTCTTGGCCTGCGCGGCCTTGGTGCCCTTCAGCGCGATCACGGCCTGGCGGACGTCGTAGTAGCCGGACGAGAAGTCGACGGCCTTCTTGCGCTCGTCGCTGATCGACACCTGGTTGATGTCGAAGTCGAAGGTCTTCACACCGGGCGCGAACGCCTTGTTGAACGGCACGGTCTGCCAGACGACGGCGCTCTTGGCGTACCCGAGCCGCTGCGCCACCGCGTAGGCGACGGCCGACTCGAAGCCCTGGCCGCTGGAGGGCTTGTCGTCCTTGAACCACGGTTCGTAGGCGGGCGTGTCGGTGCCGACCGTCAGCTTTCCGGCGGCCGTGGTCGACAGCGCCCCCTTGGCGCACGCGGCGCCGGTCGAGGAACCGGAGGACGCAGGGGCGGCCTTGTCGTCCGGCTGCGGGGCACACCCTGCGGCTGCGGTGGCGAGGAGGGCTACGGCGGTGGCCGCTACGGCACGGCGCGGGACACGGAGGGTGAGACGCATGGCGGGAGGGTGACAGCGAAAGCGCCGGTTTGTCCAGTTCACGACAGTGAGTGTCCGCATAGTGGGAACGCGTGTTGCGGTGGCGTGAACAGGGTTTCGGAAGGAGGTGCCTGGGCCGCCGGTCGAGGGCGGGGAATGCGGAAGACCGGCGGCCCTTACCGAGCGGGAGCCGTCATCCCGCGCGGGCAGTCACCAGTTGACCGCACGCCCACGCGCGCGGGGAGCGGGTGTGCCACCCCGGCGCGTGTGCGCGATTCACACGGGGCGCGTAGATGTCGCTCTGTGTCACCAGCCGCGCGCGTGCCACTCCGGGAGCTGCGGGCGCTCGGCGCCCAGGGTCGTGTCGTCGCCGTGCCCCGGGTAGACCCACGTCTCGTCCGGGAGGACGTCGAAGATCTTCGTCTCCACGTCGTGGATCAGGCTCGCGAACGCCTCCGGGTCCTTGCGGGTGTTGCCCACCCCGCCCGGGAAGAGACAGTCGCCGGTGAACACGTGCGGGTGCCCGTGCGGGTCGTCGTAGACCAGGGCGATCGAACCCGGCGTGTGCCCGACCAGATGGCGCGCGGTCAGCTCCACCCGGCCCACCCGGATCACGTCCCCGTCGTCGACCGGGACGTCCGTCGGCACCGGGATGCCCGGCGCGTCCTCGCGCCCCGCGTACGTGCGCGCGCCGGTGGCCGCCACGACCTCCGCGAGAGCCTGCCAGTGGTCGCCGTGCTGGTGGGTCGTCACGACCGACGCGAGGCCGTCGTCGCCGACCGTACCGAGCAGCGCCGCCGCGTCGTTCGCCGCGTCGATCAGCAACTGCTCGTCCGTGGCCCGGCAGCGCAGCAGATAGGCGTTGTTGTTCATCGGGCCGACCGCGATCTTGGTGATCATCAGGTCCTTGAGCTCGTGCACGTCCGCCGGGCCGCCGACCGTCACCTGTCCGCTGTACGTCATGGCCGCAGCCTATAGCGGGGGCAGCACCGGCAGGAGTCCGCCCTCGGCCACCGGCGCGGACGCCCCGGACCGCCCCGCGAGCCAGCCCAGCAGCTCGGCGCCGGAACCGGTGACGGTCACCTCCGGGGTGTCCGCGGCCCGGCCCGTGCGCCACACGCGCGTGCCGTCCGTCAGCCGGGTCGGCGGGACGTCCGCGAGGCCGTCGTACCGCTCGGCGAGGAAGGCGATCTGCCGCACGGTGAAGTCCTCCGGGAGATCCTTCAGGCCGTAGCCGATGCCCAGGTCCACGTGGTGCAGCTCGACCTCCGCCCAGCGGCGCAGCGGGACACGGGAGGCGCGGTCCTCGACGCCGTTGCG
>DATCQX010001123.1:0-6252 GCA_036569285.1 Streptomyces sp.
CGACAGACGGCGTAGGAGAGAAGCGATACCTGTGAGCGCAGCGACCACGCGAAGCCGCACCCCCGACCGCCTGTGCGCCGAGGCCGTCGACCTCGCACGCACCGCAGCCGAGGAGGCGGCGGCCCCCGGAGTCGTCGGTGAGCACGTGGGCCTCGTCTCCGAAGGCGACCGTGTCGTCACCCACTTCTTCGAGTGCAAGGAACTCGGCTACCGGGGCTGGCGCTGGGCCGCCACGGTCGCCCGCGCCTCCCGCGCCAAGATCGTCACACTCGACGAGGTGGCACTCCTGCCCGGCCCCGACGCCGTCCTCGCGCCCGAGTGGGTCCCGTGGAGCGAGCGCCTGCGCCCCGGCGACCTCGGCCCCGGCGACCTCCTCCCGACCGACGCGGAGGACATCCGTCTGGAGTCCGGGTACCAGGAGTCAGGGTATTCCGGGTATGACGACCGTCTCGCCCCCGGAGACTCCGGCGACGACGACTCCGAGCCCCTCGTCGACGCCGCCGCCGACGACACCGAGGTCACCCCCGACCTCACCGAGCCGCCCGCTCGGGCCACGATCGCCGCCGTCGCCGACGAACTCGGCCTCCGCCGCGCCCGCGTCCTCTCCCGCTACGGCCTCCACATCGCCGCCGACCGCTGGGAAGAGGCGTTCGGCGCGCAGACCCCGATGGCCCAGGCCGCCCCCGCGACCTGCGTGAGCTGCGGTTTCCTCACCCCGATCGGCGGCAGCCTCGGCCAGGCGTTCGGCGTCTGCGCCAACGAGTTCTCCCCCGCCGACGGCCGTGTCGTCTCCCTCACGTACGGCTGCGGCGGCCACTCCGAGGCGGCTGTCATGCCCGCCCCGCCGCGCCCGGCCGAGCCGGTCGTCGACGAGACCCGGCTGGACCCGTTCCCGCTCCGTCCCGCCGCCGACTCGGGATCGGTGCCGGTCGGGGACGGCGACGAGGAGACGGCCGAGCTGGGGCACTCGTAGCTCGCTCGTAGCCCGTCGTAGCTCTTTCGGCCAGGCAGACCGTGCCGGGGGCGGTCCGGTGGCGGTAGGGGCGCTCGCAGTCGGGGCAGGTGGGTTGAGGTACTACGGGTAGCGCCTTCTGGCCGGATTCCTCGCCCACCCTGCCCAGCGCCCCCTTTCCGCCAGCTCTTCACGGCCCGTAATACCGAAGTACGCCCCCGTAAGACCTGAGCGGTACGGTCTCCTCACGCCGATGAGGAGAGTGAACGTGAGCAACTTCGTGCGGCCCGCGGCCGAGGGCGCCGACCCCTTCGGCACCGCCCGGCTGCGGCGGGGCGTCCTGGACGCCTGGGCCACCAGCCCCGCCCGGTTCCGGGAGGACGCGAACGCCGAGGAAGACCTCGTACTCGGGGGCTACCGTGACCGGCTGGTCGTCGAGCTGGCCCAGAACGCCGCCGACGCCGCGGCCCGCGCCGGGGTACCGGGACGGCTCCGGCTCACTCTGCGCGAGAACGTCCTCGTCGCCGCCAACACCGGCGCTCCCCTGGACGCGGCCGGAGTCGAGTCGCTCGCGACGCTGAGGGCGTCAGCCAAACGCGACACCCCCTCGGTCGGCCGGTTCGGTGTCGGCTTCGCGGCCGTCCTCTCCGTCACCGACGAGCCGGCGGTCGTCGGGCGGCACGGCGGTGTCCGCTGGTCCCTCGCGGAGGCTCGCGAACTCGCCGCGGAGACGGCCCGGCACAGCCCCGGCCTGGGCGACGAGCTGCGCCGCCGCGACGGCCACGTACCCGTACTACGTCTGCCGTACGCCGCCGAGGGCACCGCCCCGGACTCCTACGAGACGGCCGTGATCCTCCCCCTGCGGGACGCCGCGGCAGCCGACCTCGCCGAGCGCCTCCTCGACGCCGTGGACGACAGCCTGCTGCTGACCCTTACGGGGCTGGAGGAGGTCGTCGTCGAGGTCGGCGACGCCCCCGCCCGCACCCTGTGGCGCCGCACGGACGGCCCCCTCACGGTCGTGGAGGACTCCCGCGACGGTACGACGACCTGGCGCACCCTCTCCGCGCACGGCGACACCGCGCCCGACCTCCTCGCCGACCGCCCGGTGGAGGAACGCCTGCGCCCGCACTGGTCGCTGACCTGGGCCGTACCCGTAGACCCCCAAGGGCTGCCCGTACGACCCCGGACCGCCCCCGTCCTGCACGCCCCCACCCCCAGCGACGAACCCCTAGGGGTCCCCGCGCTCCTCATCGCCTCGTTCCCCCTCGACACCGCCCGCCGCCACGCCGCGCCCGGCCCGCTGACCGACTTCCTCGTCCAGCGCGCGGCCGACGCGTACGCCGAACTCCTCGCGGGCTGGCGGCCGGTGGACACCGGGATCATCGACCTCGTCCCGGGCCCGCTCGGCAAGGGGGAACTGGACGGCGCCCTGCGCCAGGCCGTCCTGGAGCGGCTGCCCCGCACCGCCTTCCTGCCGCCCGCCGCGACCCAAGGCGCCCCCTCCCTCAGCCTCACCCCCGGCTTCGGCGAGACGTCCGGCCCGGCCTTCGGCACCGCCGAGAGCCTCCACGCGGGTACCGGTACCGACGCCGCTCCCTCCGAGGTACTACCCCTCCCGGGCGACGACCCGGGAGCTACCTCCGAAGACCTGCCCGAAGCTCTCCGCCCCCGGGACGCCGAGGTGGTCGAGGGCGCCGGCGCGGACACCGTGAGAGTCCTCGCCGAAGTCCTCCCCACCCTCCTCCCCGCCGGTCTTGAGCGCCGCGTCGAACTCCGCACCCTGGGCGTCCCCCGCGTTCCCCTCGCGGACGTCATCGACCGCCTCGCCGGTCTGGAGAAGGACCCGGAGTGGTGGTACCGGCTGTACGACAGCCTCGCGGGTGTCGACCCCGACCGCCTCTCAGGGCTACCCGTACCCCTCGCGGACGGCCGCACCACCATCGGCCCCCGCCAGACCCTCCTCCCCCTCCCCGGCACGGCGACCGGTACCGACCCCGAGATCCTCGCCCGCCTCGGCCTCAAGGTCGCCCACGAGGACGCCGCTCACCCTCTCCTGGAGAAGCTCGGTGCCCTCCCGGCGACCCCGAGGGCCGTCCTGACAACTCCCCAGGTCCGCGCGGCCGTTGCCGCCTCCCTGGACGACGACGGCGGAGCCTGGGACGAAGACGCCCCGGACGCCGAGGAGTTGGCGGACACCGTCCTCGCCCTCGTCCGCGAGGCCGGACTCGCCCCCGGCGACGAACCCTGGCTCGGCGCCCTCGCCCTGCCCGACGAGGACGGAGAACTCGTTCCCGCCGGTGAACTCGTCCTCCCCGGCAGCCCGTTCGCCTCCGTCATCCGGGAAGGCGAACTCGCCGAGGTCGACCGGGAGCTGGCCGACAAGTGGGGCGAGCAGCCGCTCACCGCCTGCGGAGTGCTGGCCGACTTCGCCCTGGTCCGCGCCACCGACGTCGTCCTCGACCCGGACGAACTGGAGCCCCGCGAGGGCGACTTCGCCGAACCCGACGACGCCGGTCTGCTGGACGCCGTCGACGTCTGGGCCGAGGACATCCTCGACCGGTTCCCCGACTCGCCGGTCCCCCCGGTGGCGACGGAACTCGTCGCCGTCCGTGACCTCGACCTCGTCGACGACGACAAGTGGCCCCAGGCGCTCGCTCTGTTGGCGCAGCCGCCGCTCAGGGACGCGCTCGTCCAGCCGCTGCGCATCCTGCTGCCCGACGGCACGCACGAGATCGTCCGGCCGTACACCGCTTGGTGGTTGCGCGGTCACCCCGTCCTCGACGGCCGCCGCCCGGCGGGCCTCCTCGCGGCCGGAGGCGACCCGCTCCTGCACGGGCTGTACGACGAGGCCGACGCGACCGGATTCGACGACGAACAGGTCCTGCGGGCCCTGGGAGTCCGGACGTCGGTCTCCGCCCTGCTGGAGGAGCCGGGCGGTGCCGCCGAACTCCTGGAGCGCCTCGCCGATCCGGACCGTGAGGTCACCTCGCCCCAACTCCACGGCCTCTACAGCGCCTTGGCCGACCTCGACCCCGAACAGGTCACGCTGCCGGACGACTTGAGGGCAGTCGTGGACGGTTCGGTGGACGTCGTGGACGCGGCCGACGCCGTCGTCGTCGACTCCCCGGACCTCCTCCCCTTCACCGAGGGCACCCCGCTGCTGCCCGTACGCCCCGCCAGAGCGGCCGAGTTGGCGGAACTCTTCCAGGTGCGGCGGCTCAGCGAGTCCGTCACCGGCGGGGTCGACTCCGAGGGCGTGGAGCACGACGTCCCCGAGTCGGTCGCCGTTCTGCTCGGCGCGCGTACCCCCAAGTCGTACGTGGAGCACGACGAGTTGATCGTCGACGGTGTCGAGATCGACTGGCGGCTGACCGACGACGGGGTGCTGCACGCGGCGACTCTCGAAGGGGTCGCGGCCGGGCTCGCCTGGGCGGCGGGGCAGTGGCCCCGGCGGTTCGAGGTGGCGGCGCTGCTGGAAGACCCGTCCAGGACAGGGGAGTTGGCGCGGGACCGCTGGTTCGACTGAGAGCTGAGAGCTGAGAGCTGAGAGCCGGAAGTCGGGAGCGATCAACTCCGGTCGCCCTCACTCGCGGTGACGTTCACGTCACGCGCACAATTTCGCAGATTTATCCACGGATCGCGCAACCGTTCGACAGTCCTGCGAGTCTCAAGCACCGGATCGGTGATCATCACCGGTCCGGTGGACTCTCAACTGGGGGAACCTCAATGCGCTTTCGTGCCACTGCCGCCGCCTCCCTCGGCGCCCTGGCCCTCACCGGGCTCGCCGTCCCCGCCGCGCACGCGGACGGTGGCTACGGCGACACCCGGATCACGAAGGTCGTCGTCGACGGTGACAACAAGGTGCAGGTCTCGACGTCCGGCGCGAAGACGATCACGGTCAGCGTGACCGCGACGGACGACTCCGGTATCGCGGGGGCGGACCCGTTCGACCTGTTCGGCCCCGGCTACGGCCTGCTCACCACCGGCAAGCCCGTCTGCAAGGCGATCAACGCCACCACCTCCACCTGCACCGCCTCGGTGAAGGTCGACCCGAAGGTGGACTTCTTCGCCAACGGCAACGCCGGTGTCTGGTACGTCGACGCCTGGGTCGACGCCAAGGACGAGGACTTCGTCTGGAAGGAGAAGTCCGGGTCCTTCTGGTTCCAGCGCGCCGCGAAGCTCGCCGCGACCGACGCCACGCCCGAGCCGGTGAAGAAGGGCAAGACCCTCACCGTCAAGAGCAACCTGTCCCGCGCCAACTGGGAGAACCTGAAGTTCGGCGGCTACGCGGGCGCGTCCGTCCAGCTCCAGTACCAGAAGAAGGGTGCCAAGACCTGGACCACCCTCAAGACGGTCAAGGCGGACAGCAAGGGCAACCTGAGCACGACCGTCAAGGCCACCGCCGACGGCTCGTACCGCTACAACTTCCCGGGTAACTCGACGACGGCCGCGGTCGCCTCCGGCGCCGACTTCGTCGACGTGAAGTAGTACCCGTAGCGCAAAAGTTTTATCAAGGTCCTTCACACCCGTACAACCGTTCACAGGTATTACGGGTCGACCCTTCCGGGTCAACAGACTCACACGATCATTCATCCCACTGGGGAACGCACATGCGCATACGCGCCACCGCCACCGCTGCCGCCGTCCTGGGCGCCGTGGCCCTCTCCGCCCTCGCCGCGCCGGTCGCGCAGGCCGCTCCGGCCGCCGCCGGTCCGAAGGTGACCTTCTCGAAGGTCAAGATCGCCAAGACCCTCGTGGTCGGCGCCTCCGGCAAGGCCTCCTTCCCCGTCACGTACACCGTGACCAAGCCCGCCAAGCTGAGCGCCAAGTCGTTCGAGAGCGGTCCGGCGATCTACCGCGGCACTGCGATGAGCAAGGCGACGGACGTCTTCATCAGCGAGGACCCGGGCACCTGCAAGACCATTTCCTCGACGGTCCTGAGCTGCTCCGCCGCCATCGTCTTCGACCGCGAGGACAACCTGCTCGACAACTCCCAGGCCGGTGCCTGGAAGGTCGGCGCCCTCGCCGTCGACGCCAAGGGGAACGTCACCTTGCAGGGTGACCTCGGCTCCACCAAGCTCCTGCGTCAGGCCAAGCTCACCGCCGACGCGACCCCCGAGCCGGTGAAGAAGGGCAAGACCATCACGGTCAAGGGCACCCTGACCCGCGCCGACTGGAACACCAAGAAGAACGTCGCGTACGGCTCGCAGACGGTCCAGCTCCAGTTCCAGAAGGCCGGCACGAAGACCTGGACGACCGTCAAGTCCGTCAAGACCTCGGCCAAGGGCGCCCTGAGCGCC
>DATCQX010001124.1:0-5726 GCA_036569285.1 Streptomyces sp.
GGCTGGCCGAGGGTGGGGGTCGAGGCCGCGGGGGCCACGGCCTCGCGGGTGGCTTGGGTGGCTTCCCTGCGGGCTTTTCGGGTGCCTCCCCTGCGGCGCTCCACCGCGCGGGTCAGGGTGAACAGGCCCCAGGCGCCGCCGAGTACGGCGAATCCCGCCCAGGCCGTGGGGCTGAACGCCGTGTCCGCCGCCCACCCGACGACGCCCGTCATCACCAGGCCGAGGGGGACCAGGGAGTAGGCCGCTATGCGGGCCGCCGACAGGAAGCGCTTGCGGTAGGCCGTCACCGCCGCGATGCCGAGGCCGGCCGCGGCGGCTGCGGAACAGACGGTCTCGGCGATCATGCTGTCCTCCAGGGTCGCTGTGCAGTGCGGTGTCGCTGTGCAGTGCCGGGTCCGCACGGACCGACGCACCCCGTCCCTCCGGTCCGCTCGGCCCGCCCTTCCTTCCATCGTGCACCTCTCCCACGGCCCAGGGCCATGCCTTGGAGCGGACATCAGGGACATCTCCGGGTCAGCCCTGATGCCGGGGCTGGGGGTGCCTCGGGGAAAAGGAGTCGACTGGACGTGCGCCGGTTCGGGAGCCTGGGCGGCATGGCTGTGCCGTGCTTCGTTCCCGGGCTGGAGCTTTCGCGTCGCTTCTACCTGGAGGCCGTCGGGCCGTTGTTGGAGGAGGTGGCACCCGGGGTCGTGTACTCGGCCGCCCGGATCGGGAGTGGTTCGGAGGTCCTGGGGTTCGACACCGCGCGTTCGGCGGACCACGAGTGGGGGCCTCGGCTGGAGGTCTTTCTGGGGCCGGAAGATCTCGCCCGCCACGGCGCAAGGATCCGGGAGTTCCTCTCCGAGCGGCTGCCGAAGACGTTCTGCGGCTGTCCGACGCACTTCGCGGCGACCGGCGAGCCCGGTATCGGGGTCATGCGGGTGACGGACGGGCCGGTGCGTCACCGTGTGGACGTGAGTGATCCGGGCGTCTGGTTCACCGAGCGGCTCGGTTTCGACCCCCGTGGGAAGGTCACCCTGGCGGACTGGCTGGCCGCTCCCGCTCAGCGCCTCGCGGAGGTCACGGCCGGTGCCGTGTTCCACGACGGGCTCGGTTCCCTCGGGCCGGCGCGGAAAGTCCTCGACTGGTACCCGCACGACCTCTGGCTCCACCTGCTGGCCTGCCAATGGCAGCGCGTCTCGCAGGAGGAGGCCTTCGTCGGGCGCTGCGGTGAAGTGGGCGACGAGCTGGGGTCCGCGGTCGTCGCCGCCCGGCTGGTACGGGACCTGATGCGGCTCTGTCTGCTGATGGGCCGCCACTACCCGCCGTACAGCAAATGGCTGGGCAGCGCCTTCGCCCACACCTCGCAGGCACCCGCTCTCACCCCGCACCTCACGGCGACGCTCGCCGCCACGGACTGGCGTACCCGCGAGCATCACCTGGCCCGCGCCTACGAGACGGTCGCCGCCGCGCACAACCGGCTCGGCCTCACCGACCCGGTCGACCCCGCCACCCGGCCGTACCACACCAGGCCGTTCCAGGTCCTGCGCGCCGACCGCTTCACCGCCGCGCTGACCGCCCGCATCACCGACCCGGCCGTCCGCGCGCTGCCGGTCATCGGCGCCGTCGACCAGTTCGTGGACAGCACGGACGTCCTCAGCGATCCGCGGCGGACCCGCGCGGCCACCCACGCGACGGTCGATCCGCCGCGTTGAAGGCCCGCCCATCGGCGCCATGAGAACAGTCCGTCACAGGAGCCCCTCAGAGAACTGGGACACTGGGGGCATGAGTGAATCCGCTTCCGTCGTCCCCGGTCCCGTCGTTCTCGATGTCTGGTGTGAGTTGCAGTGTCCCGACTGCCGGTCGGCGCTCGGGGATCTGCGGCTGGTGAGGGAGCGGTACGGAGACCGGGTGGAGGTGCGGCTGCGGCATTTCCCGCTGGAGAAGCACAAGCACGCGTTCGCGGCGGCGCAGGCGGCGGAGGAGGCGTTCGAGCAGGGGCGGGGCTGGGAGTACGTGGAGGCGGTGCTCGGGCGGGTCGAGGAGCTGGACCGGCGCGGGGAGAAGTTCCTCGTCGAGGCGGCGCGTGAACTCGGTCTGGACGCCGAGGAGTTCGACACCGCTCTGGTGGACGGCCGGCACATCCTGATCGTCGACGCGGACCAGGCGGAGGGCAAGGCGATCGGCGTCACCGGCACCCCGACGTACGTCATCGGCGGCGAGCGGCTCGACGGCGGCAAGAGCCAGGAAGGGCTCCGGCAGCGCGTCGAGGAGATCGCCGACCGTCTGCTGTCGACGCCGGACGCCTGAAGGGCGCTCGAAGGGCGCTGAAGTCCCGCCGGATCACAGCAGGTTCTTGTACATCCCCTGTCCCGACACCTCGAACCCCAGCGACGCGTACAGCTTCTCCGCGGGCGTGTTCCCGGCGAACACGTTGAGGCTGAGGACCGTGCTGCCGGCGGCGATCGCCTGGGCCTCCGCGAGGTGCATGAGGGTGCGGCCGTGGCCCCGGCCGCGGAACTCTGCGGCGACCTCCACGTCGTAGACGTAGGAGTGGCCGTCGGCGGAGTGCAGCCAGAGGGTGCCGAGGCAGCGGCCGTTCTGTTCGAGGACGCTGAGGACGGTGCTCGGGCCGGGGGGCCAGGCGGTGGCGTGTTCGGCGAAATCGCGGGCGGCGCGGGCGTCGGCCTCGGCGCGGGTGATGCCGCGCTCGACACAGTCGTCGGCGAAGTGCGCGAAGGCGCGCTCCATGCGGGGGCGGTACTCGGCCTCGGTGAAGGGGCGGACGGTGACGCCGGGCGGGAGGGCCGGGGCGGCCGTACCGAGAAGTTTCTCCATGCCCCGGTTGCGGGGGACGTAGCCGAGGGCCGTGGCGAGGCGGACGCCGGGGGCGTCGTCCGGGGCGGTGCCGCGTTCGACGGGGACGTAGACCTCGATCATTCGTGCGCCCCAGCTCCGCGCCACCTCCTCGGCGGCGAGCGCGGCGACCGTGGCGCGTCCCCTGCGGCGGTCGGCCTCGTCGATGCGGAGTTCCTCGATCTGGGCGATCGTGGGGCCGAATCCGGGGTGCGTACTGAGGTGCAGCGAGCCGACAGGACGGCTGTTCACGCACACCTGATACTTGCGCGACAGCCGCCCGCCGGTCCCTGACTCCCGCTGGAGCGGCTCGGTCGGCCGCAAGGTCGTGGTCATGCCGGGATTTCTACCCGCTACGGCCTCGCTGGGCAGCCGAATAAAGATCCGGCCCGCCGAAACTGGGGCCTGTCAAGGAGCGGCTCCGCAAAAGAGGCGGCTCCGCAACAGGAGGGCCGCCAAGAGGTGGGCACGCCAGGAAGCAGCCCGCTGGGGAGGCGGCCCGGCGAAGAAGCCGCCCGCTGGGGGGGCGCCCCGGCGAAGAGGCACCCCCGCGGGTAGCAGCCCGGGGAAGATCCGGACCGCCGAAGCACCCAGCCTCTGGCCCGCCCCTCCCCCACCCCTCACGGATCCAGATCGTCCCCCGCCCGCTCAGCGAACACCCGCATGGCCTTGGCCGTGACCGGCCCCGGCACCCCGCTCAGCTCACGCCCGTCCACCCGGTGCACCGCCTGGACGTCCCGGAGGGTCGACGTCAGGAAGATCTCGTCGGCGCGGGTGAGGACGTCCAGGGGAAGGTCCGTCTCCTGCGCCCCCGTCCACTCGATGGTCAGTTCGCGGGTGATCCCCGCCAGGCAGCCGGAGGCGAGGGGCGGGGTGTGGATCTCGCCGTCGAGGACGACGAAGACGTTGGAGCCGGTGCCTTCGCAGAGGGCGCCGACCGTGTTGGCGAACAGGGCTTCCGTGGCGCCCTGTTCGTGTGCGCGGGCGAGGGCGACGACGTTCTCGGCGTAGGAGGTGGTCTTGAGGCCGGTGAGGGCGCCGCGTTCGTTGCGGGTCCAGGGGACCGTGACGACGGCGGTGGTGTCGGCGCGGCGGCTGGTCTCGCCGACGGCGACGACGAGGGTCGTGCCGTGGGCGCCCCGGTCGGAGCCGAGGGGGCCCTGTCCGCCGGTGTAGGTGATGCGCAGGCGGCCCAGCGGCAGGGGGTTGGCGGCGAGGACGGCGGCGCAGGCGGCGCGGATCTCGTCGTGGTCGGGGTCGGGCAGGCCGAGGCCCCGCGCGGAGCGGGTGAGGCGGTCGAGGTGCCGGGTGAGGGCGAAGGCGTGTCCGTCGGTCGTCTTCAGCGTCTCGAAGATGCCGTCACCTACGGTCAGTCCGTGGTCGAGGACGGAGACACGCGCGTCCTCGACGTCCTTCAGCCCGCCGTCGAGCCAGAGCTTCACCGGGGCCACCTCCACTAGGTCTCGTTCAGCAGTCGTACGTCCCCGACGCTACCGCGAGCAGCCGGGCCGCCTTCAGTTCGGTCTCCCGCCACTCCCCCTCGGGGTCGGAGCCCCAGGTGATCCCGGCGCCCGTGCCGAACTTGAGGAGGCCCCCCTCGATCCAGAACGTCCGTATGCCGACGGCGAGTTCACCGGTCCCCCGGTCCGCGTCGACCCAGCCGACGCCGCCGCAGTAGGGGCCGCGCGGCGAGGTCTCCAGGGCGTCGATGATGCGCAGGGCGCTGGATTTGGGGGCGCCGGTGACGGAGCCGGGCGGGAAGGCGGCGTCGAGCAGCTCGGGCCAGCCGGCGCCGGGGCGCAGCTCGCCCGCGACCGTGGAGACGAGGTGGACGAGGCCGGGGTGCTTCTCGACGGCGCACAGGTCGGGGACGGTGACGCTGCCGGTCGTGCAGACCTGGCCGACGTCGTTGCGGACGAGGTCCACGATCATGACGTTCTCGGCGTAGTCCTTCTCCAGGAGATCCGCCTCGGTGCGTCCGGTGCCCTTGATGGGCCCGGAGAGGACGGCCCGGCCGTCGCGGCGCAGGAAGAGTTCCGGGGAGGCGGTGGCGATCTGGACGCCGTGCTCGGGGAGGCGGATCGTGCCCGCGTACGGCGCCGGGTTGCCGCGCGCGAGGAGGGCGGTGAGGGCGTCGACGTCGGCGCCCTCGGGGACCGGCGCGGACAGGACGCGGCAGAGGTTGGCCTGGTAGACGTCCCCGGCGGCTATGTGCTCGCGGATGCGCCGGACGCCGGCCGTGTACGCGGTGCGGTCGAGGGACGACGTCCAGTCGCCCTCGGCGGGGCCGTGCCAGGCGCCCGGGACCGGGGCGGGGACGGGGGCGCTGCGTACGTCGGCGAAGCGGGCGCAGGTGAGGCGGCCCTCGAAGTCGGCGGCGACGGCCCAGAAGCCGGTGGAGTCCAGGGCGGCGGGGTCGTCCGTGACGTCCAGGAGGCCGGTGGCGAGACGGCTGCCGAAGCGGGCGAGGGGAGGCAGGTGAGGCACGCGTCGAGTCTAGGTCGGGTGTCCGCAAGGGGGCCTGAGCTGGACGGTTCGGCTACGCGGGGCAGCACGCTGCGCAAACGCGTTTTTGTCCTGGCCCGGGAATCCGCTAGAGTTCAACACGTCGCCGGGACGCGGAAGCGGGCCGGGAAAGACAAGCGGACGTAGCTCAGTTGGTAGAGCGCAACCTTGCCAAGGTTGAGGTCGCGAGTTCGAGCCTCGTCGTCCGCTCGCATGGAAAGACAGGGGATCTTCCCGAACCCCTGACACTCCTGGTGGAGTGGCCGAGAGGCGAGGCAACGGCCTGCAAAGCCGTCTACACGGGTTCAAATCCCGTCTCCACCTCCAAGGACGATTAGCTCAGCGGGAGAGCGCTTCCCTGACACGGAAGAGGTCACTGGTTCAAT
>DATCQX010001125.1:0-4137 GCA_036569285.1 Streptomyces sp.
GTCGTCGGTGAGGAGCTGGGCGGCCTCGACGGCGTCGTCCACTCCATCGGGTTCGCCCCGCAGGACGCGCTCGGCGGCAACTTCCTCAACACGCCGTTCGAGTCCGTGGCCACCGCCATGCACGTCTCGGCGTTCTCCCTGAAGTCGCTCACCATGGCCTGCCTGCCGCTCATGCAGAACGGCGGCTCGGTCGTCGGCCTCACCTTCGACGCGCAGTACGCGTGGCCGCAGTACGACTGGATGGGCCCGGCGAAGGCCGCCCTGGAGGCCACCAGCCGCTACGTCGCCCGCGACCTCGGCAAGCAGAACATCCGCTGCAACCTCATCTCCGCGGGCCCCCTCGCCTCCATGGCCGCCAAGTCCATCCCCGGCTTCAGCGACCTCGCCGCCGTCTGGGACGACCGCTCCCCCCTGGAGTGGGACCTCAAGGACCCCGAGCCGGCCGGCAAGGGCATCGTCGCCCTCCTGAGCGACTGGTTCCCGAAGACCACGGGCGAGATCATCCACGTGGACGGCGGGCTGCACGCGATCGGCGCGTGACGCCGCCGCTGGGCTCGGCAGGGGGCTGGGGCTGAGAGAGCCGGTCCTGCTGCGGGGTTCGCTGTTATTCGTTCAGACGAGGGCTCGTCCCCGGGAGTTGCCCCGGTGACGGGCCCTCACCCGTTCGGCGTACCCGGCCGGGCGGTGGGCGGGGTGGGCGGGACAGGGTGGACGTACGCCTTGTCGAAGTACGCCCCTCCCGAGCCATGCCGAGGAGGTTCCCTTGTGCGCATGTCCCGCGGTGTCACCCCTGCGATAGCCGCTGTCGCCCTGCTGGTGGGGCTGCCGTACGAAGCGATGCCTCACGCGCGTGTGCGTGAACCGGTCGTCCACGCGCGCGTGGACCCCTTCGGGGCGGAGTGCCGTACCGGGGTCGAGGGTTCGCGGGCCGTCGTCTGGTGCCACAACCCCTACCCGGCCACCGACCGCGTCCGGCTGCACATCGAGTGCGCCCGCTGGTGGGACGTCGACACCGACACGGCCCCCGTCGACACCGGCCCCGCCAGGACCGTACGGCTCACCGGGCGCTGCTGGAAGGAGATCCGCGCGGTGTGGGTCACGCACGCGCGCGGCTGAACCGGCACGAGAACGCGTGCCCCGCGGCCTCCGTGGCCGCCCCTTGCGCGTCGCCCGCGCGGATCGCCTCGATCATCCGCGCGTGCTGGACGTACGACCCCGGCGACAGCTCGGGCCCCACGTTGTCGCGCAGGAAGTCCCGCAGCACCTCGCCCAGATCCGCGTACAGCGCGGTCATCGCGTCGTTGTGGGACGCCGCGACCACCGCGAGGTGCAGCGTCGCGTCCGCCGCCACGAACGCCTCCCGGTCCCCGGACGCCCACGCCTCCTCACGCCGCGCCAGCAGGCCGTCCAGCTGCCGGAGGTCCTTCTCGGTACGGCGCTCCGCGGCCAGCCGCGCCGCACTGGACTCCAGGGCCGCGCGCAGCTCGGCGATGTGCCGGGGGTCGGCGTCCGCGAACCGGCGCTGCATCACCCCGGCCAGCTCGCTCGTCGCCACGACGTACGTCCCTGAGCCCTGCCGGATGTCCAGCAGCCCGTTGTGCGCCAGCGCTCGCACGGCCTCCCGGACGGTGTTGCGGGCCACGCCCAACTGCTCGACCAGCTCGGGTTCGGTCGGGATGCGCGAGCCGACCGGCCACTCACCGGAGGTGATCTGCTGCCGCAGGGCGGCGATGACCTGCTCGGAGAGCGCGGAACGGCGAGGGTGGGTCAGGGCCATGGGACACCTTCGCACGAGCGGGACGCGAAAAGCATGCCCATAATCATCCTATGATTCTATGATGGGCGGCATGGCGAGCGAGACGACACGGACGACGGCACCGCCCCGGACGACGGACACGGCACCCGGCGAGCCGAAAACGCCCTCCACGCGCGCGTGGACGAAACGGCTCCTCGTCGCCGCCATCGTCCTCACCGCCGTCAACCTCCGCCCCGCCATCACCAGCCTCGGCGCGCTCCTCGAAGAGGTCCGCGACGGCATCGGCATGAGCGGCGGCGTCGCCGGTCTCCTCACCTCCGTCCCGCCCCTGTGCTTCGCCGTCTTCGGCGTCACGGCACCCCGTCTCGCCCGCCGCTTCGGCGCGACGACGGTCGTCGGCGCGGGCCTGGCCGCCCTCACCGCCGGCCTCCTCCTGCGCCCCTACGTCGGCGGCGTCCCCGGCTTCCTCGCCGCCAGCGCTCTCGCCCTCATGGGCATAGCCGTCGGCAACGTCCTGATGCCGGTCATCGTCAAACACCACTTCCCCGACCGCGTCGGCCCCATGACCGGCCTGTACTCCATGGCCCTCGCCCTCGGCACCGCCACGGCAGCGGCGGTCACGGTCCCGCTGACGGACACCCTGGGCCAGGGCTGGAGGCTCGGCCTCGCGGTGTGGGCGGGGGTCGCGGGGGTGGCCGTGGTGCCGTGGGTGCTGCTGGGGCGCAGGGGCGGGGGAGCGGGGCGGGCACGCGCGCGTGCGGCGGACATCGAGCGCGCGGACGGTTCTGCGCAGGCACGCGCGCGGGAAGGCGCCGGACCGGAGGCCGGGGGCTCGGCCACGGGCGGGGCGGGGAGGGCGGTGCGCAGGGGCGTGAGCTCTGCGGCGGAGAGTGCACGCGCGCGTGCGGCGTCGGAAACCGTGTCCTCCGGCGGGGCACCGGTGCCCGCGCGCGGGGGCAGGGCGCTCGCCGCTGAACCGGTTCCTCTGCGGATCACCCGGAGCCGTACCGCCTGGGCGCTCGCCGTCTTCTTCGGGCTCCAGGCGACCGGCGCGTACGTCACGATGGGCTGGATGGCGCAGATCTTCCGGGACGCCGGGGTGTCGGCGGGGACCTCGGGGCTGCTGCTCGCGGTGACGATGGTCCTCGGGGTGCCGCTGGCGTTCGTCATCCCCCGGCTCGCGACCCGGCTGCCCCACCAGGGCCCGATCGTCGTGGCGCTCGGCGCCTGCGGGCTCGCCGGATACGCGGGCCTGTACGTCGCCCCCGCCGGCGGCGCCTGGGCCTGGGCCGTCCTCCTCGGCATCTCCAACTGCGCCTTCCCCCTGGCCCTCACGATGGTCGGCATGCGCGCGAGGACCGGCGCGGGTGTGGCCCAGCTCTCCGGTTTCGCCCAGAGCATCGGCTACCTCATCTCCGTCCCCGGCCCCCTCCTCATCGGCGTCCTCTACCAGGCCACCGGCGGCTGGCACGTCCCGCTGATCCTGATGGCCCTCCTCCTGATCCCCCAGACAGCGGTCGGCGTCCTGGCGGGCCGCGACCGGACGGTCGAGGAGGAGGTGGCGCGCTGACGAGGACGACGGCCCCCGGCGCCACCCCTGACCCTGACCCGACCCTGAGAAAACCCTGACTCCCCGAACCTCCACCCCCACCCCCCGATCCACCCCTCGACACCACCAGGTGCGAAACTGGCCGTATGCCTCTGCTCGACCCGAATCCGCAGAACGGCCAGCGGAAGATGCTCATCGTCTTCGGCTCGTTCCTCGCCATCTTCATCGTGATCGCCGTCATCGCCACGATCGCCTCGCCCTGATCCCGGGGTGCCCGAGCCCTCGGAAGGGTGGGGGTAACCCCCCATCCCCTAGGGGGTGAGGGTCAGGGGTAAGTGGGTGGAAGTCCGGATGGGCGAGGGCTTGCGCACTGCGTACCTTCGAGTCGTGGCCGCGAACAACGGTCACGGGACCACTCGAAACGCTGCGGAGGAACCATGCCGGCCCGTTCCCACACCCGCCCCCACCCGGCGACCACGGGCGGCGCGGACACCCACATCCCCTGGTGGGCCATCGCCCTCCCCGTCCTGGCCTTCTTCACCCTCCTCGGCCTCGTCCTCGACCCCTCCGACGCCCAGGCGGCGGCCTCGCACCCGACGCTCACCCAACTGGTCGAGCGTGTCCAGCAGTTGATGGCGCGTTAGCCCTGGCGTGCCGTCCACGCAGGTCGCACACCCCCCGCGCCTCCGCAACTTCACCTGTTCAACTACCCGAGCCCGGTGGCCTGTTTCGTGCGAAGCTGGGAAGCATGAGCGTTGAAGAACCCCGCAAGATCGTCCTCCTCCGACACGCGAAAGCCGACTGGAACGACGGCGACGACCACGAGAGGCCC
>DATCQX010001126.1:0-5217 GCA_036569285.1 Streptomyces sp.
ACACCCAACACCTCACCGGCCAGCTCCCGCGCCTGCACACCCCGGTCACCCTCCAAGGACCCGACGCAGGGAACCACCAACACATCAGGTGCCGGCACACCCGCCTCCACCAGAGCAGCCACCCCGGCATAACGCGGCGCCTCCAGCTCCGGCACACCAGTACCGATCACCGCCCACGACCCCACCGACACCTCACCGCCGGGAGCGGGCAACACCGTCCACTCCACACTGAACAGCGAGCGATGGCCCACCCCGGACGCCAGCAGCTCCCCGTCCACCGGCCGCAGCGCCAACGAGCCCACCGACACCACCGGGACGCCCGTGTCGTCAACCGCCTCCAGGCACAACGTGCTGTCCCCAGCCGCCGACAACCTCACCCGCAACGACCGAGCACCCGAGGCATGCAACGACACCCCACCCCATTCAAAGGGCAGCCCACCTTCGGCATCACCCGGCAAGAACACGGCAGCATGCAGAGCCGCATCCAACAACGCCGGATGAATACCGAACTCCCCCGCCCGCTCAGCCACTTCATCCGGCAACCCCACCTCAGCGAAGACCTCATCACCCCGCCGCCACACCGCCCGCAGCCCCCGGAAGGCCGGACCGTAAGTCTCAGCCAGGCCCTCATAGAACCCGTCCACCGACACCGGCTCCGCTCCCGCCGGCGGCCATGCCGTTTCCTGCCATACCGGTATGGGGGCGCCTGTCTCAGTCAGCGTTCCGCTGGCATGCCGTGTCCAGTCGGTCTCCTCCTCCAGCCGCGCATACACATTCACCGCACGACGACCGGACTCCACTGGCGCCTCGACCACCACCTGAACCTGCACGGCCCCGCGCTCCGGCAGCACCAACGGCCGCTCCAGCGTCAACCCCTCCAGAACACCACACCCCACCTCGTCACCAGCCCGCACCAGCAGCTCCACGAACGCCGTGCCCGGCACAACCACGACACCGTTCACCGCGTAATCAGCCAGCCAGTCGTGCGAAGCCAAAGACAACCGACTGGTGAACACCACACCCTCACCACCAGCCAACTCCACTGCCGCTCCCAGCAACGGGTGGCCGAGAGACGTCAACCCGGCACCTCGCACATCCCCCGCCACAACCCGGGGGCGCGGCCAGTACCGCTCACGCTGGAACGCATACGTCGGTAGGTCGGTCGTCGTGTTCCGGCCCACGATCGTGGACCAGTCCACCGGGACGCCATGGGTGTGCAACGTGCACAGGGCGGTCATCGCCGTGTGGACCTCGGGCCGGTCCCGCCGCTGAGTCGCGACGAAGACGCCGTCCACCGCATCCGACCCCAGCCCCGTCAGCACACCATCAGGACCGACCTCCACGAAACGCGTCACACCCTGCGCACTCAGCCCCGCCAGCATGTCGGCGAACCGCACCGGCTCACGCACCTGCCGCACCCAATACCTCACACCGCACACCTCGGCCGACATCCCCAACGACGGCGACCCGAACTCCACCCCCTCCAACACCCCCGCAAACTCATCCAACATCGGATCCATCAACGGCGAATGGAACGCGTGACTGACCTGCAGACGCCGCACCTTCCTGCCTTGAGCGCGCCACAGCTCACCCATCGCCCCGACCACCGCAGCATCACCGGAAAGCACCACGGAACGAGCAGCGTTGACCGCCGCGACAGAGGCCCGCTCATCCCACCCGGCAACTTCCCCCGCCACCTCGGCGATCTCGGCCTCACTCGCCTCGACCGCCAGCATGACCCCCTCAGCGGGCAACGCCTGCATCAGCCGTGCCCGCGCCGCCACCACCCGGCACGCATCCGGCAACGAGAACACCCCCGCAACGTGCGCGGCGGTCAGCTCACCGATCGAGTGACCCGTCACATAGTCCGGTGTCACACCCCAGGAGGCGAGCAGCCGGAACAACGCCACCTCGAACGCGAACAACGCCGGCTGCGTCCACTCGGTACGGTCCAACCCCTCACCCCCGAACACCACGTCCCTCAACGACCCCGGCAACAGCCCGCCGAAACCGGCACACACCTCCTCGAAGGCATCCGCGAACACCGGGAAAGCCTCGGCGAGTTCACGGCCCATACCAGCCCGCTGCGCACCCTGACCGGTGAACAGGAACGCCGTCCGGCCGCCTTGAGTCGCTGTTCCGGTCACCACACCAGCGCCCGGTTCGCCAGCCGCCAACTCGGCCAGCCTGGCGCGCAGTTCGTCACGGTCGGCGCCCAGGACGACCGCCCGGTGTTCCAGGCTCGCCCGGGTGGAGACCAGGGCCGCGCCCACGTCCACCGGGTCCACGGCCTCCACGTGCGCCAGGAGCCGCCGCGCCTGCTCCCGCAACGCCGTCTCCGACTTGGCCGACAGCACCCACGGCACCACCGGCGGAACAGCAACGTCCGCATTCGACAAGGGCGTTGATTCGGTGGCCTGCTCCAGAATGACGTGGGCGTTAGTCCCACTGACCCCGAACGAAGACACCCCCGCCCGCCACGGCCGATCCACCACCGGCCACGACTGCTGCTCGGTCAGCAGCTCCACCGCACCCGCCGACCAATCCACCTCGGGCGTCGGCTGATCCACGTGCAACGTCCGAGGCAGCACACCCCGCTGCATCGCCAACACCATCTTCATCACACCCGCGACCCCAGCCGCGCCTTGAGTGTGGCCGATGTTGGACTTGAGCGACCCCAACCACAGCGGACGCCCCTCAGGCCGACCCTGCCCATAAGTCGCCAACAGCGCCTGGGCCTCGATCGGGTCACCCAGCCGAGTCCCCGTACCGTGCGCCTCCACCGCGTCCACATCGGCCGCAGCCACACCAGCACTGGCCAACGCCTGCAGAATCACCCGCTGTTGTGACGGACCGTTCGGCGCGGACAGCCCGTTCGACGCGCCGTCCTGGTTCACAGCCGAACCCCGCATCACCGCCAACACGCGATGGCCGTTGCGGCGGGCGTCCGACAGCCGCTCCACCGCCACCAGCCCGACGCCCTCGGCCCACCCGGTGCCGTCCGCCGACGCGGCAAACGCCTTGCAACGGCCGTCGGCTGCCAGCCCGCCCTGTGTAGCGAAATCGGCGAAGACACCCGGGGTGGCCATCACCGTCACACCGCCGGCGAGCGCCAGATCGCACTCCCCGGAGCGCAACGCCTGGGCGGCCCAATGCAACGCCACCAGCGACGACGAACAGGCCGTGTCCACCGTCACCGCCGGACCTTCCAAGCCCAGCACGTACGCGATCCGGCCCGACAGCACGCTGGCCGCGCCGCCGGTGATCCGGTATCCGTCCAGTTCGTCCGAGGCGTCCCCGACAGCCTCGTAACCCGAACCGCCTCCGCCCACGAAGACCCCGGTCTTGCTGCCCTTCAGCGTGTTCGGGTCGATCCCGGACCGTTCCAGGGCCTCCCACGCCGTCTCCAGCAACAAGCGCTGCTGCGGGTCCATCGCCAACGCCTCACGCGGCGAGATACCGAAGAAGGCCGCGTCGAACTCCGCCGCCTCGTGGAGGAAGCCACCTACCTGGGCGAAAGCGTCACCGGTCACATCCCAGCCGCGTTGGGTCGGGAACGCCGAGATCGCGTCGACGCCGTCCGTGAGCAGGGTCCACAGCTGTTCGGGGCTCTCGACTCCGCCGGGGAAGCGGCAGCCCATCCCGACGATGGCGATCGGCTCGTCCGTCACTGCAACGGGAGCCACCGATACGGCCTCGACCGTGCCGGTCAGCCGCTGCCGCAGGTAATCGGCCAGGCGCGAGGCGGTCGGGTGGTCGAAGGCCAGCGTGGCGGGCAGTTGGAGGCCTGTCGCTGCCGCGAGCCGGTTGCGCAGTTCCACCGTTGTCAGCGAGTCGAAGCCCATGTCCCGCAAGGCCTTCTCAGGGTCGACGACGGCTGCGGAGACGTGTCCCAGGACGGTGGCGACGTGGCCACACACCAGGTCGAGAAGTAGTTGTTGCTGGTCGGCAGGGGGCAGGGCGGCCAGTCGTCCGGCCAGGCCGGAGCCGTCCCGGTTGCCCGCGCGGGCAAGCGGACGGGCCGGGCCGCTACGCCGTGGCAGGCTGGACAGCCGCCGTTCGTTCCCGGACCCGGACTCCAGCAGCTCCGCTTCCACCGGCCGCAGCGCCAACGAGTCCACGGACACCACCGGGGCGCCGGTGTCGTCAGCGGCGTCCAGGCAGAACACACCGTCCCCGGCCACCGACAAGCGCACCCGCAACGAACGGGCGCCCGAGGCGTACAGCGACACCCCACCCCATTCAAAGGGGAGCCAGCCAGTACCCTCACCCGGCAGAAACGCGGCGGCGTGCAGGGCGGCGTCGAGCAGCGCCGGGTGGATACCGAACTCCCCGGCCCGCTCGGCCACTTCGTCGGGCAGCCGCACCTCGGCGAAGACCTCGTCACCCCGCCGCCACACCGCCCGCAACCCCTGGAAAGCCGAGCCGTACGCGTAAGCCAGGCCCTCGTAGAACCCGTCCACCGGCACCGCGACGGCATCCGTCGGCGGCCACACCGTCAGCTCGACACCCGGCGCCGTCGCCTCAGAAGCCAGTGTTCCGCCGGCGTGCCGTGTCCAGTCCGTCTCGTCCTCCGGCCGCGCATACACGCTCACCGCACGACGACCGGACTCCTCCGGCGCTTCGAGAACCACCTGTATCTGCATGGCCCCGTGCTCGGGCAACACCAACGGCCGCTCCAGCAGCAACTCTTCTAGAACACCACACCCCACCTCGTCACCGGCCCGCACCAACAGCTCCACGAACGCCGTGCCCGGCACAACCACGACACCGTTCACCGCGTAATCAGCCAGCCAGTCGTGCGAAACCAGGGACAGTCGGCTGGTGAACACCACACCCTCACCACCGGCCAACTCCACCGCCGCCCCCAGCAACGGATGCCCCACCGACACCAGTCCCATGCCCCGAGCGTCTCCAGCCACAGCCCGAGGGCGCGGCCAGTACCGCTCATGCTGGAAGGCGTATGTCGGCAGATCCACCACCGAACCCCGGCCCACGATCGCGGACCAGTCCACCGGCACCCCACACACATGCAACCGGGCCATGGCAGCGAGCAGTTGCTCGAACTCGTTCTCACCCCGACGCAGAGTCCCCGTCACAACCGCCGACGGATGCGACTCGAACAGCGTCTCCTCCAAGCTGGGGATCAGCACCGAGTGGGGGCTTATCTCCAGGAACACCCCATGACCGGCCGCAGCCAACGCCCGCGTGGTGTCC
>DATCQX010001127.1:0-7031 GCA_036569285.1 Streptomyces sp.
GTCGTCGGGAGTAGCATCCGCCCGAATGGGCCTTTCCGTACGACGCCAATGTCGCCGAAGTCACGGAGGAACGATGCAGCCGACCGCCACGGTGCTGGTCTACAGCGACGACTCGGGTACGCGGGAGCAGGTGAGGCTGGCGACCGGACGCCGACCCGCCCCTGACGCCCCGTCGGTGAGTTTTGTCGAGTGCGCGACGCCTGCGGCGGTTGTGCGGGAGTTGGACAAGGGCGGCATCGATGTCGTGGTCCTTGATGGTGAGGCTGTGCCGATGGGGGGCATGGGGCTGTGCCGTCAGCTGAAGGACGAAGTCTTCAACTGTCCCCCCGTGTTGATTCTCATGGGGCGGCCCCAGGACGCCTGGCTGGCCACCTGGAGCCGTGCTGACGCCGCTGTGACGCTTCCGGTGGAGCCGGTGGAGTTCGCGTCCACGCTGGCGTCTTTGCTGCGGCAGGAGAGGCTTCAGAGCGCCTAGAGGGGTGGGGGGTTCTGTGGGTGCGCGACTGGCCCGCCGCCGTGGCTGGTCGCGCAGTTCCCCGCGCCCCTTAAAAGCACTCACCTCGCCCCCTGATCAAACAGCTTCCGGCGTCAAGCGGGTCTCGTCTCTCGGGGCCTGCTTACCGCCCGTCAACGCGCTGCCCTCCTCCCACTTCTTCCAGGTGACGTTCCAGTCGCCGAACCCGTTGCCGAAGGGTTCCATGTCGTCGCCGTTGCTGTTGACGACTTTGACGACGTCGCCCTCGCGGATGTGTTCGAAGAACCAGGCAGCGTTGTCGGTGCTCATGCCGGTGCAGCCGTGGGAGACGTTGGCGGAGCCCTGGGAGTCGACGGACCAGGGGGCGGCGTGGACGTATTCGCCGCTCCAGGTGACGCGGGTGGCGTAGTACACCGGGAGGTCGTAGCCCTCTGAGGAGCCCGCGCTGATGCCTACCGTCGTGCCGCGCATGCGGACGTAGTACTCCTTGCCCAGGACGACCTTGACGCCGTTTCGGGTCTCGAAGCCCGGCTTTCCGGTGGTGACGGGGATGGAGTTGATCTCCTCGCCGTTCTTGTAGACGGTCATCCAGTGGGAGGAGGCGTCCGTGACGGCCACCACCTTGTCGCCGATCTTGAGGTTCAGGTCTTTCGTCTTGGTGCCCCAGAGGCGGTCGCCGATCTTGATGCCGTCGAGGTAGCTGTGGGCGCGGATCCTCGCCTGGGCGGGCCAGTAGTCCTTGGGGCGGTAGTGGAGTTCCTTGCTGTCGACCCAGTGCCAGGCGCCGGGGACGGAGGGCGTGGAGTCCACTTTGAGGGCGCGTTCGACGACGGAGCGCTGGGCGGGGTCCTTGACGGGCTGACTGAGCGTCGCGGTGATGGGCTGGCCCACGCCGTACGTGCCCGCGTCGGGGCCGAAGGTGACGTCGAGGCGCTTCTTGGAGACGGGCGCGCCCGTGTCGAAGGTGAGGACGCGGCGCCCGGGGGCTCCGTCGTCGTCCTCGGTGCTCACGCGGACCGTGTAGTGCGCGTTCGCGGCGAGCGGCTCGGTGGAGTGCCACCGGCGCCCGTCGGCGGCGAGTTCGCCCGCGACGAAGCGTCCTGTGGCGTCCACGACGGTGACGTCGGTGAGGGGCCCCTCGGAGTCCTTGACGGTGATCTCAAGGGGTTTGTCGGGGTCGGCCTTGTGCCCGGTGCCGGGGAACCCCGCGAAGACGACCTGGTCGGTCGCGTCGAAGGGCCGTGCGGCGAGCGGATGTCCGCCCGAGCCGCAGGCGGCGGCGCCCGCGACCAGAGCGCTCACCAGCAGGGTGCAGCGGACGACTGTGCGGGGGCGGGGCGTGCGGCTCGGGTGGTTCATGACTTCACGCTAGGAAGCGCGCCCCGACCCTGCGCGCCGAGTCACTCGTACGAGCGACCCGGCGTGCGGCAAAAGCGTGAGGCCGGACGCTCCTGACGGAGTGTCCGGCCTCGACGGCGTACAGCGGGTGCTACTGGGTGCGGTTCTCACCGCGGTAGTACTCGAACACCCAGCCCCACAGACCGATCAGGAGCATCGGCACCGAGAAGTACAGCAGCCACCAGCCGACCGCGACCCCCAGGAAGGCGAGGGCGCCGCCGACGGCCAGGGAGAGCGGCTGCCAGCTGTGCGGGCTGAAGAAGCCCAGCTCGCCGGCGTCGTCCGCGACGTCGGCGTCCTTGTTGTCCTGCGCGCCCGTGTCGACCCGCTTGGCGGTGAAGCCGAGGTAGAAGCCGACCATGATGCACAGGCCGAACGCGAGGAAGAGGGCCGTCGTACCGGCCGGCTCCTTCGACCAGACGCCATAGACGATCGCCATGGCGAGGACGAAGACGCTCAGCCAGATGAACATCTTGCCTTGGACCTTCACTTGCCGGCCTCCTTACCGCCCGCGATGGCCCCGGCGTGCGCGTGCTCGAGCTGCTGCTGTTCGAGCGCGACGATCTCCGGGTGGTGCAGGTCGAACGCCGGGGATTCGCTGCGGATCCGCGGCAGGGTGAGGAAGTTGTGCCGCGGCGGCGGGCAGGAGGTCGCCCACTCCAGCGAACGGCCGTAACCCCACGGGTCGTCGACCTCGACCTTCTTGCCGTACTTGGCGGTCTTCCACACGTTGTAGAAGAACGGCAGGATCGACAGGCCGAGCACGAACGAGCTGATCGTCGAGATCGTGTTCAGCGCGGTGAACCCGTCGGCCGCCAGGTAGTCGGCGTACCGGCGCGGCATGCCCTCGGCACCGAGCCAGTGCTGGACGAGGAACGTGCCGTGGAAGCCGATGAACAGCGTCCAGAAGGTGATCTTGCCGAGGCGCTCGTCGAGCATCTTGCCCGTCATCTTCGGCCACCAGAAGTGGAAGCCGGAGAACATCGCGAAGACGACCGTCCCGAACACCACGTAGTGGAAGTGCGCCACCACGAAGTAGGAGTCGGAGACGTGGAAGTCCATCGGCGGCGAGGCGAGGATGACACCGGTCAGACCACCGAAGGTGAAGGTGATCAGGAAGCCGGTGGCCCACAGCATCGGTGTCTCGAAGGACAGCGAGCCCTTCCACATCGTGCCGATCCAGTTGAAGAACTTCACACCGGTCGGGACGGCGATGAGGAACGTCATGAACGAGAAGAACGGCAGCAGCACACCGCCGGTGACGTACATGTGGTGCGCCCACACCGTCACGGACAGACCCGCGATGGCGATGGTCGCGCCGACGAGACCCATGTAGCCGAACATCGGCTTGCGGGAGAAGACCGGGATGACTTCGGAGATGATGCCGAAGAACGGTAGGGCGATGATGTACACCTCTGGATGGCCGAAGAACCAGAAGAGGTGTTGCCACAGCAAGGCCCCGCCGTTGGCGGCGTCGAAGACATGCGCACCGAACTTGCGGTCCGCCTCCAGGGCGAACAGCGCGGCGGCCAGCACCGGGAAGGCCAGCAGCACGAGGACGGCCGTCAGCAGCACGTTCCACACGAAGATCGGCATGCGGAACATCGTCATGCCGGGGGCGCGCATGCAGATGATCGTGGTGATGAAGTTGACCGAGCCGAGGATCGTGCCGAAGCCGGAGAAGGCCAGACCCATGATCCACATGTCGGCGCCGATGCCCGGCGAGCGGACGGCGTCCGAGAGCGGGCTGTAGGCGAACCAGCCGAAGTCGGCCGCGCCCTGCGGGGTGAGGAAACCGCCGACGGCGATGAGCGAGCCGAACAGGTAGAGCCAGTAGGCGAACATGTTCAGCCGCGGGAACGCGACGTCGGGAGCGCCGATCTGAAGCGGCATGATCCAGTTCGCGAAGCCCGCGAAGAGCGGGGTGGCGAACATCAGCAGCATGATCGTGCCGTGCATCGTGAACGCCTGGTTGAACTGCTCATTGGACATGAGCTGAAGGCCCGGGCGGGCCAGTTCGGCGCGCATGAGCAGCGCCATGACGCCACCGATGCAGAAGAAGGCGAAGGACGTGACGAGGTACATCGTCCCGATCGTCTTGTGGTCGGTGGTGGTGAGCCACTTGACCACGACGTTGCCGGGCTGCTTGCGCCGTACCGGCAGCTCGTTCTCGTACGAGTCCGCGTCGGCACCCTGGGGTTCGTTGAGGATGCTCACAGGTTGTTCGTCTCCCGGTTCTTCTCGTGGGCGGTCTGCTCGATGCCCGCGGGAACGTAACCGGTCTGCCCCTTCTCTACGAGTTCCTTGAGGTGCTGCTCGTAGCGCTCAGGAGAGACGACCTTCACGTTGAACAGCATCCTGGAGTGGTCGACGCCGCAGAGCTCGGCGCACTTGCCCAGGAAGGTGCCCTCCTTGTTGGGGGTCACCTGGAAGGCGTTGGTGTGGCCCGGGACGACGTCCATCTTCATGAGGAACGGCACCACCCAGAAGGAGTGGATGACGTCACGGGAAGTCAGGACGAAGCGGACCGTCTTGCCCTTCGGGAGCCACAGCGTCGGGCCCGGGTTGTTGGTCTGCGGGTTCCGCTCACCGGGGACACCGCAGGTGTAGACGCCGCCGGCGTCCGCGGGGAAGTCCTTCTTGAACCGGTCCGGGATCGCGTCCAGGTTCTCGTCGGTCTTCGCGTCGCCGGTGACACCGGGGACGTTCTCGACGTAGTTGAAGCACCAGCTCCACTGGAAACCGACGACGTTGACCGTGACGTCCGGCTTCTTCTCCAGGCTCAGGAGCTTCGACTCGTCGCGGGCCGTGAAGTAGAACAGGACCGAGACGATGACGATCGGCACGACCGTGTACAGGGCCTCAAGAGGCATGTTGTACCGGGTCTGTGCGGGTACTTCGATCTTGGTGCGGCTGCGCCGGTGGTAGAAAGCACTCCACAAGATCAGGCCCCACACCAGCACGCCGGTGGCCAGCGCGGCGGCCCATGACCCCTGCCACAGGGAGAGGATGCGAGGCGCCTCTTCCGTCGTGGGGGTGGGCATACCAAGGCGGGGAAAGTCCTTGTATGTGCAACCGGTGGCGGTCGCCAGGACCAGGCCCGCGGTCATTGCCTGGAGCAGCTTCCGCCGCATCGGGCGCCGCGGCGAGCGGTCGGAGCCGTTGGGACTCACGTAGCGCCTTCCCGAGAGTCTCGCCCGCGCGGGTTGGCTGCGGCCTGCCTCCGTCGGTGGTCGGTCGCCGCTCCTGCGTCGGGCAGGGGTTTGGATGTTTATGCGGACCAAACCCTAGCTGACGCCCTCCGGGGGTTCGCGGGGAGGGTGCCTAGTAGCTCGGGGGGTTCGCTTGTTTGGCGGGTGCGAGTCGGTTTGGGCCGTTCGCGCAGTTCCCCGCGCCCCTATCGGAGTTAGCGTGGACCGGTGTCTTATTTCGATGCCGCTTCCGGTTCTCCCCTCCATCCCGTAGCCCGGCAAGCCTTGTTGGCCTCTTTGGATGACGGGTGGGCCGATCCTGGGAAGTTGTATCAGGCCGGGCGGCGGGCTCGGGTGCTTCTTGATGCTTCTCGGGAAGCCGCTGCGGAAGCTATGGGGTGCCGGGCCGATGAGGTTCGGTTCGTTTCCTCTGGGACTCGGGCCGTTCAGGTCGGTATGGGTGGGGTGTTGAGTGGGCGGCGGCGCGTCGGGAGTCACCTGATCGTGTCAGCTGTCGAGCATTCTTCCGTGCTCCATATGGCCGAAGAGTGGGGCGGGGAGGTGACTTTCGTACCGGTGGGGCGGGAGGGGGGTGTGGCTGTCGGGGCGTATGCGGAGGCGTTGCGGGCGGATACGGCGCTCGCCTGTCTGCAGTCGGCCAATCATGAGGTGGGGACCCTTCAGCCCGTCAGGGAAGTGGCTGAGGTGTGTGCCGCCGTTGGGGTGCCGTTGTTGGTGGATGCGGCTCAGTCGATCGGGTGGGGGCCGGTGGAGGGCGGGTGGTCCGTGCTGACCGGGAGTGCCCGGAAGTGGGGTGGGCCTGCGGGGGTTGGGGTGCTGGCCGTGAGGAAAGGGGTGCGGTTCGCACCTCGGGAGGATGAGGAGTTCGGGAATCTGCCGGCCATCGTCGCGGCTGTCGCCTCGCTGCGGGCCGTTCAGGCCGAGGCGGACGTCGAGGGCGCGCGGCTGCGGGAGTTGACGGGGCGGATCCGGGAACGGGTCGCCGGCGTCGTCCCCGATGTGGAGGTCGTGGGGGATCCTGAGCGGCGGCTGCCGGGGATCGTGACGTTCTCCTGCCTGTACGTCGACGGAGAGACCCTCCTGCACGAACTGGACCGCGAGGGGTTCGCCGTCTCCTCCGGCTCCTCCTGCACGAGCGACACGCTGACGCCGAGCCATGTGCTCAAGGCGATGGGGGTGCTGAGTGAGGGGAACGTCCGGGTGTCATTGCCGGTGGGCGTGGCCGAGGCGGACGTGGAGAGGTTCCTGGACGTGTTGCCGGGGGTGGTGGGGAGGGTGCGGGAGAAGTTGGGGGCGTCGGTGACGCCGGTGCGGGGGACGGTCGTCGACTCGCTGGGGAAGCGGTGCCCGATCCCGGTGATCGAGTTGGCGAAGGCCATCAAGAACGTGGAAGTGGGGGCGATGGTGACGGTGCTTGCTGACGACGAGGCAGCGAAGCTGGACATCCCGGCATGGTGCGAAATGACGGGCCACGAGTATGTGGGGGCGGAAGAGACGGCGTATTTCATCCGCCGGGTTCGGTGATGTCCCTTAGGGGCGCGGGGAACTGCGCGACCAGCCACAGATCACCCGCACCCGACAACGCACCCTCTTAACCCAAGTGAACCCGCACTTCACCAGCAGCGTCATCCCCATACGCCTTGGCGAACCGCTCCAGGAAGTGCCCACGCCGCAACGTGTACTCCTGAGTCCCCACGGTCTCGATGACCAGCGTCGCGAGCATGCACCCGACCTGCGCCGCCCGCTCCAGCGAAACCCCCCACGCGAGCCCGGACAGGAACCCGGCCCGGAAGGCGTCGCCGACACCCGTGGGCTCGACCTTGGCCTCTTCCTCGGGGCACCCGACCTCGATGACCGGCTCCCCCACCTTCTCGATGCGGACGCCCCGCGCACCGAGCGTCGTCACCCGGTACCCCACCTTTTCGAGGATCTCGGCGTCGGACAGC
>DATCQX010001128.1:0-3153 GCA_036569285.1 Streptomyces sp.
AGCGGAACGCGGGCGCCGGGTCCACGACGAGCTTCTCGCCGCGCCGGATCAGCTCGATGATCAGCGCCAGGTCCTGGATGACGGACAGCTCCTCACGGAACCCGACCGCCTTCACCGCGTCCGCGCGCCAGCAGAGCGACGGGAAGTACAGCCAGTTCCCGCCCAGCAGATTCGCCGCCAGCGGCTCGCCCGACAGCACCAGGCGCTCGCCGTCACTGGTCTTCGGCGCGTACAGGCGCCGCTTCACCTCGTCGCCCAGCGTCGTCGCCGGCTTGCCGTGCTCGTCGATCACCTCGACGCCCGGCTGGTAGATCGCGGCGCCCGGCTCGGCCTCGATGGCCGCCTTCAGCGTCGCGACGTACTCCGGCATCATCAGGTCGTCGCTGCCGAGCATCGTGAAATGCGTGGCCTCCACGAGGTCCACGCACTTCTGGAAGTTGCGGGTGATGCCGAGGTTCACCTCGTTGCGCTCGTAGCGCACCCGCTCGTCGCCGAGCGACGCGAACCACTCCGGCACCCCCGGCTCACGGCCGTCGTCGACGACCGTCAGCCGCCAGTCGGGGTCGGTCTGCTCCAGGACGCTGCGCACGGCCGCCTGCATCAGAGCGGTGTCGCCGTAGTGCGGCAGCATGATGTCGATGGTCACGAGGCCTGCTTCTCCAGTGCCTTCTGGGTCTTCTGGGCCGCCTTCTTGCGCGCCGGGCCCAGCGCGGAGCGGCGGCTGAACGCGAGCAGCAGGATCATCCCGATCCGGCCCAGGTACATCGTCGCCTTCCACGGCGACTGGCTCGGCGTCCCGGTCGTCCGCGCCCGCATCGCCACCGGCACCTGCTCGACCCGGTACCCGGCCCGCACGACGGCGATCGTCGACTCGACGGTGTCGCCCAGGTACTCCACCGGGTACCAGCGCGCGAACGCGTCGATCAGATCGGGACCACAGGCCCGGAAGCCCGACGTCACGTCGGTCAGCTTCGTACGGGCCATCCGCGACAGCCAGAACGCCAGCACCAGCATCGCCCAGCGGCGCGGACCGCGCGCCTCGTACTCCCCGGTGCCGGCGAACCGGGCGCCCATCACCAGGTCGGCCCCGGCGTCCAGGCGCTCCATCAGCTCGGGCACGTTGCGGGGGTCGTGCTGGCCGTCCGCGTCGACCTGGATCGCGACGTCGTAGCCGCGGTCGTGCGCGAACTTGTAGCCGGCGCGCATCGCGCCGCCCACGCCGAGGTTGTACGGCAGCTTCATCACGGTCGCACCGGCGGCGGCGGCCACCTTCGCCGTCGCGTCCGCCGAGCCGTCGTCCACCACCAGGATGTCGACGCCCGGCAGTGTCGCGTAGACCTCCTTGACGACGTCGGCGACGCCCTCGGATTCGTTCCACGCCGGCATGATGATCAAGACCCGCTTGCCGTCGATCACTTGAGCCTCCCCGAGTCCCCCGAGGTGACGGACGCCGTCTCACCCTCGGACAGTTGTTGACGCAGCTCCTGGACGTCGATGCGCAGCAGCGCGACCTCCTCGGAGAGCGTCCGCCCCTCCTCCTCCAGGTGCCCGACCTCCCAGCTCAGCTGGAGGCAGACGATGAAGAGGAACGCCACGCTGAGGAAGAGGATCAGGCTCACACCCGAGCGGACCCCGACATTGCGCGCCACCCAGTCCAGCCCGGTGGGGAAGAAACCCAGCGGGATGATCACCATGCCGGTGAACACCCACAGGAACGCGTACTTCTCCTTGAGCTTGCGGCGGCGCAGGAGTTCCACGATGCAGAGCACCAGGAAGACGCCGGTGACCGAGGTCAGCATCCACAGTTGCATGGCTAGAGGGCCTGTCTTCTCTTCCGGAAAGGGTGGACGGCCACAGAAAGGGGGCCGTCGGACTGTGATCCACTGCCCGTCACATCGACTACCCAGAGTGAGGGGAAGATGGTCACTCTCGTCAGTGCGGCGAACGGTAGCCTACACGAGCGCGAACAACGAGCGTCATGAAGGCGACGACAGCGAAAGACCCCGCGCTGTAGGCCACCTCGACCCGCGTCCGCAGCTCCAGCGAGCTGAACGTGACCGCCAGCAGAACGGCCGTCCCGAACACCCACGCCATGAGCTGCTTGCGCGCCCCGCCACTGGTCAGCAGCGCCTGCCCGAGGACCATCGCGAGCATGTACAGCGTCGTCCCGAGGGACAGCCACGCGAAGTCGACGGCCGTCAGCACGTCCGGCGCCCCGAACAGCGCGGGCAGCAGCAGCGGGCCCAGCGCGGTCGCGCCGATCCCGCCCGCCACTCCCAGACTGCCGGTGATCGTCGCCGCCCGCACCAGCAGCCGCCGGTAGCCCGCCCAGTCGCCCTCCGCCGCCGCCGAGGAGAGCCCGGCCAGCAGGGACACCTGGAACGCCCCGAACACGAACAGCGGGACCCGGGCCAGGACCAGCGCCGACAGCAGCGCCGCGACCAGCGCGTCGTCGCCCGTCGAGATCAGTTTCGTGCTGATCACCGCGATGTTCACCAGCACCTGCGCCAGCAGCGTCGACCCGACCAGCAGCCCCAGGTGCTCGATGAGGTCCCGCCAGTGCGCCGGGGAGCCGTGCCGGCTGCCGCGCAGCACCGGGCGGATCGTGAGGAGGACGGCGATCAGCGGGGCGACCGTGAGGACGGCCGCGAACGCGAACACCGACTTCACACCGGCCACCGCGAGGGCGCCCGGCAGGACGATCCGCAGCAGACCGTCCAGGCCCAGCTGCGTGCCGTACGCCTGGAACCGGCCGAGACCGGCGAGGACACCCCGGGTCACATAGGCGATCGCGAGGGCCGCGAAGGCGCCGCCCAGGGCGAGGACGAGACTCTCGTCGCCGTGGAAGAAGACGTCCGCGATCTTCCCCGCGAAGATCCCGAGGGGCACCAGCACCAGCGCCAGGAGCCCCAGCGACAGCGCCGCGCCCCGGCGCAGCACCGGCGCCACCCCGTCGCCGTGCACCGTGCGGGACGCGACGAGACGGGTGATCTCCTGCTCGACCGGGAAGAACAGGCCGAGCCCGATGGACGACACGACCGTCCACAGCACGGAGAAGCTCGCCATGTCGTCGACGTCGAGCGTGTGCCCGGCCGCCGCGAGGTGGACGTAGCTCGCGACGCCGAGCAGCGCCGTCCCGGCCCCGACGAACGC
>DATCQX010001129.1:0-7167 GCA_036569285.1 Streptomyces sp.
GGGCGCGAAGCTGATCTACGCGTACGCGGAGGCCACGGTCCCGCTCATCACCGTCATCACCCGCAAGGCGTACGGGGGCGCGTACGACGTGATGGGGTCCAAGCACCTCGGCGCGGACCTCAACCTCGCCTGGCCGACCGCTCAGATCGCGGTGATGGGGGCCCAGGGCGCCGTCAACATCCTGCACCGGCGGACGATCGCCGAGGCGGAGGCGAGCGGCGAGGACGTCGAGGCGGTGCGCGCGCGGCTCGCCCGGGAGTACGAGGACACGCTCCTGAACCCGTACATCGCCGCCGAGCGCGGGTACATCGACGCGGTGGTCATGCCGTCGGACACGCGGCGGCATGTCGTGCGGGGGCTGCGGCAGTTGCGGACGAAGCGGGAGTCTTTGCCGCCGAAGAAGCACGGGAACATTCCCCTGTAGGAGTTGATATGAACATCAAGGTCGTACGGGGAAACCCCACCCCTGAGGAGTTGGCTGCCGCGCTCGCCGTGGTGAGGGCGAGGGCGTCGGTCACGCCGGAATCCGATGCCCCGCAGCCCAAGGACGCCTGGTCGGACCCGGCCCGGATCGCGAACCGAGGGCTTCCTCGGCCGGGACCCACAGCTTGGGCTCGGACGTACTGGAGGACTTGAGTACTAGTACTCAGGCGCTCGTCACCTCCGCGTCGCATGCTGGACATCATGCTGTGGTCCGATCCTGAGAACGAGCCTCCCAAGGAACTCCGCGACATGCAGGTCATGTTGCGGAGACTGGGCGTTCTCATGGCGGCGGCCATGGTGCTGGCGATGATCGTCATCGGCCTGAGATGAGGCCCTGACCGGCCGCGGATACGCTGAGTCCATGACTCGCCGCCTGATCCTCGCCTCCCAGTCCCCGGCCCGCCTGAATCTCCTGCGGGCCGCCGGATTCACCCCCGACGTGATCGTCAGCGGGGTCGACGAGGACGCGGTCTCCGCGCCCACCCCGGCGGAGCTGGCGCGGGCGCTCGCGGAGGCGAAGGCGTCGGTGGTGGCCGCCCGCCCGGAGGCGAAGGACGCGGTCGTGATCGGCTGCGACTCGGTGCTCGACCTCGACGGCCAGGCGCTCGGCAAGCCCGCCGACGCCGAGGAGGCCACCGCCCGCTGGAAGTCGATGCGCGGCCGGGCCGGCACCCTCCAGACCGGGCACTGCGTGTACGCCGACGGCCGCTGGACCTCCGCCGTCGCCTCCACGGTCGTCCGCTTCGGCGAGCCGACGGACGCCGAGGTCGCCGCGTACGTCGCGACGGGTGAACCCCTTTACGTCGCCGGGGCGTTCACGCTCGACGGCCGTTCGGCGCCGTTCATCGACGGCATCGACGGCGACCACGGCAACGTGATCGGCCTGAGCCTGCCGCTCGTTCGCCGGCTGCTCGGTGAACTGGGCGTCGGCATCACGGAGTTGTGGGCACCGACGGAGGCGTGAGTTCCTCGTCGTGTGTCATCTCGTCGTGCGTCATGAGGAGAAGCACGATCAGGGCCATGACGGCGATCATCGCGACGAAGGCGGTGGGGCCGACGAGGCCCCAGGAGACGGCGGCCAGGAGGCCGTGGACGACGGCCGCGCTGACCAGCAGGACGCGGCCGAGGCCCGCCGGGCGGTGGCCGCGGACGGCGACCAGGAACGCGACGAGCGCGCAGAAGGCGAAGTAACCGGCGAAGACGAGGCCCGCGGCCTTCGAGGAGTTGGCCATCAGGTCCGGGTCGAGGCCCGCGAGGGACATGTGCTGGCGGCTGACGAACGTCCCGAGGATCCAGTTCAGGAGCGCGACGCCGAACGCCTCCGCGAGGAGGACGACCGCCACCACCCATGCCACCGGTCTGCGGACCAACGCCATCACCTGCTTTCGACCCGGGCTGGAGCCATCCTGCTCCCGCCGGAAGTACGTTCGGGTCATCAGGAACGCTACTCACTGGTAAAGCTCAGGACAATGGTTCGCGTCGGCGCAAAGATCCGGAGCGCCGTTCGTAGGGATCCAACAAAGAAACGGAGTGGGCCGCAGCACGCCTTCACAGAGACCTTGACCACATGACAGGGCTAGGGTTTTCCGAGGAGTCCTGCGTACGGCCGTGCGACAAGGGATTTCGTGGGTCGAGCGAGCCTGGCGTCACGCTCTGTGTGGGCAAGCTCACCTTTGGGGACGGGTCGATGCGCCGTGTCGGCAGTCCCTAAACTCGGCTTGTTTCCAGGAAGGAGCCTCAATCGTGCGCAAGGTGCTCATCGCCAACCGTGGCGAAATCGCAGTCCGCGTGGCCCGCGCGTGCCGGGATGCCGGTATCGCAAGCGTGGCCGTCTACGCCGACCCGGACCGGGACGCTCTGCATGTCCGCGCCGCGGATGAGGCGTTCGCCCTGGGCGGTGACACCCCGGCGAGCAGCTACCTCGATATCGAGAAGGTGCTGAACGCGGCCCGGGAGTCCGGTGCGGACGCCGTCCACCCGGGGTACGGCTTCCTGTCGGAGAACGCCGATTTCGCGCAGGCCGTGCTGGACGCGGGCCTGGTGTGGATCGGTCCGCCGCCGCAGGCCATCCGTGACCTGGGCGACAAGGTCGCGGCCCGGCACATCGCCCAGCGCGCGGGCGCCCCGCTCGTCGCCGGTACCCCCGACCCGGTCTCCGGTGCGGACGAGGTCGTCGCCTTCGCGCGGGAGCACGGGCTGCCGATCGCCATCAAGGCCGCGTTCGGCGGTGGCGGGCGCGGTCTCAAGGTGGCCCGCACGCTCGAAGAGGTGCCGGAGCTGTACGAGTCCGCGGTGCGTGAGGCCGTGGCCGCGTTCGGGCGCGGCGAGTGCTTCGTCGAGCGCTACCTCGACAAGCCGCGGCACGTGGAGACGCAGTGCCTCGCCGACACCCACGGCAACGTCGTCGTCGTCTCGACCCGTGACTGCTCCTTGCAGCGCCGGCACCAGAAGCTCGTCGAGGAGGCGCCCGCGCCGTTCCTGACGGAGGCTCAGGTCGCCGAGCTGTACTCCTCGTCCAAGGCGATCCTGCGCGAGGCCGGCTATGTCGGCGCGGGCACGGTCGAGTTCCTCGTCGGGATGGACGGCACGATCTCCTTCCTGGAGGTCAACACCCGTCTCCAGGTGGAGCATCCGGTCACCGAGGAGGTCGCCGGGATCGACCTCGTCCGGGAGATGTTCCGGATCGCCGACGGGGAAGCCCTCGGGTACGGCGACCCCGAACTGCGCGGCCACTCCTTCGAGTTCCGCATCAACGGCGAGGACCCGGGGCGCAACTTCCTGCCCGCGCCGGGCACGGTGACGCTCTTCTCGCCGCCGTCCGGTCCCGGTGTGCGGCTCGACGCGGGCGTCGAGTCCGGCTCCGTGATCGGCCCCGCCTGGGACTCCCTGCTGGCCAAGCTCATCGTCACCGGCGCCACCCGCGAACAGGCGTTGCAGCGGGCCGCCCGGGCTCTCGCCGAGTTCCAGGTCGAGGGCATGGCCACCGCCATCCCCTTCCACCGCGCGGTCGTCGCCGATCCGGCCTTCGCCCCCGAACTCACCGGCTCCGCCGAGCCGTTCACCGTCCACACGCGGTGGATCGAGACCGAGTTCGTCAACGAGATCCCCGCGTTCTCGGCTGCCGCCGACGCCGAGACCGACGACGACGCCGACCGCGAGACGATCGTCGTCGAGGTCGGCGGCAAGCGGCTCGAAGTCTCCCTGCCGGTGTCCCTCGGCATGTCCCTCGCCCGCACGGGCCTCGCGGCAGGGGCCAAGCCCAAGCGCCGGGCCACGAAGAAGTCCGGTCCCGTGGCGTCCGGCGACACCCTCGCGTCTCCCATGCAGGGCACGATCGTCAAGGTCGCCGTCGAGGAGGGGCAGGAGGTCAAGGAAGGGGACCTCGTCGTCGTCCTTGAGGCGATGAAGATGGAGCAGCCGTTGAACGCGCACAAGGCGGGCGTGATCAAGGGGTTGTCGGCGGAGGTGGGGGCGTCGTTGACGTCCGGGGCGGCGATCTGTGAGATCAAGGACTGATTGCTCAACAGCGGTGGGTGGGCTCGGGATTCGTACGAGTCGCACCCACCGCTGTGGCTGGTCGCGCAGTTCCCCGCGCCCCTAAGGACGTTGGACTTGCCCGGTGTTGAAAAAGCCACCCAGAACCTGCGGCCGAACTACAGCCGCAACCAAGTCTTTTAGGGGCGCGGGGAACTGCGCGACCAGCCACCGACGGCGGTCAGCCGCGCACCCCCGAACCCGCCCCTACCTACTGCGCCTCAGGTCCGCCACCCGCGCCCTCTCATTCCCCGGCGGCTGCTCACCCAGTACCGATGCCGCCCTCAACCCCCCGGCGGAGCCGGGCAGTTGCCCCCGGCGCGGGGTGGGAAGGGCAACGTCCCTGCGTTGTGGGGGGTGTTGACGGGCCGGCACCGCCTCACCCCCCGCGCTTCCCGACGCGCCGGCGACGGCGATCTGGACGCCCTGGTCGGCGAGTGCCTGCAACTCCGTTGCGGCGCGGTCGTCGTGGGCAGGAGGGTCGTCCGTGACCAACCGCGTGATGACGTCCGTCGGCACCGTCTGGAACATCGTGTCGGACCCGAGCTTCGTGTGGTCCGCGAGGACGACGACCTCGGCGGCGGCCTGCACGAGCGCCCGGTCGACGGACGCGGACAGCATGTTGGACGTGGACAGCCCCCGCTCGGCGGTGAGCCCGCTCCCGGAGAGGAACGCGCGGGAGACGCGCAGCCCTTGGAGGGACTGCTCGGCCCCGCTCCCGACGAGCGCGTAGTTGGACCCGCGCAGGGTCCCGCCGGTCATGACGACCTCGACCCGGTTGGCGTGGGCCAACGCCTGGGCGACGAGGAGGGAGTTGGTGACCACCGTGAGCCCTGGGACCCGCGCGAGCCGGCGGGCCAGCTCCTGCGTGGTCGTCCCCGCCCCCACCACGATGGCCTCGCCCTCCTGGACGAAACCCGCGGCGAGATCGGCGATGGCCGTCTTCTCGGCGGTCGCGAGATGGGATTTCTGCGGAAAGCCGGATTCTCGCGTGAATCCACCCGGCAGTACCGCACCGCCATGCCGGCGGTCGAGGAGTCCTTCTGCCTCCAGCGCGCGCACGTCCCGCCGTACGGTCACTTCGGAGGTCTGGACGACGCGGGCGAGCTCACGGAGCGACACGGCCCCGTTCGCTCGCACCATTTCGAGGATCAATTGGCGACGTTCAGCAGCGAACACGAAACTGACAGTAACGCGGTCGACCGTCTGTTTTCAGGTGTTTGCGTCGAATAACAGAAGTTGTTCGCACAGGAGTGGGTGAAGTGGTATAGGGGCCGAGCTACCCACCCCACGCCTCCGGCATGCATGGCAACTCCCCGTGACCGACGGGGAGTTGCTTTCGGCCGTCAGCCCTCGCCCGCCGTCTTCCTCGTGTGCAACTGGCGTGCCACCTCGGCGATCGAGCCCGACAGGGACGGGTACACGGTGAACGCGTTCGCGATCTGTTCGACCGTCAGATTGTTGTCGACGGCGATCGAGATGGGGTGGATCAGTTCCGAAGCGCGCGGCGCGACGACCACACCGCCGACGACGATCCCCGTCCCCGGCCGGCAGAAGATCTTGACGAAGCCGTCACGGATGCCCTGCATCTTCGCGCGCGGGTTGCGCAGCAGCGGCAGCTTGACGACACGGGCGTCGATCTTGCCGCCGTCCACGTCGGCCTGGCTGTAGCCGACGGTCGCGATCTCGGGGTCGGTGAAGACGTTCGAGGAGACCGTCTTGAGGTTGAGGGGCGCCACCGCGTCGCCGAGGAAGTGGTACATGGCGATACGTCCCTGCATCGCGGCGACCGAGGCGAGCGCGAAGATGCCGGTGACGTCACCGGCGGCGTACACGCCCGGGGCCGTCGTCCGCGAGACCTTGTCGGTCCAGATGTGGCCGGACTCGCGGACCTTGACGCCCGCCTCCTCCAGGCCGAGGCCCGCGCTGTTGGGGATCGCGCCGACGGCCATCAGGCAGTGGCTGCCGGTGATGACACGGCCGTCCGCGAGGGTCACCTCGACGCGGTCGCCGACCCGCTTCGCGGACTCCGCGCGCGAGCGGGCCATCACGTTCATGCCGCGCCGCCGGAAGACCTCTTCGAGGACGGCGGCGGCGTCCGGGTCCTCGCCGGGCAGGACGCGGTCGCGGGACGAGACGAGGGTGACCTTGGAGCCGAGCGCCTGGTAGGCACCGGCGAACTCGGCGCCGGTGACGCCGGAGCCGACGACGATGAGCTCCTCGGGGAGTTCGGTGAGGTCGTAGACCTGCGTCCAGTTGAGGATCCGCTCGCCGTCGGGCTGCGCGTCCGGCAGTTCGCGGGGGTAGGCACCCGTCGCGATGAGTACGGCGTCGGCGGTGAGCGTCTGCTCCTTGCCGTCGGCGGTCGCGACGACGACCTTGCGGGAGCCGTCGAGGGCCTGCATGCCCTCCAGGCGGCCCCGGCCGCGCATCACCTTCGCGCCGGCGCGGGTGACGGAGGCGGTGATGTCGTGCGACTGCGCGAGCGCGAGGCGCTTCACGCGGCGGTTGACCTTGCCGAGGTCGACCCCTACGACCCTGGCCGCCTGCTCCAGGGGCGGGGTGTCGTCGGCGACGATGATCCCCAGCTCCTCGTAGGACGAGTCGAAGGTCGTCATCACCTCCGCCGTGGCGATCAGCGTCTTCGACGGCACGCAGTCCGTGAGCACCGACGCACCGCCCAGACCGTCGCAGTCGACGACGGTCACCTCCGCCCCGAGCTGCGCGGCCACCAGCGCCGCCTCATACCCGCCGGGCCCACCACCGATGATCACGATCCTCGTCACGTACTCCATTGTCCCGTACGGGACGGGGAGCGTCGGATTCGGGGGCCGGGTGGGGGACGGGGAGGTATTACGGGAGGTAGGGGACGGGGGTTTCGGGAGGCGCCGGTACTACGGGTACTACGGGGCCTGGGATACGGAAGTGACCGGTGCGCGGGCTGCCGTACCCTCTCCCCATGTCGCTCTACGCCGCGTACGCCGGCAACCTCGACGCGCGGCTGATGACCCGCCGCGCCCCGCACTCCCCGCTGCGCGCGACGGGCTGGCTGAACGGCTGGCGGCTCACCTTCGGCGGCGAGCAGATGGGCTGGGAGGGCGCGCTGGCGACGATCGTCGAGGAGCCCGGCTCCCAGGTCTTCGTCGGCCT
>DATCQX010001130.1:0-10943 GCA_036569285.1 Streptomyces sp.
CCCCCCGCCACCCCGCCCGATCATGCCCCGCAGCCCCCCGGGACACCCGCACCTCCGCCCCCGCCCCCCGCGCCAACCCCTCCACCACCTCACAGTGCGGCAGCATCTCCCGCTCATGCTCCCCGACGTCGAACGCGACCCGCAGCCCCGCCAGTTCGGCACCCTCCCGCAGCCGAGCCGCCGTCGCACCCCCGACGGCACCCCCCAGCGGATCGCCGGACCCGGCCGCCTCGGGCGACCACCAGAACGACCCCGACTGACAGGCGACCCCGGTGACGAGTCCGGGGAACTCCAGAGCCGCGTACAGCGCGCTGAGCCCCCCGAGGCTCTGCCCGGCGACGACGAGCCGGGAGAGGTCGGCGGGCACGCCCGAGTCCGCGACGAGCGGCAGGAGTTCGTCCCGGACCGCCTCCCACAGCCCGGGGCGGTAGGTGTACTCGGCCTCGCGGTCCTTGGCGGGGAGGAAGGCCAGCGTGACGGGCGGCAGCTCGCCCGACGCGGCGGCGGAGTCGAACGCGGTCATGGCGGGGTGGAGGTACAGCCAGTCGTCGCCGTCGAGCAGCAGGACCAACGGGCCGCCCCCGCCCACCGGATGAAGGCGGACGGTACGACGTCCGAGGCGCGCGCTCGTCCAGCGCACCCGGGCACGCGGCACCGGCAGCACCGTGTCCGCGCCGACGGCGGGCCAGTGCGGCTGCGGCGGAGCGTCCGGCGTGGCGGTGACGGAACGGTCCCCGCCCGCGCCCGCCGGGTTGAACGGGTCGGCGTGGGCGCCGTCACCGGCCATGAACTGGTAGGTGACACGCAGCCGTTCGGGCATCGGGACCTCGGCGTACCAGCAGTCCGTGCCGGCCCACCGGCTCAGCGCGACCGGCTCCGACCAGCTCTCGAAGACGACGCGTGCCTCGGCGCCGCGCCACAGGAACAGTGTCCGCCAGCCGTCGTCTGCGGGGACCGACCGGGGGCCCGTCACCTCCGCCCAGAACGCGTCGGTGCCGACCTCGCCGTGCAGCCCGTACTCGGTGAAGGCGTTGTCGGCCACGGCGGTTGTCTCCTTGTGAGAGGGGAGGGGACAGACTAGGCTCAGTGTTGATTAGGCGAGCCTAACCTAAGCTTCACGTCCGCATCCAGGAGGCCCGGAACATGAGCACGAACCCGTTCGACGACGCCGAAGGCCGCTTCCTGGTCCTGGTGAACGACGAGGGTCAGCACTCGCTGTGGCCGTCCTTCGCGGAGGTGCCCGGCGGCTGGACGGTCGTGTTCGGCGAGGACTCCCGGGGTGCCTGCCTGGCGTACGTCGAGGCCAACTGGACGGATCTGCGCCCGCGTTCGCTCGCGGGCTGAGACCGGTTTGGGTCACGCCTTAGGTAAGGCTAACCTTGCGTCGCCCGTCGTGGCGGTACGGCACGCGGCCGTCCGCGCGGCGCGACCGAGGAAGGACCCGCCTGACCATGGCCACCCCCCACCCGGCCCCCCTTTCGATCTCCCTGGTCCGCCCCGCCCGCCGGGAGGACGCGGGCCAACTCGCCGAGCTGTCCCGCCCGTTCGCCCTCTCCGGCGCCCTGCGGGAACGCCCGGCGGACCTGTACGCCACCCATGCCGCCGAGTTCCTCGTCGTCGAGTCGCTCGCCGGTGAACTCGACGGCTGTGTGGGCCTGAAGGCGTACGCGCACCACAACTCCGGCGTGCTGTACAACTTCTGCGTCGCAACCCGCCATCAGGGCACCGGCATCGGCGCCCGCCTCCTCCGCGCCGCCCTCGACCACGCCCAACTCCGCACCCTGACCGCCCTGTTCACTGCCACGGCAGGCAACGGCGCCCTCTTCCTGCGGCACGGCTTCACCCCGGCCCCCGCCGGGACCCGCACCCCACCCGGCTGGCAGCCCAGGCAGGGCTCGCGTGTCTTGGTGCGCAACCTGTCCTGAACGCCCGAGTGCCGCCCGCGTCAAGGCGCTTCGGCGGCACTCGGGCGCGCCCGGCGCTCACCCGTCCGCCACCACACTCGTACCCCCCTCTCCCTCCACCAGACTCCGCACAACCGCATGCGCCACCCGCCCATCAACCACCTGAGCCCGCCTCACCCCCGCCCGCACAGCCCGCAGGCACCCCTCCATCTTCGGGAGCATCCCGCTCGCCAACTCCGGCAGCAGCACCTGAAGCTCACTGACCGTCAGACGCGGTACGACCTCCTCGCGGCGCGGCCAGTCCGCGTACAGCCCCGGCACATCCGTGAGCACGACCAGCCGCTCGGCGCCGAGAGCCGCCGCCAGCGCGGAGGCGGCGAGGTCGGCGTTGACGTTGTACACCTCACCGCCGACCCCCCGGGCGACCGGCGAGACGACCGGGATGCGCCCCTGGTCGAGGAGGCCCCGCACAAGGTCCGGATCGACGTCGACGACGTCCCCGACGAGCCCGATGTCCACCGGTCGCCCATCCACCCACGCGGGCCGCCGCTCGGCGGTCATCGTGTGCGCGTCCTCGCCGGTGAGCCCCACCGCGAAGGGTCCGTGCGCGTTGATCGCCCCGACCAACTCCCGCTGCACCCGCCCGGTGAGGACCATCCGGACGACGTCCATGGTCTCCGGTGTCGTCACCCGCAGCCCCGCCTCGAACCGGGTCGGCAGGCCGAGCCGGTCCAGCATCGCGCTGATCTGCGGGCCCCCGCCGTGCACGACGACCGGCCGCACCCCGGCCCGCCGCAGCGCCACGACGTCCTCGGCGAACGTCCGCCGAAGGCCGTCGTCCACCATGGCGTTACCGCCGAACTTCACGACGACCACACCGCCCCGCAGTCCCTGCGGCAGCGGTGCGAGGGCCTCCCGGACAGCAGTCACACTCACGGCAGCCACTCCATTCACGAACGGGCCCGGCCTCGTGGGCCGGGCCGGACAGGGACGGTCGTACCACTCGCTGATGACCGGAGCGCGAACGACGGGGGTGTCCCGCGTGATGCAGGCCCGGAGATCCATATTAGGTTAGCCTAAGCTAATATTGAAGGTGGCCGTCCATGGGTGCGCGCGGTCCACCCCCTCCAGGGAGGCGACCGTCGACTTCCTCGCCGACCAGGCGGCCGGCGGCCCCGCCCTCGAATTCGCCGTGGGGACAAGACGGATCGCCCTGCCGCCGGCCCGCAGGGGCGTCCCCGTGCACGGCATCGACATGTCCCGCGCGATGACCGACCGCCTGCGCGCCAAGCCGGGCGGCGACCACATCCCCGTCACCATCGGAGACCCCCGGCGGCAGGTTCGTCGTCGAGGTCCTCGTCCCCGAACTCCGGCGCCTGCCCGCCGGGCAGAACGTCGTCCCGTACCGCGTGAGTTCCACCGGATGGGCGTACGACGTGTACGACACCGCGACCCAGGCGGCCACCTCGTGAGCACCTGGCGATCCCCTTCCGATATGTCTGGCCCTCCGAACTCGACCTGATGGCGCGGATCGCGGGGCTGCGGCCGGTGGAGCGCTGGGAAGGGTGGGGCCGGGCGCCATTCACCGGGGAGAGCAGAGGGCATGTCTCGGTGTGGGAGAAGCCCGTGGGGTGAGCGCGGTCCCCTCCGGGGTGTTCTCTCAGCACGAGGGGACCGCGTGACCTCCCAGACAGGAAGGTGCGACGCCTGGAGCGGCGCTGCGGTTCTCATGGTGGACGGAGGTGAGGTGAGAGGGGTGGCGAAGTCCCCGAAAGTGTTTATTGCGGCCGTTTCGTTCGTGCCGTGAACGCCTATGCGGTACAAGCGATTTGTTCCGGGCGCCCCGGCGTGCGTTGAGCCGCGGGCGGCCCACGCACCATGCTGGCGTGCGACTCCCGCGCGGCGCTTCAGCACCGCCGCGCGGGGGCCTTCCAGACCCGAGGAATCCAGGAAGGTCCGATGACCAGCAAGCAGGTGACGTCATGACGTTGTCCCCGACGTCCCCGACCCCCGAGGAGCCCGCCGCCCGGCCCGCCAGACGGCGCGGCCGGCCCCCGGAGGCGATCGAACCGCAGATCGGACCCACCCACCGCGCGTGGCTGGAACCCGTCCGCACCCGCCTGTTCGCCAGCGGCCTCACCCTCGACGAACTCGTGGGCCGCTCCGGCTACTCCAAGACCCGCATCTCCGAACTCCTGCGCGGCAAGGGCTATTACCCCGGCTGGGCGATCACCTACAGCGTCGTCCGCGCCCTCGACATCCCCGTCAAGCCGGTGCACCGGCTGTGGACGTCCGCCGCGCACGAGGCGCACAAGAGCGCGGGCTGGATCGGGATCCGCGTGGACGACGCGCGACCACCCGCGGCCGAGTTACCACCGGTCGCGCACCGCGGCTTCACCGAGGCCATGCGCGACCCCTACACCGCGTACGCGCACGCCTTCCTCCAGTCCGACCGCCGCGCCCGCACCACCGTCGGCGAGGTCTTCGACATCCTCTGGCTCACCTGGGACGAGGCGATCGCCGCGCCCGACACCCGCCGCCACGCCTGGCACCTGCTGCGCGGCCGTGTCCTGCACCGCGCGCACCGCAGGCCCGACGGCCGCCCCGACCTGCGTGCCGCCGCGTTCGCCACCGAGGCCCAGTCCCGCATCCCCGACTTCGGCGAACGCTTCGCCCACATCGAGCGGTTCGGCCGTTTCTTCGACGCCGTCGCCGCACTCCCCGAGGACCAGCGCGACGTCGTCGTCCTGCGCTACCTCTGCGGCGTGCACCCGGACGCCGTCCCCGGTGTCCTCGGCCTCTCCCCGGCCATCGCCCACACCCTGGACCACCACGCCCGAGGGGCGCTGGAGGAGCAGGGCCCCCACCTCGACGAACCGGGAGCGACCACCCCGTGACGACCGCCCTCGACGACCTGCTCGTCCAGTCCCTGCTGCTGCGCGCCCCGCACGTCCCGAGCGACGTCGTGCCCTACGAGGAGTACGACGACGAGGTCCCCGCCGCCGAGCCGTCCGGCGACCGGGGCGCCGCCCGCAGCCTCGGCGCGCTGTGCGAGGCGGCCCTCCTGCACTGCACGCCCGACCGGCTCGCCGACTTCGTCACCGACCAGCTCCCCGGTCCGCCCGTCGCCTGGACCCTCGGCTGCGCCCTGCACCTCGCGGGGCTTGAGAGCGGCGCGCGGTTCTGGTGGCAGTACGCGGCCGGCGCCGGCGACCCGGCCGCCGCCTACAGCCTCCACCTGCACCACCTCGCGGACGGCGATCCGCACGCCGCCGCGTTCTGGCTGGCCCAGGTGTGCGCGGACGACGGTGAGGTGCCGGACGCCGACTCCGACACGGCGACGGTCCTGCGTGTCCTGAGCCGCCTCACCGAACAGTCCGCGCCCCGCCCGCACACGCCGGTCGCCGTCGCCGTCATCGACTTCGTCCAGCGGGCCGTCGCCATCGGCTACGACCTGCACCCCGGCTTCGAAATCCCGCTGCCCGGGCCGGACTTCGCGGTCCACCTGGAGATCATCGCCGCCGCGACCGCCGCGCCGTGCCGCCCCGCGCCCCGCCGCCGCCCCCTGCCCAACCGGCCCACCGCCGCGACCCGCCCCGCCGCCGACTCCACCCTGGAACGCCTCGTCGTCGAAGTGACCTCCGAGGACGGCGCGAGCGCCTTCAAGTCGTTCAAAGAGGTCGTCGCGGGCTGCTGGCCGGGACGGTTCCGTCTGAAGACGGACGAGTCCGGCGTCAACCCCCGCTACTACCTGGTCCGTTAGGAGATCCCCACCGCCCTCCGCCGGCCTCACGCGCACCCGTCCCGCCGAGGTGTCAGGCGCGGCCGTGTCCGCGCAGGTCAGCGCCGGGGACGTCCCAAGGTGCCGTCAATCGCCTCGACCTCCTCCCGGGCGGCCGGAGTTGTCACGCACTCTCGTACCGCCAGGGCGGCACGGCCCACTGGGCCGCGTCAGAGCCGCCCGACGACCCGAGGGGAAGAGGGAATGCGACCGCACAACCCGACACCGCACAACCCGACACCGCGCAACCCGACACCGCACGTCCTGACGGCACGCACTGTGACGAGGTCGCTCATCGTCACCGCCGCACTCGTCGGCCTCACCGGCACCGGCACCGTCGCGCACAGCGCCGACACGCACGGCGTCGAGGTGGCGGCAGCCTGCAAGAAGAAGAAAGAGAAGGTCGTCGCCTTCAAGCACACCGGCTACAAGAAGTGCTACACGACGACATCCCCGGTCGACTGGAACGGCGACGGCCGCACCGACGAGGTCTTCGTCGTCGCCCCGAACCGCACGATCTGGCACACGTGGAAGGCCGCGTCGGGCTGGCAGGAACTCCCCGGCAACGGCCGCGCCGACGACATGTACGGCCCCGGCCAGACCGGCCCGGGAATCCGCAGCCGCTGCATCATCGTGACGGTGAAGACGTCCGGCTACCGGTACTGGCAGAACTGCTTCTACAGCGGCAAGTGGCACAACTGGACCCAGCCCGGCTGATCCCGGCTGACAGCCCGTCGGAGTCGTACAGAGAATCGCAAACCGTACATGCATCCAAATCTTCTCCTCGTGCGTCTTCAGAGCGGAAACCCGCTGAAAATGGAGGAGTTCGATGCGGAGACGGGTGGTCGTGTCGGTGGTCACGGCGGCGCTGTGCGGGACGACGCTGGTGGGGACGGCGTCGTCCGCGTCGGCGGCGGAGAAGGCGGCGGCGGTGAACTGCCGCAAGGTGAAGTGCGTGGCGCTGACGTTCGACGACGGGCCGGTGGCGGACACGAAGAGGCTGTTGAACACGTTGAGCGACCGGGGGGTCAAAGCGACGTTCTACCTGGTGGGGCAGAACGTGCAGCGCAACCCCTCGGTGGCGAAGGCGATAGCGAAAGGGGGGCACCAGATAGGCAACCACAGCTGGGACCACGCCGATCTGACGAAACTGAGCGCCGCGAAGATCAGCTCGGAGTTCTCACGGACGGACACGGCGATCAAGAACGCGACGGGGCTGAAGCCGAGCACGGTCCGGGCGCCCTACGGGGCGAACAACGCGGCGGTGCGGAAGGCGGCGGCCCGCCCGCTGGTCCACTGGAGCATCGACACCCTGGACTGGAAGTACCTGAACACGGCCCGCCTGATCAAGACGGTCACGACGCAGACCAGGCCCGGGGACATCGTCCTGATGCACGACATCCACAAGACGACGGTGAGCGCGGTCTCCGCCATCATCACCGGCCTCAAGTCACGAGGCTTCCACATCGTGACCGTCGACCAGCTCTTCGCCCCGGCCAAACTCCCCGCGGGCAAGGTGACGTATGACAACCGCAAGGCGTACAAGCCCTGAACACCCGCGCCCTGGTGGCCCGTCACCGCGGTCACCAGGGCGCCTCCCGCGCCACCCCGCCCTGCGACAGCAACTCCACGACGGCGGTGCCCCGATCGGTACGGCTGATCCACACGTTCCGCCCCTGCCGGTGCCGTTCCAGGAGCCCGGCGTCGGCGAGCTGACGGCAGTGGTGGGTGGCGTTGGCCGGACTGCACTCCAGCAGGGCGGCCAGCTCACCCATGGTCAGCGGCTGGGCGGCACCCCGCAGGACCGCCGCCCGCAGCGGCCCGACGACCAGCGCCAGCGGATCCTTGGCGGGCCCGGGCGCAGTCACGGACGTCTCCCACAGGCGGCCGACTCCGGGCAGCGGGTACCCGATCCACACCAGGTCCGGCCGGTCCAGGGCGAACATGGAGGCGCCGGGGCCCGACACGATCGGCACGAGCAGCAGCCGCCGTCCGTCGAGCGCGTACGTGTCCGCCTGCGGATCGGGCAGCCGCAGACTCTCGCCGACCAGCCGGAACCGCCCGCTGAGATCCTGGAGCACCGCCTCCCCGCAGCCCTGGAGGACGGCCGCCCCGACCCGTTCCGCCTCCCGGCGCAGATAGGGCTCGGCGGTCCGCCACACCGGACAGAACTCCCGCCACACCCGCTGGAGGACGTCGGCGTACCCGCGCAGCCACCGCCCGGGGTGGTCCACGACCGGGCGCCACTGCGGGGGCACCGTCCCCCCGAACTCCGTCTCCAACTCGTCGAGGAGGGTCTGCGGCGACAGATCCGTCAACTGCGCGAACTGGGACGCGGCGTCACCGTCCGGCAGACACCCCGTCGGCGTCACGCAGTCCGGGATGATCGAGTACCCCGGCGCGAACAGCGGCGTCAGCACCGCCGCCCCGCTCGGCGGCACCGCGGAGCGGACCAACCGCCGCCACCGGCGCGGCACTCCATGGCTGCGCGCGCCGAACACATCGGCCACCAGCGACAGCAGCGTGGCGCTCTGATGGGCCGCGAGAGAGATCCGGACGTCGTCGAGGGGGCCGAGACGCAACTCGGTGTGACTGCGCATGATCGTTCCTCAGGTGCACGCCGACAAGCGCGGCGCCCGCAACCGCGCCGCTCCGGACGACGACCTTAGGAGTGGACCGCGCCGCACAGGCACCACCACGCGCACGGCGACACACCATTTCACGCACGACACCGCACTGAAGTGACACCGCGAACTGGTTCGGGGGTATCGGCATGACGGACGACAAGGGCACACGGCTGGACGAGGCGGAGGCGTTCGAGACCGCCGCCTCCTCCCTCTTCGCCCCGCTCAGAGTGACCGACCCCGCCCCCGTGTTCCGCGCGACGGTCCACCACGCGGGTCTCGGCCCCCTGGTCGTCGTCCGGATCAACGCCGCCGGCGCGACGGTCGTCCGCGACGACCGCACCATGTCCTCCACCGACCGCGAGTGGATGCACGTCACCCTCCTGCACGGCGGGCGGCTCGGCGTCGCCCAGGACGACCGCACGGCCGTCCTCACCCCCGGCCAGCTCTTCGCCTGCGACAACACCCGCCCCTACCGGCTCATCGGCGCGGGTCCCACCGACATGACCGTCCTGTGCGTCCCCCGCACGAGCCTCGGCCACCACCTCACGTCCGTCGGCCGGCGCACCGCGCTCGCCGTCTGCGCCCGCTCGGGCATCGGCGGACTCCTGAGCCACGCCCTCACCGCCGACACCGCCGGCCCCGGCGAGGGACCGGCCGCCCACCACCTCGCCGACGCCCTCACCTCCCTCCTCCTCGCCACGTTCGCCGACACCACCCCCGAACGCGCCCCCGTCGCCACCGACCTCGCCGACCGCATCCGCGCCTACGCCCTCGCGCACCTCGGCGACCCCCGCCTCAGCGCGGAACGCGTCGCCCGCCGCCACCACCTCTCCGTCCGCTACCTGCACACCCTCTTCCGCGGCGCCGACCTCACCTTCACCGCCTGGATCCGGCACGAACGCCTGCTGCGCATCCGCCGCGACCTCCTCGACCCCGCCCTCACCGGCCGCTCCACGGCCGCCATCGCCGCCCGCTGGGGCGTCCTCGACACCAAGCACCTCGGCCGCGCCCTCAAGCGCGAGTTCGGGGAGACCGTCAGCGACCTGCGCCGCACGCCGTCAGGAGGGCCGCGTCACCCCTCGCGCAGCCCCTGAACCGACGCCCGCTCAGGTCCCGTACGCCCGGACCGCCGCCCGACGCGCGTCCGCCAGGGGACAGTTGTCGACGTGGCGCAGCAAGTGGCTCGTCAGATCCGCCAGTTGGGTCACCTGGTCGGGGGAGAGGGCGTTGAAGACGAGGACGCGGACCGTGTCGTCGTGGTCGGGCGCCGCCTTCTCGACGGTGGCACGGCCGCTGGCGGTGAGGCGGAAGGTGACCCCGCGCCGGTCGGAGACGCACTCCCCGCGCTCGACCAGGCCCCGCCGCTGCATACGGGCCAACTGGTGGGAGGTCCGGCTCTGTTCCCACGCCAGGTCCGCCCCGAGGTCGCGGCAGCGCATGCCGTCGGGCGCGTCCTGGAGCCGGCTGAGCACCTCGAAGTCGGAGACGGAGACGCCGTGTTCGTCCTGGAGCTGCCGGCCCAGGTCGGTCTGGAGCCGGGAGGCGAGCTGCATCAGCCCTCGCCAGGCGCGGAGTTCGTGGGGGGTCAGCGACTGCGTCATGGGGGCAGCCTAACGGAGCTGATGACAGGTCATGTATCTTGTACAGTGCTTGACCTGTCATATGCGCATGGCACGTTGTCGCAGGTGGGGCCGGGCGAGGACACTGACCGACCATGCACCCCGTACTGCGTGACGCCTGGACCACCCTCGTCCCCGACCGGCAGGGACGGCACGGCCCGCTGCCGCCGCTGATGCTCGTCCTGACCGTCGTCACCGGCCTCGTCGACGCGTTCAGCTACCTCGTCCTCGGCCATGTCTTCGTCGCGAACATGACCGGCAACGTCGTCTTCTCCGGCTTCGCCCTGGCCGGCGCCGCCGGATTCTCCCTCGCCGCCTCCCTCGCCGCACTCCTCGCCTTCGTCGCGGGCGCCCTCCTCGGCGGCCGGGTCGCCCACCGCGCCCGCGCCCACCGGGGCCGGGTCCTGCACCTCGCGCTGCTGGCCGAGACGACGCTCGTCGTGGCCGCGTACGCCGTCGCCGAGGCGGCCGGGGATCCGTACGACGGCGTCGTGCGGTACGTCCTGATCGTGCTGCTCGGCGTCGGGATGGGCGTCCAGAACGCCGCCGCCCGCGCACTCGCCGTCCCCGACCTGACGACCACCGTCCTGACACTGACCCTCACCGGGATGGCCTCCGACAGCAAGGCGGCCGGCGGAGAGGGCGGGAGGACCGGGCGGCGCGCGCTGTCCGCGCTGGCGATGTTCGGCGGGGCACTGGCCGGGGCGGCCGCCGTCCCGCACGTGAGCGCGGCGCTGCCGCTGCTGCTCGCCGGGGGCCTGCTGGCGGGCGCCACGGTCGCGTCGTACCTGCTGACCAGGTCGGACGCGGAGTGGACCAGGCCGGTGTGACGTGTCGCTACGCTCGTCGCCGTACCGATCTTCAGCACGCGGGAAAGGCAGGACCCATGACCCTCCGCTGCGCCGTACTCGACGACTACCAGGGCGTCGCCCTGACCTTCGCGGACTGGAGCCCTCTCGCGGGCCGGGTCGAGGTGCGCGCCCTCCGCGAGCACATCGCCGACCGCGACCGG
>DATCQX010001131.1:0-6308 GCA_036569285.1 Streptomyces sp.
CGCGGAGGGGGCGACTTCGGTACGCCGGCGGGGTGCGCGCCCCCTAGCGGCGCGGGGCTGCATCGATATGCGGCTCCGCCGCACGGGCGTGACCAGCCCCCCCACAAGCCGCCCCTCCGCTACCGCGCTCAAAAACTCAGAGCTCAGTAACCTCCAACTCCCCCTCTGCATACCGCCGCCGCAACACCTTCTTGTCGAACTTGCCTACGCTCGTCTTGGGCACAGCCTCGATCACGGTCCACCGCTCGGGCAGTTGCCACTTCGCGATGCCGCCCTCGCCCGCGAGGAACTCCCGCAGTTCGGTGAAGTCGGCGGTGGCTCCCTCCTTCAACACGACGGTGGCGAGGGGGCGTTCGCCCCACTTGGTGTCGGGGACGGCGACGACGGCGGCTTCGGCGACGGCGGGGTGGGCCATGAGGGCGTTTTCGAGGTCGACGGAGGAGATCCACTCGCCGCCGGACTTGATGACGTCCTTGGCGCGGTCGGTGAGGGTGAGGAAGCCGTCGGGGGAGATCGTTCCGACGTCCCCGGTCTTCAGCCAGCCGTCCGCGCTGAACTTGTCCTCGGGCCGCAGGGGTTCGCCGTCGACGCCGTTGTAGTAGGCCCCGGCGATCCAGGGGCCACGGACCTCCAGCTCCCCCGCGGATTCGCCGTCCCAGGGCAGCCGCTCACCGCCGGGCCCGGTGAGCCGCGCCTCGACACCCGCGGGGAACCGCCCCTGCATGATCCGGTAGCCGAACTCCTCGTCGGTGCCCACAACACGCGCGGGCGGCCGGGCGATCGTCCCGAGCGGGGACGTCTCGGTCATGCCCCACGCGTGGCAGACCCGCATGCCGAGTTCATCGAACGCGGACATGAGCGAGGGCGGACACGCGGCCCCGCCGATGGTGACCTGCCCGAGGCTGGAGACGTCGCGGGGCCGGGCGGTCAGCTCGGCGAGCAGGCCCTGCCAGATGGTCGGGACGGCGGCGGCGTGCGTCGGCTTCAGCGTCTCGATCATCTCGGCGAGCGGGCCGGGCTGGAGGAACCGGTCCGGCATCAGCATGTTCACGCCGGTCATGAAGGTCGCGTGGGGCAGCCCCCAGGCGTTCACGTGGAACTGCGGGACGACGATCAGCGACAGATCCTCGTCCGTCAGCCCCATCGACTCCGCCATGTTGACCTGCATGGAGTGCAGATAGATCGACCGGTGGCTGTACACGACCCCCTTGGGGTCACCCGTAGTACCCGAGGTGTAGCACATCGCCGCCGCACTGCGTTCGTCCAGCTCGGGCCAGTCGTACTCCGTCGGCCGCCCGGCGATCAGCTCCTCGTACTCGTGCACCCCGACAGAGACGTCCGCCAGCCCGGACCGATCCCCCGGCCCGGACACGACGACATGCTCGACGGTCTTGAGGTGCGGCAACAGCGGCACCAGCAACGGCAGCAACGAGCCATTGACGATGACGACCTTGTCCTGCGCGTGATTCGCGACCCAGGCCAACTGCTCAGGGGGGAGGCGGAGGTTGAGGGTGTGGAGGACGGCACCCATGGAGGGGATCGCGAAGTACGCCTCGACATGCTCGGCGTTGTTCCACATGAGGGTGCCTATCCGGTCGTCCCCGGTGACCCCCAGCTCATCCCGCAACGCATGCGCCAACTGCGCCGCCCGCGCGCCCACTTCCGCATACGTCCGCCGCTGCGGCTCCTCACCCGTCCACGTCGTCACGTGCGAGGAGCCGTGGATCCTGGCCCCGTGCGTCAGAATCCTCGAAATCAGCAGCGGTACGTCCTGCATCGTGCTCTGCACGGCGATCCTCCCGGGCGACATTGCCTGCGACGGAACTGGTGAGGCCGATTCTGCGCACATACCGCTTGGTATGTCACTAGGGAGACGCCGATCGATCCGCTCACCGGGAGCCCCTGTCTCACGCACTCTCCCGCATCACATTGGCAAACGCCTCCGCCCCGAAGGGGGCACCCTCGTAGGTGTACGGATACTCCAGCCCCGCCGCCGCGTAAGCCGCCGCCCGCCGCCGCTCCCTCTGCAACTCGACTTCCGCTGCCTCGGCCCACGCCCGGGCCTCCGCCTGCCGCCGGAAAATCGCAGCGGCTTCCTCCTTGGACGGCGAAGTCCAGGGGCGTGACCAGGGGCTTTCGGGAATGACGGGCTGGGGCGCGGGGGCCGCGGGGCGTCGGACACAGCCCTTGCGGCGCTTGCCCGTTGCGGGCAGCAGCAGCGCGATCAGGGTACGCAGGCACGCCGAGATGGCATGCGCGATAGAGTGGCGCATGGCGACAGTTTCCTTAGTCGGTAGGTGTCGTCAGGCCCCTTCAGCAGAGTGTTGTCGCACTCTGAGTCCTGGAGGGGCCACTTTTTGTTGTTGTTGAGGAGCACCGTAGCACCGAGATCAGCGAGTTGAAGCAAATCTCAGCGAACTGTGCAACTTTTTCTGGACGTTGCCTTTGGAAGTTGACGGATTCTCAACTCAGCTCTCTACCAACTTTGTTGGATATCTGGTCGATCAACTCACCGAGTTCGCCGAGTGCTTCACGGGGCGCGGAGCGAGGGCACAGGGCTACGCGAGCGACCTTCGTACCGCGTTGACCAGCGAGGCCGCCCGCACGTCGTCGGCTCCCCCGATGATTTTGTTCATCGCGTACCCGAAGGCAAGGCCGTGCTCCAAGTCGGCGAAGCCGAGAGAGCCGCCTCGTCCCGTGTGGCCGAAAGAGCCTGCCCCAATCATCGGGGTGGTCTCGGTAGGCAGCATGTATCCGGTACCGAATCGGCTCGGGATCAGCATCACTCGGTCCTTCCCGCCGGCTTGCTCCTTGGCCGCTGACTCCAGGGTCTCCGGAGCAACCAGGCGCACCCCGTCCACCTCGCCGATCAGCGCTGCGTACATGCGCGCCAGAGCGTGTGCGGTACCGATCCCGTTGGAGGCCGGGAGTTCTGCCGCCTGTACCTCGGGGGAGTCGAAGTCGATCTCGGCGGGGTCGGTGACCGCGTACGCCCTGTTACTGAACGACTGAGGGTCCCGCCACGCGGCTACCTGTTCGCGGAGTTCCCCGGGTACCGCTTCGGCGGGGACGGTGGTCAGGTCCACGGTCGGCCGTTGGTACACCATGCGGCTGACGCGGTCGCGTTCACGCGTCGGCAGCCCGATGAAGAAGTCCAGTCCGAGAGGGGCGGCGATCTCGTCGGCGAAGAAGCGGCCCGGCGTACGGCCGGAGACCCGGCGGATCACCTCGCCGACGAGCCAGCCCCAGGTCCGGCCGTGGTAGCCGTGTGCCGTTCCCGGCGTCCACAGGGGACGCTGAGCGGCCAGCGCCGCCACCATCGGGTGCCAGTCCAATGCCTCCTTCAGCGGCACCGGCTGGTCGAGCGTGATCAATCCCGCCTGGTGGGAGAGTAGTTGGCGTACTGAGATCTCCGCCTTGCCGTTCGCGGCGAACTCCGGCCAGTACTTCGCCACCGGCGCGTCCAGGTCCAGCGCGCCGCGCTCGGCCAGCATGAGCGCCGCGGTCGTGGTCGCCCCCTTGGTCGCCGAGTAGACGAGTTGCAGCGTGTCCCGCGTCCACGGCCGACCGGTCTCGGGGCCGGCGATGCCGCCCCACAGGTCCACCACCGGTCGGCCGTGCTGGTACACGCACACCGCCGCACCGATGTCCCCGTGCTGGGAGAAGTTCGCCGCGAACGCCTCACGCACGGGTTCGAACCCAGCCGCGACCTCACCGTAGATCGTCGTCATGCCGTCCATCCTGGCACTTGGGCTACGCGCTTCGAAGACGGCTTCGACATCCGAGAGACGACGGTCATACCGCGACGGGCACGGCCTGAAGCCGCTCGCGGAATTCACGGACAGCGGGGACGGACTTGCGCGGTTCGAGGTGTGCGGAGAACTCCTTCAAGCGGTCCAGAGCCCGTACGGAACTGACACTGCTCTCCAGCAGTTCGGCACCGTAGTTCGCGGCGTCCAGCGCTCCGTCCAGGTCGCCGCCGGCGAGCCGGGCCTCGGCCAGGCGGCTGGAGCGTACGGCCTTGTCCCGGGGAACCGCGCTTTTCACGGAGGTCTCCAGGGCGCCCGTCGCGCGCTCCACTTGTCCGGATCGCAGCAGGACCTTCCCTTCAGTCGACTTCAACTGGGCCTCGCCGAACCAGCCCAGCCAGTCCGGGTTCTCCTCCGTCGTGTGGCGCTCCCAGTGGGACACCGCGCGGTTGAGCGCTGTTCCGGCGTTCCGGTGGTCGCCGTCGCGGGACAGCGCTTCGGCCTTGTGCAGGTGGAGGAAGGACTGGGTGTACGGCGACAGCGTGCGAGGGGCGTTGTCGATGGCGGTCGAGATGAGGGCGACGCGCTCGGCGGTCCGTCCGGCCTCGGAGACGTGAACGCCCATCTCCGCGAGGACGAAGGCGCCGAACGCGTCGTCACCGGCGGTACGTGCGCTGCGCAGAGCCCCGACGTAGTAGCGCTGGCCGGCGGAGCGCAGCCCGGCATCGTAGGCCATCCAGCCGGTCAGGTGCGATATCCGGGCCGCCAGGGCGTAGAGGCGGAGTCGGATGTTCTCCGTGTACCGGCCGGTGCTGAGGAGCCCGGTGACGAGGGCGAGATCGCCGCGCGCCTGCTCCAGGAGCGCGGCACCGCCGAGTTGGTCGTCGAGGGTGCGGAGCGTGCTGATGCGCTGTTCGATCGTCGAGACCATCGTGTCCGTGACCTGGTCCCCGGCCAAGGCCGAGGCAAAGGCGGACGGCGCGTCCACCCAACTCGCCGCGAGGCCCGTCAAGGCGGTGCCGGTGATGGTGAGAAAGCCCCGCCGATCCATGCGGCCACTCCCGACGAGTTCGGACAACGCCTCGACGGTACCGGCCTCGGTCCACGGGGCGGTGAGTCCCGTGACCTCCCAGACCGGAAGCCACCGGGGCCAACCTTCCTTGCGTGCCTGCTCGTAGGGGACGCACAAGAGGTCGGCTAGTACGCGCTGGGCGTCCACGTCCGGCTCCTGTCCTTGCTCCCATTTCCACACGGTGGTGCGGTTGGTCGCGAGCGAGATGCCGAGCAACCGCCCGTGGGCCTGCATGAATCGGGCGAACTCGGCCTTCCCCCATCCGCGCGTCTGGCGGAGGAAGCTCAGCGGGTGGACCGCCAACAGCTCAGCAGGCATGCCATCGCTCCCGTCATCTCTCACGGTGTAGCGGGGAGGCTACTTCGCGTGGCCGCGTACGGGGAGGGCTTCCTCCCATGAGGAACCCCCTGGAAACGTTCCGTCTTGCTGACTCGGTCCGTTGACTGAGTATCAACCGTGTGCCGGGGGGGCAGCTCCCGCAACGGCCCTTAAATCGGCGGCTCCGTCTCTGTTCCCCCGTCGGGGCGGAGCCGCTCTCCAACTCCTCGGAGGCGTCAGCCATGCCCACGCTTGTCCATCGGTTCGTCCTCGCGGGTGGGGAGAGGGAAGTGTCCCTTGCCCGGCGCAAGGTCGTCGACAAGGTGTGTACGTGGGGTGTGTCGTTGGACGACGAAACGGCTGACGCCATTCGTCTCATCGCTTCCGAGCTCATTGCCAACGCCGTCGTTCACGGGGAAGGCCCCGTCACGGTCGCGTTGTACCACCGTTCCGGCCGCCTCGTGATCGACGTTCTCGACGGTAACCCCGTCGCTCCACAGACGAGTTGCGCCCAGGCCGACGACGAGAACGGTCGCGGTCTGACGAAGGCGCGGGGGCGTCGTCGATCCCGAGTCAGGGACCCTGGCGGTTGCCTGATGGGACGGAAGTCGCCTCGGACGACGCCTCTCCCGGACCCTGACGTGGTCTTCCGCCCCGTCCGCCACGACGTCGAGGTGACGTGGGTAGGACCCGGCCGGTCGAGCGGCATGCACGCGGCCCTCTGCGCCTGCCGCGCGTGCTTGTACGAGCTGGACCAACGGGTTCTGGAGACCAGCACGCGCCATGACACCGGCGTCTCGCCGATGAACGGCGGATCTGCCCGATCGCACCGGTAGGGCCGAGGTTCGTCGCCGATGACCGCCGCTCTGCTGCGACTCACCCCGGTTGTGGGGCGGCCACTGACCTCCCGTCGGAGCCCTGGCGGGAGAACCGAAGAGGAAGGAGCACGAGGTGGCAGAGCATGCCCTACCGCCTCCGGCCCGGAGAAATCTCCTGGTGACGGTGAAAGAGCTGACGGCCGTCCATGACCGGTACGACAGCCTCCGGTCGGACAACGCCGGGAGCTCCGGCGATTCGCCGTGGCCGGGTGGCGACGGCAACCTGCACGACAGCGAGTAGGCACGAAGCGGCGGGGGTCGGCGAGGTCGGTTGTGCTGGTCCCCGCCGTG
>DATCQX010001132.1:0-7615 GCA_036569285.1 Streptomyces sp.
GGTGAACACCCCCGAAACCGCCGGTACCGCGCTGCCCGCCGTCAGGCCGGCCCACATGTCGTCCGCGGCAGCCAGAGTGACCAGGCCGTGTACCCGGCCTGCGACAACACGCTCAGCCATACCGAAAGCCTACCGACCGACGTCAGCGGCCCGACAGCCGGTTGCCGATTCACCTCCACGGGAGGGGAGTTCGGACCGCGGTCCCTTATGCCCCGACGCTGGAAGTGGCAGTCGGCCGGGAACGCGAACCCCAAAGGCGCGACCGGGCACTTGAGAGGCAGGTCGGCGACGTCGATCACCACGCGGCCGCCCTCGAAGCGCTCCAGCGCGTCGTGCAGACCGGCGGCGCCGGGCAGGTCGTGGAAGGTGAAGACCTTCTCACCCCAGCCGGGTCCGGTCAGCCCTTCGGTCTCCTCCGGCAGCGGCCTGACCCCGGTGGCGGCCACGAGGACGTCGTACGGCAGCCGGACGCCACCGGCGACCCGCTCGATCCGCGCCGCCCTGTAGTCGACGGCCGCGTCCAGTCGCCGGGGACGGGAGCGCACCAGATGGCGCGGCTGGGCCAGCCCGAACGGCACGAACAGCAGGCCGGGCTGGTAGAGGTGATCGTCGTCCTGGCCGACGACCGTGATCCGGCACTCGCGCCGGCCGTACGTGCGACGCAGGCGGTTGGCCGTCATGGTGCCGGCGGTACCGCCGCCGAGAATCACGATGTGTTTGCCCAGGCCCCCACCATCGTGCGGAAGACGGCGGCCGGGCATGGGCCGCCGGCCCCCGCCCAAGTACCCGCCGGGGTATGTCTTCGGCCGGGTCTTCCGGCCCCAGGACTCATCGGCCCGGCGCGAACACCCTGAGAAATGTCCAGCCGGGTAGACGGCCTCGGCCTCAGTCGCGAGGGCCGAACGGTCCCCGACGCACCCCGTCGGCCCTTCACCCCGCCCGGCGCCCAGCAGTCGACTGGACCCCGGATCAGTCGCATCGGCGAGAAGGGCTCGGCCATGACCGGCAGCACACCGCAGACCCTCGGCACGAACCGCCCCCAGCCCATGGACGTGCACCGTCTGGAGGTCATCCACGTCGAGGGCGACGTCTACACCGTGGACATCCGCGAACACCACCTCCGGGTCGACCAGCCCCTGACGGCGGGAGGCACCGACACCGCGCCCACACCCACCGAGCTCTTCGCGGCCTCCGTGGCGACCTGTGTGGCGTTCTACGCGGGCCGCTACCTCCACCGGCACGGCCTGCCCCTGGCCGGCCTGCGCGTCCGCACGGAGTTCACCATGGCCACCGACCGACCGCCCCGTGTCGCCTCCCTGCGGCTCGTGATCGCCCCACCGCCGGAGCTGCCCGAGCAGCGCCGCGCGGCCCTGCTGGCGGTGGCCTCGCACTGCACGGTCCACAACACCCTCCATCAGCCGCCCGAGATCGACATCGAGCTGGAGCCGTGAGTACGACGTCGACGCCGGCCGTGTCGGCGCTGTTGGACCGCGTCCGGGAGCGCGCACCGGTACCGGTTGAACCGAGTGGGAGACCGTCACCGGCTCCGAGGTCGCGCTGATCGACTTCTGGGCGGCCCGGTGCGGACCGTGCCGAAGGTTCGGCCCCGTCCGCGCGGAGGCCGCCGAGCGCCACCCGGACATCGCCCTCGGCACGGTCGGCACCGAGGCGCAGCCCGACCTCTCAGGGGCCTCCCGCGGTTCCTCCGTCCCCGCCCTGATGGCCGTCCGCCACCGGACGGTCCTGTAGGCGCGGGTGCTGGAGGAACATGGCAGGCGCCCGGGAACGTCGGGGTCAGCGACCGCGAAGGGCCGTGAGCGTGGCGTCGAGGTCGGCCGCGGGCGGTCGGTTGTGCGGCAGCCTGCCGAGGAGGACCGCCATGCCGCAGGTGTCGGCGAGGGCGGAGAAGACGAGGCCGCCCGCCACCCCGGCCGGGATCAGCAGGAGGGCCGGGTGCAGGAGCAGGCCGAGGGTGAGGCCGAGGAGGACCAGGGTGCCCGCCGTGAAGCGCACCTGGCGTTCCATGCTCCAGCCGGCCCGCGTGCCGGGGGCCGCCGGGGTGTGCACATCGTGTCCCTGGGCGGCCCAGGCGCCGGTGCCGCCGGTGAGGGTCGCGGTGGGGACGCCCTGGTCGGCCAGGAGGCGGCAGGCGTGCGCGGAGCGGGCGCCGGAGGCGCACACGACCAGGACGTCGCCGCGCCCGGCGGCGTGCCGTATCTCCGGCAGTGCCCGCCGGAGTTGGTCCAGGGGGATGTTGAGAGCGCCGGGCAGATGGCCGGAGGCGTACTCGGCGGGTGTGCGCACGTCGATGACGGTCAGCTCGTCCAGGCGGGTGCGGGCCTGGTCGATGCCGAGAGCGACAGGGGCTGGGGAGTTGGTCATGACAGGTGTGATCCTCGATGGTCGACGCCGCCCCGGACCGGGACGTACAGTACCCCTAGGGGTATTGATGGAGGTGTGATCGTGGAACTGGATCTTGAGGGTGCGGAGCTGAAGGCCGTCCTGAACCGGCTGCGCCGCGCGCAGGGGCAGATCTCCGGTGTGATCCGGATGATCGAGGAGGGGCGCGACTGCGAGGACGTCGTGACACAGCTCGCCGCCGCTTCGCGGGCGCTGGACCGGGCCGGTTTCGCGATCATCGCGACGGGCCTGCAGCAGTGCCTGACCGGCATGGAGTCCGGCCGCGGGAGCGGCGAGGACCCGGAAGCGATGCGCGCCCGCCTGGAGAAGCTGTTCCTCTCCCTGGCCTGACGGTGCCCGCCGCGGTGGCCTTCACAGCATCGCGTGGACGAGCATGAAGGCCGCGACGGCCAGCAGCACGAGGGCGAAGACGCGTTGAAGCGCAGGCCCGGAGACCTTCACGGCCAGCCGCTCGCCGTCCCAGGCGCCGAGGATCGCGGCCCCGACGAAGGGACCCACCACCGCCCAGTCCAGCTCCCCGACCGTGCCGGTCCGCATCGACAGCGCGGCCAGCGAGTTGACGGTGATGACCAGCAGGCTGGTCCCCACCGCGTCGCGCATCCTCATGCCCAGCACCCCCACCAGCGCCGGTACGGCGAGGAAGCCGCCGCCGACACCGAGGACACCGGTGACCGCGCCGAGCCCGGCACCGGCCGCCGCCGCCCGCACCGGCCGCACCGTCACGGCGTCCTCCCCGGACGGCCGGGAACGCAGCATGCGCACGGCGGCCGCTCCCGCGACCACGGCGAACGCCGCCGTCAGCACGGCCTCGGGGATGCGGCCGGCGAGCGCGCCGCCCAGCATCGCCGGGCCGGTCCCGGCCGCCGCGAACAACAGCCCCGTACGCCACCGCACCCGCCCGACGCGAGCGTGCGCGACCAGCGCGGTGACCGACGTGAGCGTGACGATGACCAGACTCGCGGTCGTCGCCCCGACCGCACCGAAGCCGAGCAGATAGATCAGCGCCGGGACGGCCAGCACGCTGCCACCGCCCCCGAGCGCCCCGAGCGCCAGGCCGATCACCGCTCCAGCGGCCAAGGCGAGCAGAAGAGCGCTCACGCTATCGTGCCGTTCGCACCATGCGCGTCCACCACCGGCAGCCCGGCTGCGGCCCAGTCGCGCATCCCGCCGATCACGTCGACGGCCTGCGCGCCGCGCGCGACCAGCAGTTCGGCGGCCTGCCGGGAGCGGCTGCCGGAACGGCAGATCACGACCAGGGGCCGCGCCTGCGCACGGGCGGGCAGCCCCGCCCCGGCGGTCAGCGCGGACAGCGGCAGGTGCACGGCGCGCGGCGCGTGACCGGCATGCCATTCGTGCGGCTCGCGCACGTCCAGCAGTACGGCGTCCCCGTCACCGCCGGTGCGCACGGCGGCTTGCTGCACTGTCACCCGCTGCGGGCCGCCCGTGCCTCGCCGGAAGATGTCCATCTCGGTTTCTCGCTCCCTGTCTTGTGTGTCGGTGCGGTTGGCCGGCCCCTGCGCGCCGTCAGGCGGTCCGGACGTCCAGTCCCGCCTTCCCGGCGGCGTCGAAGGAGTCGTCCACGGCGACGACGTCCCGGCCTGCCGCGTCCAGCAGGGAGGCGGCGATGGCGGCGCGCATGCCGCCCGCGCAGTGCACCCACACCTCGCCGTCAGGCACCTCGCCGAGGCGACGGTGCAGGGCATGGACCGGGATGTGCACCGAGCCGGCGACGAACCCGCCGGCCCGCTCCGCCGCCCGCCGGACGTCGAGGACGACGACACCCTCCGCCGGGCGCCCGGCCAGGTCGGCGAACGTCGCTCGGCGGAAGGAGGCCGGCGTCTCGCCCGCGCGCACCCAGTCGGCCGGCCCGCCCGTGGCCGCGGCGGCCGGGCGGTCGATACCCACCCGCACCAGCTCACGCTGCGCGGCGGCGAGCTGCTCGGCCGACTCGGCGAGCAGGGTGACCGGCCTGCCCCAGGGGATCAGCCAGGCCAGATAGGTGGCGAGCTGCCCCTCGGCCTCGAAGTTGAAGGAGCCCGCGAGGTGCCCTTCGGCGAAGGCGACCCGGTTGCGCAGGTCCACCACCCACTCCCCCGCCGCCAGCCGCGCGGCGATCTCGTCGGCGTCCGCGACGGACGGAGGGGTCAGGTCGACGGGCGCGGGTCCGGCGGCGTTGGCCGGGCCCATGTGCGTGTAGTAGGCGGGGATGTCGTCCAGGCTGGCCAGCAGGTCGACGACGAACGTGTCCACGTCCCTGATCAGTGCCTCGTTGGACGCCTTCTCCTTACCGATGGTCGTCTCGCTGCCCTCCGCCCGCCCCGACGAGCAGAAGCTGCCGAAGCCATGGGTGGGCAACACAGCCGTCTTGTCCGGCAGTTCGGCCGCCAGCCGGTGCGCGGAGGCGTGCTGGGCGCGGGCAAGCCGCGCGGTCAGGCGCGGTTCCACCAGGTCGGGGCGGCCGACGGTGCCGATCAGCAGGGAGCCGCCGGTGAACACCGCGACCGCGGTGCCGCTCTCCTCCAGCACGTAAGCGGTGTGGTGCGGGGTGTGACCGGGTGTCGCCAGCGCGCGCAGGGTCAGGCCGATGTCGAGGGCCGTGACATCGCCGTCGTACACCGGTGTCCGTTCGAAGGAGACCCGTGCCCCGGCCGGCACCAGATAGGCGGCGCCCGTGACCCGGGCGAGTTCCAGACCGCCGGTGACGTAGTCGTTGTGGACATGCGTCTCGACCACGTGCGAGATCCGCACTCCGCGCCGGACGGCCGCCGCGATCACCTGGTCCACGTCGCGCGACGGGTCGACCGCCACCGCCGTCCGCTCACCGCCGGCGAGATAGCCGCGGTTGCCGAGCCCCGGCACCTCGATCGTGTCGACGAAGAACACGCCGTACTCCCTTCCAGTGAAGAATTACCCCGGGGGGTATATCTGCGAAGGTAGCACAAGTACCCCCGGGGGTATTTCCGGGAGCGGGAAAAGCCCAGGGAAACGTCCTACGGGTACGCGCGCACGCCCCCCGGGGCGGGCTGTCCCACCGGATCCTCATCAGGAACCGGAAGGCCGCCAAGTACCAGGTCGTGGCGCCTACGAGGCAGCCCTGGTCGGCACCCCGCACGCCTTCGACCCCTGCGTGGCCCGCGCCGCGCACATCCTGAACGCGGACGGCAACCCGGTGGTGGAGGCGAAGGTCCAGTGACCGCCGATCCGGCCACCGAGCCCGCCCGGTACGAGGACAGACGGAAGCCGGCGCGAGCGGCGCCCGTGGGCGACCGTGCCGCGGTACTGGTCCCGCAGGAGAACGAGGTCACCCGTGCCCGGAACCTGATGTTCTCCGTGCGCCGACTGGGCATCTCAGAGGCCCTGCACGTCCTCGCCGGCCGGGGAAGCCGTGCGAGCGGCTGACGCGTGAGGCTGACATCGCGGGTGTGAGCCCGGGGCGGAAGGGCTTCACACACCGTGGTCCGCAGGCCACGCTCGTCCCGGGCCTGGTGGAGCGGGACTTCACCGCGCCCGGACCGAACCGGCTTCGGGTCACCGGCCTGACGACGGTCCCGACCGACGAGGGGCCGTTGCGGCTCCCGGCGATCCGGAACACGTCCTCCCGCCGGGCGGTGGCCCGGAAGACCTCCGCCCGTGTGCACTCGGACCCGGTGCCGGCCACACCGGAGTACGCGCTCACGTCCCGGAAGGCCGAGCCCGGCAAGCTGGTCCATCACGCGACCACGACTGTCGGCATACGTCCGTCGAGCTCACAACCCGCCTGTTACGCATGGGAGTTCAGGCACCCATGGGGCCGGTCGGGGGCTCGTTCGACTGTGCGGACGGGACCACCGCCGCGGCAGGAGCCCGACCCCTGCTCACGACTGGCCCTTCGGGTGTCCTGGCTGTCGATCCGTCGGTCACTTCCGCGGCGGGCTGCGGCGTCGGCATCCGCCGCACCATGATCATGGCCAGACCGTGCTGTCGAAGCCGCGCAGCGAGAGTTCCAGGACGAGGACTGCCGTGAGGAATCCGGCGAACAGTCCCGCGCATACGAGGCTGACGAAACGGGCGCACCGCCGCGTACGGGGACCGACGGATCCCGGTGCGGGCCGGCGGCAACAGCGACGCGGGGCTGCGCCGGGCCGTACGCCTCGGGACGCGCGGCATCCGCTGCGCCCCACCGTGCCGTGGCTGCGCGAAGCCGCAGACAGGCTGAGGACGTAAGCGGACGATCAGCACTTGCCCGTGCCCGCCCTGGCTCCCCGCATCGCCCTGCGACTCACCGATAGACCGGTCGACGGAGCGGGACGGCTCGCCGGTGAGGGCACCATCGACCAGATCATGGACGACTTCGACCGACTGCGGCTGCTGGGCGCCGAGTCCGTCGTCCTGGACATCTACCCGGGCGGCCCCCACGCGACCTGTCACCCGCAGGCGGCCTGGCAGGCCCTCGCCACCGTGGCCGCGCACCTTCTCCCGCCCGGCGCCCCGCCCTGCACCACGATGGAGCAGTAATGATCACACCCGACGACCACACCCTTCTCCGGCAGGCCATCTCTCTCGTGGCCAAGGCACGCGCGAGCGGCAACCCGCCCGCCCTTTGGATCTCCGCTGGCGGGACCGGACGGGACGGTCCTGGCCGAGGAGCACAACACCACTCGCACCGACAACGACATCACCGCACACCCGGAACTCACATTGGCGAGGTGGGCCGCGAGAGAACTCGACGCGCAGACCGCGGCAGGCACCACCATGTACACCAGCTGCCGGCCGTGCGGGATGTGCGAGGCCGTTGTCCAATGGGCAGGGCTGCGGCGCGTGGCGTTCGCCCTGTCCGGCGAACAGCTTCGGGACATCAGGCCGGGCAGCGGCCGACCGCCCGTGCCGCAGGACGGCCCCGCGCTGCTCGACGAGGTACGGGCTGTGGTTGAGCCCTACTATCGCTTGGCTCCGACACGACAAACAGAGTGCCCCAACCGTTCCGGCCGATCCTCTGGTCCCAAACCGGTCCCCGAAAACGATCAAGAGGTCCTGCCGGATCTCTCCGGCAGGACCTCTGACCCGCGACTTCTTCAGTCGGGACGACAGGATTTGAACCTGCGACCCCTTGACCCCCAGTCAAGTGCGCTACCAAGCTGCGCCACGTCCCGGTGCGGTTCGCGCGGTCGGTGACCGCGTGAACACGCAGGTAAACCTTACCGCACGGGAGCGGGTG
>DATCQX010001133.1:0-7247 GCA_036569285.1 Streptomyces sp.
TCCAGATCATCGGCCCCTACCTCGCCGACCGCACCGTTCTCCACGTGGCCAAGCACCTCGCACAGCGGCTCCCCGAACCGATCCGGCCGTCCGTGTTCTCGGCATGACCGAGCCGGACCAGAGGCCCTTGAGATCTAGGCCAGATCGCGCCGGACCAACACCTGAGCGAACGGTTCACCGGTGACCCGGGCATAAGCCATCCGCTCACGCACCTCGCCGAGGGTGCGTGGGCGGTAGCCGGGGCCGCCACAGCAACTCTTGTGGAAGCGCACACCGGCGTGCAGCAACACCGAGAGCGTGCGCCAGGCGGCGGTGTCCCGCCTCTTGGGCGCCGCGAAAGCGGAGCCGACGTGGATCAGTGGCTCGGCGCAGCGTGGACAGACCCGGCCGTGGTCGTGGTGGCCGGGGTAGGGCTTCTTGTACGAGGCCCGGCAGGGCAGACAGACGTACGAGGTCTTGGCGTGGGCCATGCGGGAAGGGTAGGGCCACCACAGGGCCGGGCTCGACGGATTTCCGTGCCGGTGTGGGCCGCGAGCGCGAAGGCCCTCCCGTCCGTCGGACGAAAGGGCCTCTGAGCAGGTGTTTCTCAGGCGATCCGCTCCAGCACCACCGGCGAGGCCGAGAAGTCCGTACCCGGTGCCGCGATGTCGTACGAACCCTCGATCGCCTCAAGGGCGTAGTCGAAGCGGTCCGGGGTGTCGGTGTGGAGGGTCAGGAGGGGCTGGCCGGCCGTCACCGTGTCGCCCGGCTTGGCGTGCATCTCCACGCCCGCGCCCGCCTGCACCGGGTCCTCCTTGCGGGCGCGACCGGCGCCGAGGCGCCAGGCGGCCAGGCCGATGTCGTAGGCGTCGAGGCGGGTCAGGACGCCGGAGGACGCGGCCTTGATCACGTGCTGCTCGCGGGCCACCGGCAGCACGGCGTCCGGGTCACCGCCCTGCGCCGAGATCATGCGGCGCCAGACGTCCATGGCCGAGCCGTCGGCCAGCGCCTTGGCCGGGTCGGCGTCCCGGACCCCAGCGGCGTCCAGCATCTCCCTGGCGAGGGCGATGGTCAGCTCGACGACGTCCGCGGGACCCCCGCCCGCGAGGACCTCCACCGACTCGCGGACCTCCAGCGCGTTGCCCGCCGTGAGCCCCAGCGGCGTCGACATGTCCGTCAGCAGGGCGACCGTCTTGACGCCGTGGTCCGTGCCGAGGCCGACCATCGTGGAGGCCAGCTCGCGGGCGTCGTCCAGGGTCTTCATGAAGGCGCCGGTGCCGACCTTGACGTCCAGGACGAGGGAGCCGGTGCCCTCGGCGATCTTCTTGGACATGATCGAGGAGGCGATCAGCGGAATCGCCTCGACCGTGCCGGTGACGTCCCGCAGGGCGTACAGCTTCTTGTCGGCCGGGGCGAGGCCGTCGCCCGCGGCGCAGATCACCGCGCCGGTGCCGTCCAGCACGGACAGCATCTCCTCGTTGGAGAGGAGCGCGCGCCAGCCGGGGATGGACTCCAGCTTGTCCAGCGTGCCGCCGGTGTGGCCGAGGCCGCGGCCGGAGAGCTGGGGCACCGCCGCGCCGCACGCCGCGACCAGGGGGGCCAGCGGGAGGGTGATCTTGTCGCCGACGCCGCCCGTCGAGTGCTTGTCGGCCGTCGGGCGGGACAGGGACGAGAAGTCCATGCGCTCACCGCTCGCGATCATCGCCGCCGTCCAGCGGGCGATCTCGCGGCGGGTCATGCCGTTGAGGAGGATGGCCATGGCGAGCGAGGACATCTGCTCGTCGGCGACCTCGCCCCGGGTGTACGCGTCGATGACCCAGTCGATCTGCTGGTCGGTGAGTTCGGCGCGGTCCCGCTTGGTGCGGATGACGGAGATGACGTCCATGGCCATGTGGTGCTTGTTCCTTCCGGAGGAAGCCGAGGGGTGCGGGCCCTCTCCCACCTGAAAGGAGAGGAAGCCAAGGGATACGGCTCCCTCCCTCTCAGAGGCGGGAAAGCCGAACCCTGCGGCCCCCCTCCCACCTGAAAGGAGGGGGACCGCACGGGAGTCACTTCGTGAGATGCCCGGGGCCGAAGGCCTGGGGGAGCATCTCGGAGAGGGGGAGGATCCCCTCGGGGGTCTCCAGCAGCAGGCCGGGCCCGCCGTGCTCGTACAGCAGTTGGCGGCAGCGCCCGCAGGGCACCAGCACCTCGCCGCTGCCGTCCACGCACGTGAAGTGCGTCAGCCGCCCGCCGCCCGTGCGGTGCAGCTCCGACACCAGCCCGCACTCCGCGCACAGCCCGAGCCCGTAGGACGCGTTCTCCACGTTGCAGCCGGAGATCGTGCGGCCGTCGTCGACGAGGGCGGCGACCCCTACGGGATACCCCGAGTAGGGGGCGTACGCGTGGGTCATCGCCTCGCGCGCGACCTCCCGCAGCGCCTCCCAGTCGAACGTCACTTGCCCTGTCCCTTCCGGTACGGCAGCCCGTCGGCCTTCGGCATGCGCAGGCGCTGCGCGGAGAAGGAGAGGACGAGGAGGGTGACGAGGTAGGGCGCGGCGGTGACGAGCTGGCGGGGAACCTCGTCCGTGTTGGCGTACCAGATGAACATCACGACGGAGATCACGAGGGAGATCGCGGCCGAGACGTACTTCTTGCGGAACACCTGGTAGGCCGCGGCGGCGACCAGCACCAGGGCGAGCAGCAGGAGCAGCGCGTGGACGTTGGTCGTGCCGCCCCGGAGGTTGAGGCTGTCGGTGTAGCCGAAGAGGCCGGCGCCGAGGGCGAGGCCGCCCGGCATCCAGTTGCCGAAGATCATCGCCGCGAGGCCGATGTAACCGCGCCCGGCGGTCTGGCCGTCCAGGTACACGTTGGACGCGACGATCGACAGGAACGCGCCGCCGAGGCCCGCGAAACCACCCGAAATGATGACCGCGAGGTACTTGTACTTGTACACGTTGACGCCGAGGGACTCGGCGGCCACCGGGTTCTCGCCGCAGGACCGCAGCCGCAGTCCGAAGGCCGTCCGCCACAGCACCCACCAGGTGAGCGGGACGAGCGCGACGGCGACGACCGTCAGCGGGGACAGGTTCGTCACCAGACCGCCGACGAGGCCCGCGATGTCGGAGACCAGGAACCAGTGCTTCTCGTTCAGGGTCTCCAGCCAGCTCGACAGACCGGGGATGTCGAAGGTGCCGAGCGAGTCGATCGGCGGGGACTGCTTGGAGGAGCCCTGCGGGACGCCCTCGAAGGTGAACTTCGACAGGTAGCGGGTCAGGCCGAGGGCCAGGATGTTCAGCGCCACACCGGAGACGATGTGGTTGACGTTGAAGGTGACGGTGGCGATCGCGTGCAGGACGGCGCCGAGCGCGCCGCCGAGGATGCCGAAGACGACACCCGTCCACGGGCCCCACTGGTAGCCGGCCCAGGCACCGAACCAGGTGCCGAGGATCATCATCCCTTCGAGGCCGATGTTGACGACGCCGGCCCGTTCGGCCCACAGGCCGCCGAGCCCGGCGAGGCCGATCGGCACGGCGAGGCGCAGGGCCGTCGACATCTGGCCGGTGGAGGTGATGCCGTCGGCGCCGGAGATCAGGCGGACGACGGAGGTCAGGACCAGCACGCCCGCGATGATCAGCAGGAGCACCGGCAGAGAGATACGGCGGCTGCCCTTGCCGGGCTGCTTCGCCTGGGGCTTGGCGACGGTCGCGGTGGCCATCAGACCGCCACCTCCTTCTTGACGTTCTGAGCGGCTTCGGCGGCGAGCTGCGCGCCGACCTGCTTCTGCTGGCGGCGCAGACCCCACTGCCGTACGGCCTCGTAGCTGATGACGACGGCGAAGACGATCAGGCCCTGCATGATCGTGGCGATCTCCTTCTCGTACGCCACCGGCATGGCGTAGTCGAGGGCGGGGGACGCCTTGTCGAGGAAGGCCCACAGCAGCGCGGCGAGCGCGATGCCGCCGGGGTTGTTGCGGCCGAGGAGGGCGATGCCGATGGCGGTGAAGCCGAGGCCCGCCGGGAAGCTCAGGCTGTAGGTGTGGGCGTCGCCGAGCAGCAGCGGCAGCCCGGAGATGCCCGCGACGGCGCCGGAGACCAGCATCGCCGTGATGACCATCCGCTTGGCGTCGACGCCGGACGCGGCGGCGGCCGTCTCGGACTCGCCGGTGGCGCGCAGGTCGAAGCCGAAGCGGGTGCGGTTGAGGACGAGCCAGTACGCGAAGCCGAGGGCGATCGCGAGGAAGACGAGGCCGTAGATCTCGCCGACGTCCGCGCCGAGGTTGATGCCGGGCATCCAGCCGGAGTCCTTCATGATCCCGGTCGTGACGTTGTCACCGACGAGGACGCCGAAGTTGTCGCGCAGGGTGAGGTAGCCGATGAGGCTGGTCGCGATCGAGTTCAGCATGATCGTCGCGACGACCTCGGAGACGCCCCGGGTGACCTTGAGGACGCCCGCGATACCGGCCCACATGGCGCCGGTCAGCGCGCCGACCAGGAGCAGCAGCGGGATCTGGAGGAACCCCGGGAGCGCGACGTGGGCGCCGACGATCGCCGTCACCAGCGCGCCGAGGCGGTACTGGCCGTCGACGCCGATGTTGAAGAGGTTCATGCGGAAGCCGAGGGCGACCGCGAGGGCGGCGATGTAGTACATCGACGCCTGGTTGATGATCAGGACCTGGATGTCGGAGTAGGGGATCTGCTCCAGCATCAGCCGGTACGGCTCGATCGGGTTCTTGCCGGAGGCGAGCAGCACGACCGAGGTCAGCAGGATCGCCGCGACGAGCGCGATGACCGGGCCGGCCACCGCGAGGAGCACGCGCTCCTTGTCGAACTTCTTCATCGGGCGTCGGTCTCCCCTTCAGTGCCTGCGGCTTCTTCCGTGTGCGCCGCGTGTTCCAGGTGTCCGCTGACCGCACCGGTCATGGCCGACCCCAGCTCCTCCGGCGTGATCGTCGCTGGGTCCGCGTCCGCGACCAGCTTGCCGTCGTAGATGACGCGGAGCGTGTCGGACAGGCCGATCAGCTCGTCGAGGTCGGCGGAGATCAGCAGGACGGCGAGGCCCTCGCGGCGGGCCTCCCGGATGCGGTCCCAGATCTGCGCCTGCGCGCCGACGTCCACGCCGCGCGTGGGGTGCGCGGCGATCAGGAACTTCGGGTCGTGGCTCATCTCGCGGCCGACGATCAGCTTCTGCTGGTTGCCGCCGGAGAGGGAGGCGGCGGTGACGTCGATGCCGGGGGTGCGGACGTCGTACTCCTCGACGATCCGGCGGGTGTCGGCCTGCGCGCCCTTGGGGTCGAGCCAGAAGCCCTTCGCGTTGGGCTTCTCGGTGACGTGGCCCAGGATGCGGTTCTCCCACAGGGGCGACTCCAGGAGGAGGCCCTGGCGGTGGCGGTCCTCGGGGATATAGCCGACGCCGGACTCGCGGCGCTTGCGGGTGGGCCAGGGGGTGATGTCCTCGCCGAGGAACGCGATCGTCCCGGAGTCGGCGTTCTTCGTGCCGATCAGCGCGTCGATGAGTTCCGTCTGCCCGTTGCCCTCGACACCGGCGATGCCCATGACCTCGCCGGCGTGGATGGTGAAGGTGACGTCGTCCAGGACCTTCTTGACCTCGCCGGTCGCGGGCTGGCCCTCGGCGCCGAGGGAGGCGCCGCCGGCCGCGTACACCGTGAGGCCCTCGACACTGAGGACGGCCTTGTCGGTGACCGTCGACTCGGAGGTCTCCGGCGTGGGCAGCTCGCTGCCGACCATCAGCTCGGCGAGCTGGCGGGGGGTCGTCTCGGCGGGGATCGCCGTCCCCACGGTCGTCCCGCGACGGATGACGGTGATGTCGTCCGCGACGGAGAGGACCTCGCCGAGCTTGTGGCTGATGAAGATGACCGAGAGGCCCTCGGACTTCAGCTCGCGGAGGTTGCCGAAGAGGGCGTCGACCTCCTGGGGGACGAGGACGGCCGTCGGCTCGTCGAGGATCAGGGTGCGGGCGCCTCGGAAGAGGACCTTGAGGATCTCGACGCGCTGGCGTTCCGCGACGCCGAGGTCCTCCACGAGGGCGTCGGGGCGGACGCCGAGGCCGTAGCGGTCCGAGATCTCCTTGATCTTCTTGCGGGCGCCGGCGCCGATGCCGTACAGCTTCTCGCTGCCGAGGACGACGTTCTCCAGCACCGTGAGGTTGTCGGCCAGCATGAAGTGCTGGTGGACCATGCCGATGCCGCGCGCGATGGCGTCGCCGGGGCTGTTGAAGGCGACCGTCTCGCCGTCGACCGTGATCGTCCCCTCGTCCGGCTTCTGCATGCCGTACAGGATCTTCATCAGCGTCGACTTGCCGGCACCGTTCTCGCCGACCAGGGCGTGCACGGTGCCCTTCTTGACCGTCAGGTGGATGTCGTGGTTCGCCACGACACCGGGGAACCGCTTCGTGATGCCCGCCAGCTCAACCGCGATCTGCGACTCTGCGGTGGGCGGAGGGCTGCTGGACGCGTCGATGGCGCACTCTCCTTGAGAAAGGGGCCATCTACGCGCGTAGCGCCCCTACTTTAAATAGAGCCCGGATCCGATCGATTGTTTTCGGCCTCGATCCGTTCCGAGCATTGTGCCGCGAGAACGGGGTGCAGGGAGGAGATCCTCCACGCACCCCGTTCAGGACAGGTAACGGTGTCATTACGCCGGGGAGTTCTCAGCACCGGCGAGGATCAGGGGACCCAGGGGCGCGGGGAACTGCGCGACAAGCCACGAAGCACCCGCACCCGCCAAACGACACGCGGCCCCCGCCCCTGAGGCGAACCTCACACAGTCGTCTTGACGACGATCTTCCCGGACTTGATGCCCTCTTCCGCCTTCTTCACCGCGTCCTGGATCGCCGCGTCGCTCGCGAACTTCGGGTTCGAGTTCGACAGGGAGACACCCCCGTTGGACAGGGAACCGCGAATCTCACCGGACTGCGGCTTGCCGTCGTGGACGGACTTCGCGAGGTCGTACACCGCACCCTCGACGTTCTTCATGGCCGAGGTCAGGATGGACGCCTTGTACGCGGCCAGCGCGGTCTGGTTGTACTGGTCGGAGTCGACGCCGATGGCCCAGATCTTCTTGGCCGAGGCGGCCTTGATGACACCCTGGCCGGAGAGACCGGCAGCGGCGTAGATGACGTCCGCGCCCCCGTCGATCTGCCCGTCGGCAGCGGACTCACCCTTGTCGGGGCTGGAGAACCCGCCCTCGGCGGCGGTCTCGGTCAGGTACTGCGACTTGACCTTGACGCTCTTGTCCGTGTCGGTGACACCCTGCCGGAAGCCCGCCTCG
>DATCQX010001134.1:0-2823 GCA_036569285.1 Streptomyces sp.
CAGCACGTCGGCCAGGTCACCGCGCGCGGCCAGGTCGTCTCCGCCGACCAGTACCTCAAGCCCTACGGCACCCGCACCGTCATCGACGACGGCAAGATCATGTCGTCCACGGTCAGCCCCGACGGCACCCGCCTCGCCGCCTCCGTCGCCGACGGCGACGCCTCCCTGATCGTCCTGGACCTGACGACCGGCCAGGTGAAGCAGAAGATCGGCACCAACGCGGCCGACGACCTGCGCATCCCCAGCGGCGCCGTCGGCCAGGAAGGCCCGACGTACTCGCCCGACGGCAAGCAGCTGTGGCTCGGACAGGCGGGCGGCTACACCAAGTTCACCGTCAACGCGGACGGCACCCTCGCCGACCCGACCGACGTGCCCGTCCCCGCCCAGGGCACCCAGCAGGCCCTGGTCGCCGCCGCCGTGTTCTCCCCGGACGGCGCCACCGTGTACGCCGCCGTGAACGGCCAGAACCGGGTCGTCGCCCTCGACGCCGCCACCGGCGCGATCGAGCGGAGCTGGACCGTGGGCACCGCCCCGCGCGGCATCGCCCTGGCCGGCGGCAAGCTGTACGTCAGCAACGAAGGCGGACGCGCGGCCAAGGCCGGCGAGACCACCATGAACTCGTACGGCACGAACGTCCCCGCGAACCCGAAGACCGGCGCCGCCACCACCGGCACGGTCAGCGTCATCGACCCGGCCCACCCCACCGCCGCCGTCGCCACCATCCCCGTCGGGCTGCACCCGACCGCCGTGTACGCCGCGAAGGGCGCGGTGTTCGTCACCGACACCGCCGACAACACCGTGTCCGTCATCGACACCCGCAAGGGCAAGGCCGTCCAGACCATCGCCACCCAGCCGTGGCCCGAGGCGTCCGTCGGGTACGAGCCGAACGCCGTGACCCTCACCGCCGACGGCCGCCTCCTCGTGACGCTCGGCCGCGCCAACGCCGTCGCCGTCTACCGCTACACCTCCCCGCAGCAGCCCGCCCGCTACGTCGGCCTGCTCCCCACGGACTACTACCCCTCCGGGATCTTCACCGACGGCAAGAAGGTCGTCGTCGCCAACACCCGCGGCATCGACGCGATGCGCCCCGACAGCGCCGGGCGCAGCACCCACGACACGACGTCGAGCCTGACGCGGTTCACGCTGCCGGACGACAACGCCGTCAAGGCGAAGACCCGGGATGTCTTCCGGCAGAACGGGTGGACCACCGGGTCCGTCCGGACGGCCCGGGGCCACCGGCACGCGAAACCGGTACCCGTGCCCGTGCGGACGGGCGACCCCTCGACGATCAAGCACGTCTTCCTCATCGTCAAGGAGAACCGGACCTACGACCAGATCTTCGGCGACTTCCCGCAGGGCGACGGCGACTCCTCGCTGACCCAGTTCGGCTCCGCCGTCACACCCAACCAGCACGCCCTCGCCCAGCAGTTCGGGCTGTACGACAACTTCTACGACATCGGCACGAACTCCGCCGAGGGCCACAACTGGCTGATGCAGTCCGACAATCCGGAGTACACGGAGTCCTCGGCGGGCGAGTACAAGCGCAGTTACGACACCGAGGACGACGTCCTCGGCCACCAGAAGACCGGCTTCCTCTGGACCGGCGCGCAGGCGGCGGGCAAGTCCGTCAGGGACTTCGGGGAGTTCCAGTCGCTGGAGACCAAGCCGGACGGCGCGACCTGGCAGAACCTGTACTGCGACAGCAAGAACATGGCCGCGACCGGAGCCAGGACCGCCTACCCGATCAAGACGGGCTCCGCGATCCCCTCCCTCAACAAGGTGTCGGTGCAGGGCTTCCCGCTGTTCGACCTCGACGTCCCGGACGTCTACAAGGAACAGATCTGGAAGCAGGACTTCGACGCGCACGGCCCGGCGAACCTCAACATGTTCTGGTACTCCAACGACCACACCGGCGGCAAGCCGAGCCCCGCCGCCGCAGTCGCCGACAACGACCTCGCCGTGGGCCGCACGGTCGACGCGATCACCCACAGCACGTACTGGAAGGACTCCGCGATCTTCGTCGTCGAGGACGACTCCCAGGCCGGGCTCGACCACGTCGACGGGCACCGCGCGCCGGTCCAGGTGATCAGCCCGTACGCGCGGCGCGGTGTCGTCGACAGCCGGTACTACTCGCAGATCACGATGATCCGCACCATCGAGCAGATCCTCGGCATCCACCCGATGAACCAGCTCGACAGCGCGGCCACCCCGATGTACGGGGCCTTCACCGCGAAGCCCGACACCAGGCCGTTCACGGCCGTCGCCAACCGGACCTCCCTCACCCTCGGTGTCAGCCCGCAGCCGACCTGTGGCCCGGACACCCCGGCGGATGTCGCGCCGACGGCCGTCACCGTGCCCCCGGCCCGGCGGAAGCTCGCCGACCAGTGGAAGAGCTGGGCCGCGCACCAGCGGCTGACCGGCCCGAACGCCGTGCCGGACTACGCCAACCCCGTCCAGATGAACCGCTACACCTGGTACCAGACCCACGCCTGGACGAAGCCCTACCCCGGCGACGGCAAGCTGTACGCGCCGCAGGAGGTACCGGGCGCCTACCTGCCGTCCCCGGAGTCCGACGGCTGACCGGCCGTCACCTCTCGTACCCTGGCCCTCGTGCCGAAACCCCGCCTCAGACGCGCCGCCGTCCTCGTCCTCGAAGGTGCCAAGCCGCTCGACGTCGGCATCCCCGCGCAGGTGTTCTCGACCCGCGCGAGCATGCCGTACGAAGTCCGGATGTGCGGCGCGGCGCCGGGGCTGGTGACGGGAGGCGACGGGCTGTCGTACCACGTGGCGCACGGGCTCGAGGCCGTGGAGTGGGCGGAGGTG
>DATCQX010001135.1:0-3008 GCA_036569285.1 Streptomyces sp.
TCGAACGCCCGTGGATCGACGGCGAGTTCATAGTGACTGTCCGTCACAGTCCCTCCGTGCCCGGGGAAGTGCTTCGCGCAGGACGCCACCCCCCGCGCCTCGGTCGCGGAGATCCACGCCCGCAGATGCCGCGCGACGACCTCGGGGTCGGACCCGAACGAGCGGGTACGGACGATGGGGTTCTCCCCGCGATGCTGGAGGTCCGCGACGGGCGCGTACGACGCGCTGATCCCGAGACGCGCGAGGTGCGCGGCGAGCGCGTCCGCGCAGGCGGCGGTCAGCGCGGGGTCGTCGACGACGCCGAGGGCGAAGTTCCCGGGCACCTCGGGCGCCCCGGCGGTCACGAGGTGCCCGATGCCACCGCCCTCGTTGTCGATGCCGATCAGCAGGTCGGGGCGCAGGGCGCGCAGGGTCGCCGTCAGCTCGCGCACCTGCTCCGCGTCGCGGATGTTGCGGGTGAAGAGGATGACTCCGCCGAGCCCTCGCTCGATCAGCGCCTTGAGTTCGTCGGGCACGGTGGTCGTACCGGCGAATCCGGCGACCAGGCAGCGGTGGGCGGCCTCGTCGAGGGAGGCGGGGAGAGCGGGGCTCGCGAAAGGGGTCACCTCCGGAATCCTCTGGCTCACCAAACCGAAAGTCAACAAAGTCGAGGATTTTCTCATTCAGACGGCCGCTCCGATCCCGACGGCCACCCACCCCCGGCACGCAGAGCCGCCTGCCCCGACACAGAGGGCCACCCGCCCCCGCATACGCACAAGGGCCTCCCCGCCGGAACATCCCGGCGAAAAGGCCCTCCGAAGCCGGACGATTACTGCGCCGACCCCTTCTTGCGCGACCGGTTGGCGAAGAACATCGCGCCCGCGCCGATGGCGACGACGGCAGCCGCGCCCCCGGCGATCGGCCCGACCGGCGTGCTCGAACCCGTCTCGGCCAGCGGCGGAGTGGACTCGCTGGGCGAGGGGGTGGGCGTGGTGGCCGGCGGGGTGCCCTCCATCGGCGGCACCTCGGGCGTGGTGGGCGGAGTCGTCTCCGAGACCGGGGTGGTGGGCGTCGCGGGCGGCGGGGTGGTCTCCCCGGCGGGCGGCGGCGTGGTCTCCGAAGCCGGAGGCGTGGTGGGCGCCTCGGGGGTGGTCGGGGTCGACGGCGGCGGCGTGACGCCACCCTCCTCGCACGCCTTCTCCCCGCCGTTCCAGGCGGCGATCAGGTTCTTCGGGGTGACGATGTTGTCGGGCTGGTAGGGCGCGGGGCCGTGGCCCTCGCCGGTGCCGCCGTCGTAGGTGACGTCGTCGCCGTAGAGGTCTATCTGCCCGTAGCAGTCCGGCGTCTCGACGCTCAGCTTCTGCCAGGTGCGGCCGGCGTCGTCCTTACCGGCGACGTCGTCCTTGCCGAGGTAGACGGACTTCTTCTCGACGAGGGTCTGCTTGCCGGAGTTGTACCAGCTCGGGCCCTCCGTCGTGTACTTGGCGAGGGAGACGGGGTACTTGCACTCCGCGCCGATCTCCTGGCCGGGGGCGAGGCGGACCTCGACCTTGTCGAGGCCGCTGCCGAAGGTGCGGAAGCCACCGGAGGACGTCCAGTCGCCGCCGTCGAGGCGGTACTGGATGGTGGCGGAGGAGCACCCGGAGGTGGCGCTCGCGGGAGCCGCCGCGAGCAGGGGCGCGGCGGAGGCGGCGAAGGCGGTCGCCGCGAGCAGCGCCAGGCTCCTGGAACGCCGCGAAGAATACTGCGTACGGGACAAGTTGAGCCTCTGTGCAGTCGTGTGATGGGAGGTGACTCTTGATGCGAGCGTTCGACGCGGGCGGAAGCATCCGCGGACACGCGTGGAGGGAGGAACTCGCAACGCCCCACCAGCTCCTGCGAGCGCGATGAGGTGGGTTGAATAATGGTTCACTTTCACAACCTCCGTCAATTCAGCACCACCTCTCCTACGTAAAATGGGTGTCAACCACCAGGGAGTTGACGCGCCTGGTCAGCCCGCCGCGGGCAACCCCGGTCCTGCGCACCGGACATCGGCGGCGGGTACGTCCCCGTCCAGGAGATATGCGGCGACCGTCCCGTCCACGCAGGCGTTGCCCCGGCTCGCGAACACGCCGTGCGAGTAGTCGTCGTCGAGGGTGACGATCCGCGATCCCGGCAGCAGGCGGCGCAGTGCGTGGGCGCCCTCGGCGGGGGTGACGGGGTCGTGCGCGGAGGCGACGAGCAGCAGCGGCGGGGCGTCGGGGCTGCCGAGCGGAGTGCGGTGGGCGGGGCGGTGGTGCCAGTAGGCGCAGGCCGCCGCCTCCATGCCGGTCAGGACCGGGGCGGGGGCGAGGCGGTGCAGGAGGTGCCGGTCGGCGAGGATCCGCGCGGGGGTGGGGCCGGGGCCGTCGGCGCACTTGACGATCCGGTTGGCGGCCTCGTAGTTGTGTGAGGCCGCGCTGTCGAAGGGCGCGGGCAGGCGCAGACCGTCGACGGCGCCGTCCCGGAGATAGGCGCGCAGGCCGTCGGCGAGGGGCGCCCAGCGTTCGGTGCGGCCCAGGGCGCGGTAGACGACGCGGTCGAAGTCAGCGGGGCCGAGGGCGGGGTCGGCCGGGGTGGACCCGGGGTGGGCGGGGACGGCCGGGACTGAGAAAGCCGAGCCGGATCCGGGGCGCCGCGCGCCGGTCGGCGCGGAGGCAGGGCGCCGCCCGGTGCCGTCCGCCTCCGCGAGCCCCACCCGTACCCGCAGGTACGCCCGTCGCACATCATCCGCCGCGTCGCCCAGCCCGAACCGCCCGGGATGCGCCGCGACCCATGCGAAGAACGTCTCGCGCTGCCGCAGCAGCGCCCGTGCCTGGATGACGTCGAAGTCGTACCAGTCCCACGGCCCGACGACGCTGTCCAGCACCATCCGTCCGGTGCGCGCCGGGAACAGCGCGGTGTAGGCGGCGGCGAGGTAGGTCCCGTACGACACCCCGAGGAAGTCGAGGGCGGGTTCCCCGAGTGCCGTGCGGATCGCGTCCATGTCGTACGCGGTCTCCTCGGTGGAG
>DATCQX010001136.1:0-8567 GCA_036569285.1 Streptomyces sp.
CCCCCCTCCTGCTTCCCCGCCACAACCGAACACCCCAGCCCCAGCCGCAACCCTCCCGCCCTTAGCCGGGCCCGGCACCCGCCGTACCGGCAACTGTCCGGCCGTCCGGGATCGTCCTCCAGACATGACGCACCCGAGCCCCGCCCTCCGCGACTGGCCGCGCTGTGGCCACGGCACTTCCCAGGACGATCCGATCGGATGCGGCGGCATTCATGCCCCCGGCCACACCACATGCCTCGCCCACCTGACCGACACCGACCGCACCTCCTACCTGGCCGCCCTGACACCCGGCACCGACATCGACCACCGCGGCACACCCTTCACCACAGACCTGCTGAGTGAACTCCTCACCGCGCTGACGAACCCCACCACAGGGCGTCCGGACCTGGGCCACGCCCGGTTCGACATGGCGGTGTTCACCGGTGACGCCGGGTTCGAGAACGTGAGGATCAGCGGCGATGCGGGGTTCCGGGGTGTGGAGGTACGCGGAGACGTCAGATTCCAGGAGGCGCACATCGTCGGATGCCTGTCCTTCGACCGGGCCGTGATCGACGGCCGGGCCCTGTTCGACGGGGTGAGGATCGACGGGGACGCCGGGTTCGACCGGGCGCGGGTCGGCCGTCGGGCCATGTTCGACCGGGCGCGGATCGGCGGCGACGCCGGGTTCGACCGTATGCGCGTGACCGGGCGGATGGTTCTGGACGGTACGGAGGTCGGGGGCGACGCCAGGTTCCTCGGGGTGCAGATCGGCGGCTACCTCTCGTTCGACCGTGCGAGCGTCGGCGGTGACGCCGTCTTCGACCGGGCGAAGTGCGGTCTGGGCGCCTGGTTCCGTGGGGTGAGGGTGCGCGGAGGTGTCTCGTGTCTGGGCGCGGAGTTCGAACGGACGACGGTGCTGGGACCCCTGGTGTGCGGACGGACGCTGACGCTGTCGGAGGCGGTGTTCGCGGGGGCCGTGACCATCGAGGTGTCGGCGGCGGACGTCGTCTGCCGGCGGACTCGGTGGGCCTCCACAGCGGCACTCGGCCTGCGGAACGCCGCCATGGACCTGAGCGACGCGGTCCTGGAACACCCGGTGAGTGTCACCGCCCGCCCCCGCCCCTTCGTCGTGCTCGGCCAGGAGATGCCGGAGTTCGTCCCGCGGCCTTCCCCGGTGCGGGCCGTGTCACTGCGCGGAGTCGACGCCGCGCACCTGATGCTCACCGACATCGACCTCACCGACTGCAGATTCCTCGGAACCGTCCACCTCGACCAACTGCGCCTGGAGGGCAACTGCCCACTCCCCGCCGCCCCTTCCGGACTGCGCCGGCGCGGGATACGGCCGGAGCGGTGGACGCCACGCCGGACGCTGGCCGAGGAACAGCACTGGCGTGCCGCTCGCCGAACCGCTCCGAGCGGCTGGACACCCGCGCCGGACGGCATCGACGTCCTGGAACCGGGCACCCTGGCACCGGTGTACCGGCACCTGCGCAAGGCCTTCGAGGACGCCAAGAACGAACCCGGCGCAGCCGACTTCTACTACGGCGAGATGGAGATGCGCCGCCACGACACGACCGGCACCGCCCGCGCCGAACGCGCCCTGCTGCACTGCTACTGGCTGCTGTCCGGCTACGGCCTCCGCGCCTCCCGTGCCCTGGCCTGGCTCGGCGCCACCATGCTCGTCACCATCGTCCTGCTGATGAGCTTCGGCCTCCCCCGAGAGGAGGTGAAGCAGGAAGCGACCGGCACGGTCCCGCCCGGCGGAGGCGTGGTGCACTTCGAACTCACCAAGAGACCCCCCGAGAACCCCGCCGACGACAGATTCACAGGCACCCGCTTCGAAAAATCCCTCAACATCACCTTCAACTCCGTACTGTTCCGCGCCTCCACCCAAGACCTCACCACCACCGGCACCTACACCGAATTGACCTCCCGCCTGCTCGGACCCCTCCTCCTCGGCCTCTCAGTCCTGGCGGTCCGCAATCGCGTCAAACGCTGAGGTATCGCATCAGGCTAGTCCGACAGCCAGTTCAGCTCCTGCGCCAGCGCTTTGGCGATCATGCGGACGCGGCGGTGCAGTGGGGACTGTTCGCGAGGGAGGACGAGGTGGACGGTGAGGGTGGGGGCGTTGCGGAGGGGGCGCCAGGTGATGCCGGGTGGGGAGGTGGTGAGGGCGGCTTCGCCGGAGGGGGCGAGGGTGAGGCCGTCGCGTAGGTCCTGTTGGGACATGTCGAAGGAGACGGCGGGGGTGAGGAAGTGGGGGTTCGGCCGGGCGTCGCGGAACAGGGCGGACAGTTGGGCGTGGACGACTGGGTTGGCCGCAGGGGCGGGGAGGCGCAGTGGGTACTCGGCCGCGTCGGCGATCTCGATCTCCGGGTGGTCGGCCAGGGGGTGGTGCTGCGCCAGTTGGACGCCGGTTCGTTGACGTCGTAGCAGATAACGGCGTACGCCACGGCCCGGTTGCTCACCGCGCGTGACCCCGGCGTCGAGGCAGCCCTCGGCGACCGCGGGGGAGATCTCCGGTGTCGCCACCGGGACCGCGCCGACCTCCAGTCCCGGGCTGCCGTGAAGGAGCCGGTCCACCAGGGCCGGAACCGTCTCCGCCCCGGCGCTGAGGCTGTATCCGATGCGGAGGGCGCCCAGTTCACCGGCCCCCGCCCGCCGGGCGGTGTCCCACGCGCGGTCCAGTGCCGCCAGGGCGGGCGGCGCGGACTCCGCCAACGCCGCGCCGGCAGGGGTCAGGGCGACGCTCCGGGTGTCCCGGACCAGCAGGGCCGTACCGAGTTCCCTCTCCAAGCGGCGCATCCGGGCGCTGAGGGCGGGCTGCGCGATGCCGATGCGGGCGGCTGCGCGGGTGAAGTTCAACTCCTGCGCCAGCACCAGGAAGTACCGCAGGCTGACCGTGTCCGGCGCCATGTGCACCCCCTGCCGATTGATAACGATCCGTTCTGAGTCTATCCCGCATCGATCTTTCCCCCGGCCCCACGTCGAGCCCTAGCCTGCGCATACGACGGTTCAACCGACCGCACGCACGCGGCCCTTGATCTGAACGGAGAGCGTCATGCACAAGTTGCTGGTCCTGTATCCCGAGCCCACCGACCCCGACCACTTCCGTGACTACTACGTCAACAACCACCTCCCGCTGGTCACGAAAATGCCCGGCCTGCTCGCGTGGCGCTACAGCTTCGACGTGACGGCGACCAGGGGAGAAGCCTCGTATTTCGCGGTCTTCGAGGCCGAGTTCGCCGACGCCGACGCCTTGGCCGCGTCACGGGCCTCGGCGGACGGCCGGCGCGTGTCCGCCGATGTCGCCAACTACGCCACCGGCGGTGTGGTCGTCGTCGACTACCCGGTGCAGGAGGGCGCCGTGTGAGGGGATCGATGTCCTGGCCGGATGTCACGGTGGTCGACGCATGCGTACGGCGCGACGGCCGAGGCGGCAGCCCCACGGCCGTCACCGACGACGACCCGGCGGCGACCGACGCGGACCGGCGGGCCGTCGCCGCCGCGGCCGGCACCTCGCACGCGGCGTTCCTCGGCCCCGGGCGGACACCGGACGGCGGCCGTCCGGTCCGGTTCTTCACCGCCGCCGCCGAACTGCCCGGCTGCGGCCACGGCACCGTCGCCGCGCAGGCCGTCCGGCTGACCCGCACCGCGCTGGACGAGCTGAACGACCGCCAGCACACCGGCGGGCGGACGTTCGACACCGTCGCGATCCGCCGCCCCACCGGCATCGAGGTGTGGTTCGACCAGGGCCCCGTCACCCTGCGCCACCCGGCACCGGACGAGCGCGCCGTCGTCCTCGCCGCGCTCGGCCTCACCGCGACCGACATGCCACGGATCGCCTCGCCCGGCGCACCCCGCATGCTGGTACCCGTCCACGACCGGTCGGCGCTGCTCCGGCTCCGCCCCCACCTCGGCCTGCTCACAGCGGCGTGCCGACGGTACGGACTCCTCGGCTGCTTCGTGTACGTACCACCGGTGGACGACCGGCCGGGCGCCGCGCGGATGTTCGCCCCGGCGATCGGTGTCGACGAGGACGTCGCCAACGCCAACAGCACCGGCTGCCTCGCCGCCCACCTCCTCGACACGACCGGAGCGCGGACGGTCACGATCGAGGTGGAACAGGGCGACACCCTCGGCCGTCCGTCCAGCGTCCTCGCCTCGGCGCGACGCGGGCCGACGGGCATCACGACGTGGGTCGGCGGGGTGGCGGTGGTCCGCGACGGCCGTGGCGACGACTAGGCCGTCCTCTTCTGCGATCCGCGCGTGGCAGAGGGATGTGGACGACGACGGAGACACGACCGTGCGTGTGTCTTCGTCCACCCCGGCACACCCGCGCCGCTCTGCCCGCAGCAGAACGCCGGCAGCGCCGGGCCCGACGATCACTACAGTCCGGTCTCGTGACGACGATGACGACGTTGACGACGCGTACGGTCCAGTACCCGGCCGACGGTTTGACGATGGTCGGCCACCTCGCGCTCCCGGCCGGCGCCGGCCGCCGTCCAGCGGTGCTGCTCGGACCAGAGGGCATGGGACTCAGCGATGTCGAGCGCCGCCGGGCCGACGCCCTCGCCGAACTGGGTTACGTGGCGCTGGCCTTCGACCTCCACGGCGGACGCTATCTGAGCGACCCCGAGGAGATGCTGGCCCGGTGCCTGCCCCTGCTCGCCGACCCCGACCGGATGCGGGCCATCGGCCACGCGGCCCTCGGCGTACTGCGCGCCGAACCGCGGACCGACCCCGACCGGATCGCCGCCGTCGGCTACGGCACCGGCGGCGCCGTCAGCCTGGAACTCGGCCGAGACGGCGCCGACTTGCGCGCGATCGGAACAGTCAACGGGCTGACAACAGGCCGGCCGGACGACACAGCCCGCATCCGCTGCCCCGTATGGGCCGGCGTCGGCTCGGAAGACCCGATCATGCCCCCCGCCCAACGAGACGCCTTCACCGCCGAGATGCAGTCCGCCGGCATCGACTGGCGCCTCACGACCTACGGCGGCGCCCTCCACGCCTTCCACCACCCACCGGTCACCCACTCCACAGTCCCCGGCGTCGCCCACCACCCACAACACGCCCGACGAGCCTGGCGCGATGTCGTCGACTTGCTGGCGGAGTGCCTGCCCGTGACGGAGTGACCTGCGTCCGGGAAGACGCAAGGAGCACGAGGCGGTACCGCCGCTACCCCGCCACCGGATACATCGCCCCGCGCCGCCCCTCCGGTGACGCCAGCCACTGCAGTTTGCTCGCGGTGTTCGCCTCGTCCAGGGGGGTGTGCAGGACGATCGACAGGTCGGGGCGGGCCGGTAGTTTCATCACGCTGGATTCGAAGCACAGGAGACCGAGCAGGGGGTGGGTCATTTCCTTGCGGATCTGGCCGGCCTCCTCGATGTCGCGTCGCTCCCACAGTTCGGCGAACTCGGGGCTCGCGGACTTCAGTTCGGCGGCGACGGCGTGGAAGCCCTCGTCGTCGGGGCTGTCCAGGCAGGCGGCCCGGAACTGGGCGACGACGGTGCGCGCGTTCTGCTCCCAGCTCTGGGAGCGGGAGCGGTACATCGGGTCGGTGAAGAAGTCGACGAGGCAGTTCTGGGTGATGCCGGGCCGCATCCCGAGGACCGTCGTGGCGGCGTCGTTGAACAGGACGGCGTTGTAGTAGCGGTCCATGATGTGCGCCGGATACGGCATCCACGTGTCGATCAGCCGCTGCAACCCCTCGCAGATGTGCCCCTGCTTGTCCGGCTCGACCTCGGGCACGGGCGGGTGCATCCCGGCGAGGACATAGAGATGGCGGCGCTCGGTGTTGCTCAGCCGCAGGACACCGGCGACGGAGTCGAGGACCTGCGGGGAGACCGAGATGTTCCGGCCCTGCTCCAGCCACTGGTACCAGGAGACGCCGACCCCCGCGAGCACCGCGACCTCCTCGCGGCGCAGCCCCGGGGTACGGCGACGCGCGCCGCCGTCCGGAAGCCCGGCCTGCGCCGGGGTGACCCGGGCCCTCCTGCTCATCAGGAACTCGCGCAGCTCACTCCGCCGCCGCTCCTTGGGCGTGTCCCCCGACATGGACCGGTCCTCCTCGTGTCCTGGTGGTGCCACCACCAGGACAACTTGCCACTCCCCACGGCTATTCCGCGGGCCGCAGGCTCTTGCCCATGCAGATCGACACCACCCCCGCCCCTCGCTTGTCGACGAGAGACAAACTCGTCCTGTTCGTCCTGTGCGCCGCCCAGTTCATGGTGGCCCTCGACTTCTCCGTGCTGAACGTGGCGCTGCCCGTCCTCGGCGCGGACCTCGGCATGAGCCGGTCGGCGTTGCAGTGGGCGGTCACCGCGTTCGCGCTGCCGTCCGGCGGATTCCTGCTCCTGTTCGGCCGCATCGGCGACCTGTACGGCCGTCGACGGCTGTTCCTGAGCGGGCTCGCCCTGTTCGGCGCGGCCTCGGTGCTGGCGGCCCTCGCCTGGGATCCGGCGTCGTTCCTGGCCGGACGGGCGCTGCAGGGGATCGGCGCGGCGGCCATCGTCCCGACCGGGATGTCCCTGCTCACCACGGAGTTCCCGGAGGGACCGGCCCGCGACCGCGCTCTCGGCATCTCGGGCACGCTGCTCTCGCTCGGCTTCACCGTGGGCATGGTCGCCGGCGGGGTCATGACCGACGTACTCGGCTGGCGCTCCACCATGGGCGTGCTCGCCCTCTTCGCACTGATCGTCCTGCCCCTGGCCCCCGGCCTGCTCCCCGAGTCCCGCACCCCCGAGCGCCCGCGCCTGGACGTCCCCGGCGCCGTCACCGTCACCGGCGGTCTCCTGTCGGTGATCTACGCCCTGTCCACGGCCGCCGACCGAGGCTTCGGCCACGCCGACGTCGTCGCCAGCTCGGTCGCGGGCCTGGCGCTGCTCACCGCGTTCGTCCTCGTCGAATCCCGCACCGAGGCCCCGCTGGTCTCCCTGCCGATGCTGCGCCGCCGCACCGTGGCCTGGGGCAACCTGGGTGGTCTGGTCACCTTCTCGATGATGTCGACGGTGGTGTTCGTGCTCACCCTGTACTTCGAGGAGACCCTGGAGCTGTCCGCCTTCCAGACCGGCCTGATCTTCGGCGTGGCGGGCGTGCTCTCGGCCTTCGCCGGGGCCTGCGCCCCCAAGGTCATCGGCCGTTTCGGCGCCCGCCGCACGCTGGTGGGCTCGCTCGCCGGGCAGGGCGTCCTGACCGGGGCGCTGCTGGGCCTGGACACCGGCGGCTGGTCGGTGTGGCTCGCCACGGCCGCCGTCTCCCTGGCCTGCGTGTGCCACCTCGGCGCGATCGTCTCCTACGGCCTGACGGTCACGTCCGGGGTACCGGACTCGGAACAGGGCCTGGCGACCGGCCTGGTCACCTCCACTCAGCAGGTCGGCATCACCGTCGGCATTCCGCTCCTCGGCGTCCTCGCCACCACCTCCCGGGACCTCCTGACGGGCCTGCACACGGTCCTCGCCGTGGAGACGGCGGTCATCCTCACGACCGCCGTACTCGTCGCCGTCGGACTCCGGACCCGCAGGACGGAGACGGCGGTCACCGCGACGGCCGGGATGGAGGCGCTCGACGCGCGGTAGAACCCGCGGGACGGCACCGGCTCCCTGCTCCGTGAGGGAGCCGCCCTCCAGCCGAACCTCTACGAACCCTCCGCCCGCGTGAACCCGTTGCTCCGTTCCACCTTCGCCACATGCACCGTGTAGCTCTCGTACCACTCGGCTCGCCCGCGCTGTTGCGCCGCGCGGTGCTCCACGTCGGTCCGCCACCGCGTGACGGCGTCCGCGTCGCGGAAGTAGCTGACGGTGATGCCCAGCCCGCCCGGGGTCTGCGCGTGGTCCATCCCGAGATACCCGGGGACGCCCTTCACCAGGTCCTCCATACGTGCGCTGGTCTCGCTGTAGCCGCCCTGCTCAGGGGTGCGGACGGTGGTGAAGACGACCGCGTAGTAAGGGGGTTCGTGCGCCGCGACGGGCAGGGCGGGAGCCTCCGGGCGGTGGGTGCGCCGCCGTGCGGTCACCTCGATCTCGATCTTCATGCGCGGGTCGGCGAGACCGCACACGAGCATCGTGGCGGCCGGCCGCACCTCGCCGAAGCAGCGGCGCAGGACCGGCCAGCAGGGCTCGAAGTCCTCGCGGTCGGGCAGGAGGTACCGCACGCGCACCACGTCCGCGAAGGCACATCCCGCCTCCTCCAGCGCGGCCCCGATGGTGCGCAGACACTGCTCGGCCTGCTCCACCACGTCGTCCGAGATCGTCATCGTGGCGTAGTCGAACCCGGTCGTCCCGGACACGTGCACCCAGTCGCCGTCGACCACGGCACGTGCGTAACCGATCCGCTCCTCGAAGGCCGAGCCGCTGAGGACCGCACGTCGCTCTGTCATGCGCCGAACGCTAGGCGGCAGGCATCGATACGTCTAATACGACCGCATGCATCACCTGATATCTCTAGGCGTATGGAGCGCCCCGAACTCCCCCTGCCGCAACTGCACGCCTTCGTCGTGCTCGCCGAGGAACTCCACTTCGGCCATGCCGCCGCCCGCCTGGGCATCGCCCAGCCGCCGCTGAGCCAGCAGATCCGCCGCCTGGAGG